>NZ_JBFUMY010000013.1:0-78634 GCF_054049135.1 Kitasatospora sp. P5_F3 | reverse complement strand
CCAGGCCGGTCCCTGCCCGCTGCGCGGCATGCGCGGCGCCCAGGTGGCGGACGGCGAGGGCGCCCGGCTGGCGGCGACCGTCTCGCTCGCCCTCGCCTCGGCCAAGGTGCGCGACCATGTCCTGGACCGCGACGGGGTGTTCGCCCGCCGACCGGTGGCGAGCACCGCCCGGGCGGTGGCCCGGCGCTGGGACCGACAGAGCGGCCGGGCGGGTGACACCGTCGGCTTCGACACCGCCGTCCTGCTCGAAGCAGCGGACCGCCAGGGCGAGTTGGAGCGCACCGCGACGGCGGGAAGTCCGCTGCTGACCCTCACCGAACCGACCGAGACCGCCACCGCAGCGGCCACCGCCCACACCGCAGTACTCGCCGGGCGACCGGGCAACGCGGCCGCCCTGCACGAGGCGGGCCGGCTCTTCGGCCGACTGGCCCACCTGCTGGACGCCGCCGAGGACCAGGCCGAGGACGACGCGAACGGCGCCTGGAACCCGCTGACCGCCACCGGCACCAGCCGCGCCGAGGCAGAACGGCTCTGCCGGGACGCCACCCACGGCATCCGACTCGCCCTGGCCGAGGTGGAGTTCACCGACCAGGCACTGCCGCACCGGCTGCTGGTGCACGAGACCCGGCGTGCCGTCGACCGGGTCTTCCTCCAGATCGACCACGAGTCCCACGCCCCCGAGCGACCGCGCTCGCCGCGCGGTCTGCTGGCCGGCTGCGCGATGTGGGCGCTGCTCGCCTGCAGCTGCCAACTGCTGTGCTGCGAGCACGATCACCCGTTCTCCGGTGAGCGCCGCGAGGGGTTCTGCAAACGCAACGACTGCTGTGACGCGTGCGACTGCGCCTGCAACTGCGGTGAGTGCGGCTGCGACTGCTGTGACTGCTGCGGGTGCGACTGCTGACGGAGCAGCACCGAAGCAGCACTGCCCGGCAGCGATCCGTGGGGGATCAACTGCCGGGCAGGGAACGGACGGTGTCGGAGATCAGAACTGGGTGCTGACCGTGACGCCGCTGAAGCCGGTGCTGGTGTACAGGCTGAGGTAGCGGTAACCGGCCGTCGGGTTGGTGACGGTGATGCTCTGCGTGGTGCCGGGGCTGGTCGAGGACGCGGTGAACGCACTCGGCGAGGCCCAGGTGTTGGCGTTGTAGTAGAGGAACGCGTCGCCCGTGCCGCCGGAGGTGGTGACCTTCAGCGTGCTGACACCGGCCGGCAGGTAGACGTACAGGTAGTCACTGTTGCCGGCCGTCGCCGCGCGGTTGGACCGCGAGCAGTTCTGGCCCATCGCGTCGGTGCGCGCCTCGGTGCAGGTCGGCAGGATGACCGGGCCGCCACCGGTGAGCACGGTGACCGAGGTCGGGCTGGTGGCGCTCCGGCCGTTGCTGTCGGTGGTGGTCAGGGCGACCGTGTAGGTACCGGCGGCCGCGTAGGTGTGGCTCGGGTTCCGCAGGTTCGAGGAGGTGCCGTCGCCGAAGGTCCAGTTCCAGGCGGTGATCTGCCCGGGGCCGGTCTGCACGGACCGGTCCGTCAGGCTGACCGTGGCACCGTTCACCGACGGGGTGAACAGGGAGGTCGGGCCGGTCGCGTAGCAGGCGCCCGCCGCGCAGGCGGTCAGCCAGGCGTCGAAGTCGGCGTCGTAGCCGGTGCCGACGTTGTTGTAGACCGCGTAGCCACCGGCGTAGTCACCGGCGCGGAAGCGGCCGAGCATGGTCTGGACGTCGTTCGGGTGCTTCTCGAACATGTAGCGGACCGCGAGGTAGCCCCACGGGTAGACCCGGGTCGAGTCCGAGTTGCCGTACGTGTTCTGGAAGATGGTGCTGAGCTTGTAGGTGTGCTTGCCCGCCTCGGTCATCGCGTCGTTGTCCGTCGCGCCCCGGTAGCTGAAGGACGTGTACTCGGCGATGCCCTCGACCCACCAGATGTCGGGGACCGACGTCTGGGTGGTGAAGTCACCCTTCATGTCGTAGATGGCGTCGAGGTAGTGGGTGTACTCGTGGTTGAGGTTCCAGACCCGGGCGGTGTCGTTGAGGTTCCAGGACTTCTGGTACATCACCGTGATGGCCTGGTTGTTCGGGTCGGTCGCGTTCATCACGGTCTGGCCACCGTTGTCGGTGGAGTTGCCGTAGATGGCCCAGGAGTACGTGGTGTAGTCGGTCTTGTTGGCGAAGATCCCGAAGATGACGGTCTTGTCGTACTGGTTCGGGATCGCCCCGCTGTCCTTGACCAGGTTGTGGAAGAACGAGTCCTCACCGCGCAGGCTGGTGCAGACCGCGGCGAGCTCGGCGGCCGACAGCGCCTGGGTCTGGAGCGTGCGGTTGTCGCAGACCAGCTGGTTCGGCAGGACCACCGCGGTCAGCTTCGCCGGCAGGTTGCAGGTGTTGTAGTACGAACACTGGCCCGCGTCGTAGTAGTTGGCCTGGAACGCGGTGGCGACGTACAGCGGGCCGGTCTGGCCGAGGATCGGGGTGGCGTCGAGCAACCGCTTCACCTGCGGCTTGACCAGGGTCTCGACGGCGGTACCGGTGCCCGCCAGCCGGGACAGGTCGTTGCCGGCGTTGATGTCGAGCGCGCCGTTCGGCCCGCCGAGCAGGTCCTGGTGGTTGATCGCGAAGTCGGCCAGCGTGGTGGCGATGCTGGGGTCGGCGGCCACCGCCTGGACGAACTGCGGGTTCCAGCTGCCGCGCCAGAGCGCGTACCGCAACGGGGAGTTGACCGCGCTGACCATCGAGGGGATGGCGTTGTACGTGTTGTTGTACGCGTTCAGGACCTGCTTGTAGACGCCCAGGTAGCTGCCCTGCAGGTTGGCGCTGTCGGTGTAGGTCAGCACCTGCTTGAGGATGTTGCCGTTGGCGTCGGTGACGTCCTTCCAGCGCGTCCCGGCGAAGAAGGCGTCCATGCCCTCCTTGGAGGCGGCGGTGAGCGTCGCGTCGTAGGCGCCGACCGCACCGGCGTTGTTGGACTGGACGAAGTAGCCGGCCCGCAGGAACTGCACCAGCTGCAGGA
The DNA here is from genome assembly GCF_054049135.1 of Kitasatospora sp. P5_F3. Lineage (NCBI taxonomy): Bacteria > Bacillati > Actinomycetota > Actinomycetes > Kitasatosporales > Streptomycetaceae > Kitasatospora > Kitasatospora sp. P5_F3. The sequence continues at coordinate 75,634 of NZ_JBFUMY010000013.1, read as the reverse complement.
TGCTGTTCGTGTTGTCGCCGGTGTAGGCGGTGGCGCGGTTCTTGAAGGCGGCCGCGACGGGCAGCATCTGCGACTGCTTGAAGACCCCGCCCGCCGGGGTGCCGGTGAGGTCGAACAGCGTGTTGACGCAGTCGACGGTCGAGGCCTCGAGGAAGGCGACCAGGTCGGCGCCGGTACGGGTGGTGAAGTCGGCCGCGGTACAGCTCTGCGCGACAGCGGCGGCGGCAGCCAGACCCGCCTTCTTCTCCGCCGGGCGAGAGGCGGTGTTCGGCACGGTTGCCGCACCGACCGGCTCACGCATCGCGGCCTGGCTGAGCTGGGCCGCCGACAACGGGGCGGCGGGCGAGGCGAACTTGTCGGAGTCGGCCGCGAAGGTGGCCAGACCGGCCGGCTTCGGGGCGGAGGCGGAAGCTGTGGAGGAGGCCGCGGCTGCCACCGGCTTGGTGGCGGACGGGCCGGGCGCGGCGATCGCCGAGGCGGGCAGCAGAGAGGCGACCGTGGCGACGCCGGCTATGACGCCGGCTGCGAGGGTGGATATCGGTAGACGCAGGCGCACTGCCAAGTCCTTTTCCTGTGGGGGGTACTCACTGAGCATCAGGCGGGACAAGCGGGGGACGTGGCGTGCATCCTGCCACCGAATGACCGGCAGAACAATGTCACAGGTCATATCGCATGACTACTCATGGCCATCCGGTCACTTCATCCCCATTTCGACCGGTCTGTCGGGACCATCTCCTCGGCTGCGGCGGGACGTTGGCCGTACGGAAACGGCTGGCCCGACCCGCCGACGGCCTGCAAGACTCGCCCCGTGCAGATGATGATCATCAAGGAGATGGCCGACCGCCTGTCCCAAGTGCCGGGCGTCGTCGGAGTGCTGCTCGGCGGCAGCCGGGCCCGCAGCGAGCACCGACCGGACTCGGACTGGGACCTCGGCGTCTACTACCGCGGCGGACTCGACCTCGCCGCACTACGCACACTGGCCGGCCCGGAGGTGGACGTGGCCGGCCCGGGCGACTGGGGCCCCTGGGTCAACGGCGGCGCGTGGCTCCGGGTGGACGGCCTGCCGGTCGACTGGATCCTCCGGGACCTCGACCGGGTCGAGCAGGTCTGGGCGGACTGCCTCGAGGGCCGGTACGAGGTGGGCATCCAGGCAGGGCATCCACTCGGATTCTGGTCCCCCTGCTACCCCGGCGAGGTGGCACTCGGTCAGATCCTGGCCGACCCGACCGGCGAACTGACGGCCCTTCAGCACCGGACCGCGACCTACCCCGAGCCCCTGCGCGACGCCCTGACAGCGGGCGCCTGGGAGGCCGAGTTCCTCCTCGCCGCCGCAGCCAAGGGCGCGGCCCGCGCCGACACCCTCTACGTCTCCCTCTGCCTCTCCCGAGCCCTGGGCGTCCTGATCCAGGCGATGTACGCCCACGACCGCCGCTGGTGCCTCAACGAGAAGGGCGCCCTCCCCACCGCCGAAACCCTCCCGAGCACCCCACCCGACTTCGGCCCCCGAGCCCGCCGCCTGCTGGGCGCCCCCGGCGAGACACCCGAGTCACTGACCGCCACGGTGACCGAAGCCCGCACCCTCGTCACCGAGACCCGCACCGCTCTCGACTCCCGCCCGAACTAGGCTGCTGCCATGACGATCCGCGCCGTGGTTTTCGATGTCGGCGAGTGCCTCGTGGACGAGACTCGCGAGTACGGCACCTGGGCCGACTGGTTGCAGGTCCCGAGACACACCTTCGTCGCCCAGTTCGGCGCCGTCATCGCCGAGGGCCGCGACTACCGGGAGACCTTCCAGATTTTCGCGCCCGGCTTCGACCTCTACGAGCAGCGCGAGGCCCGCATCGATGTACTGCCCGCGCTCGACGCCGGAATGCGTACCGCGCTGATCCGGCGCGGCCCGTGGGGCTGGATCCAGCAGCACGACCCGGCCGCTCAGAAGTCGACGTTCCGGATCGACTCACTCGCCGAACTACCTGAGCCTGCAAAGAACTGAGCTTGTTCTCTGTGGTCTGACCTGATCGGGTTCGGTGACGGTCTCGGGTCGTCTGACGGCCTTTCCCACGTCGTGGCGGACGCCGGGTGCCGACAGTACGCCTCACGAGAGCCCGGGCGACCATAACGGACAGGCTCAGGGCTGCCGGCGGTCGATCCTGAATGTGTCGTTGAACAGCGCCACGGTCGCGGTCACATCCGCGACGAACCTGGCGACCTGCTGCTGTGCCTGCCCGGTCCGCTCCTCACAGCCTGCCGTCAGCGCGGCGGCCCGACTGTCGAGTTCCTCTGCCCGCCGCTCCAGCCGCCCCCTGCGCCAGCGGGCCCGGCCGGCCCGGCTCCTCAGCTCATCGGCCCGGCCTGGCAGGCCCGCCAGCTCGGAGGCGTCGGACAGGACGCTGTCCACAGCGGTGACGGCAGCCATCTGGGCCCGGTACAGGGCCGGCCGCACCGGCCCGACCGCCAGCAGAAACGCGTCGCTCCCGAGCCGGTGTCCCAGCGCCCGGGAGTCCCTGGCGATCCGTACGTCCTGCTCGAAGGAGGTGATGTGCGGATTGCGGTCGTCCTCGAACGTCAGATAGGTCCGCAGGATCTGCCCGGCCAGCTCGACATCGGGCGGAGTGGCGGCGACCGCGTCGCCGACCAGATCCCAGTTCCGGGATCCGAGCCGCAGGAGCTCGGCGAACGTCCGGACACAGCTCTCGTTCGCCAGCACTGCCGGATCGTAGCCCTGCCGCCGTATGTCGGCGATCGCTGCTTCCAACAGTTCGGCCACAGACATCAAGGTCCTCCAGGCTGGCACGGGTGCGACGGACGGCGATCCTATCGGCCCTGCGAAGCGTTCGGCACTGCGCCCGCACCGCCCCAACAGGCCTCGTGTGCCCGCCAGTTGCCGCAAGACCGGCCCGCGGCCGGCCGAGCATCCGAGCTGGCGGAGCCCCGGGCTACCGGTCGACGTTTGGTCTTCGCGCTAGCGCGCTCGCGGAGCAGGGCTTGGTAGTAGCCGGACTTCTGGCCGCCGAGATCGAAGTACTCGCAGATGTCAGCCACAAAAATGTTGGTGCCGTGCTCCACATGCCCGTCGAGGGTGTACCCGATCACGTCCAGCAGAGGTAGGTGCTCTGCTGAGTCACCGCACATGCATGTCATTGAGGCCCAGGTATGCCGCCCAAGCTCAGCGCGTACCAACTCACCGACACCCAAGTCGAACTCCCCCGAAGCGTCGCCTCTACCAAGAGTCAAGGATCCAGCATGCTCATGACTGGCGCTGCCGCGGGGGCCGCCTTCCGGGGAGGGACACTACTCACGCTTGCCACGGCATGCAACGCACCAATGAAAACTTTCTACACCAACGTCATCAACCAGTTGCAAGTTGGCAGTTGACCCCAGCCCGCTCGCACCGCTCCAGGCGCGTTCACCCCACCCTCGCCACCCCGCCCGAGCGAGCGCCATCCGGCCGCAGCAGACCGCTGACCTGCCGATACGCGATGCCGTCCGGCTCAACGCCATCAGCTCCACCACATCGGGACGGCCCGCCTGAACCGAGAAACCCGGCCCGCACACAAGCGGGACGGGCACGATCGGCCCGACCGCGACTCTTGACACCGCTTCGCCGCCAAGTACTCAATAGGCAACACAGTTGAACGTCTTCCAACACGGCGAGCGACGAAAGGAGCCGTCCGCACCAGCCGCTGCGCCCGGCACGGCTCACGCACGCTCTCTCCCGCGTCCCCTCCTGTCTGCCTCGCAGCGCCCTCCGCGATCCCACCCCGCCGGACGCGAAGCGGCGGCGACAGACGAACCTCAGCGACCGGACACGGCCCAGGCGACCTCCTCCGCCAACCAGCCGTCGGCACCGCGCTGCCCGAACGCGTCCCACACCCCCACCGCTGGACGGTCGAGTTCGACCGCCCTCGCACAAGAACGCCCCCACACGAAAGGATCGACGGCACATGCGTCGTCTTGCCTGTGCACTGTCTGCCGTACTCGCAGCAGTCGGCACCACAATTGTCCTGCCCAGCTCACCAGCGACAGCAGCGGCAACGCCCTACGTGTTCGAGGTCGAGAACATGTCGCTGACCAACTTCGCGACGGACACCGTGAGCCATACCTGGAACGGCACTTCGGTCGACACCGTCACCTACGCCCGGGGCGTGGCCGGACAGACGAGCACCGCGAGCAAGGCGTTCACCGGCGCTGACGGAACCTACGACCTGATCACGCGTTACAACGGCAAGACCGCCAACGGGGTGACCTACAAGCTCTCCGTGAACTCCGTCCCGGTGGACACCTGGGCCACCTCCCAGCGGTACGGCACCGACTACACCGACCCGAAGAACATCGACACCCGTACGTCGAGCAAGGTACAGCTCAAGGCCGGTGACACCATCGAGCTGACGGCCACGTCCGCCGGCGAGGTGCCCCGCATCGACCGGATCACGATCCAGCAGTACGTCGGGCCGCCCACCAGCACACTGACCATCAACTCGCCGAACACCACACTGAACGACGGCTTCAACTGGGGCAAGGACCGGGCCCTGGGCATGACGTTCTACCCGGGCAACCCGATGATGGGGCACGAACCCGAGTGGTGGCGCCTGAAGAACGCCACCCACCCGGCCGTCGAGCCCGGCTACTGGGGTGCGTACACCAACCGGGAGTCCTACTACAACCGGGACATCTCCCACCAGTCGGACGGTGCGCACGCGCTCGGCCTGGATGCCGAGACGTTCAGCATGCTGAAGACCTTCGCCGCCGATGCCGACGATCCGGGTCAGAACGGCTGGCCGCTGTGGGCACACAGTTCCTCCGGGGCCATGTACTACATCGACGGCACCGGCTTCCGCGAACTGCCGTCGCCGTTCAACCTGATGACCAAGGCGTACAAGCAGTACCAGTGGACGGGCAACGCCGACTGGATCAACGATCCGGCCCTCTCCGCCTACTACGACTCGACGATGGGTCAGTTCCTGACCAACCACGAGGTGGTCTGGAACGACGCGAACCCGGCCGCCGAGCAGCCGGTTTCGAGGAAGCAGGCCGGTGAGTACACGGCGACGTTCTTCGAGTTCCCGAACGAGAACCTGGTCTCCGCAGGCGACTCGCTCGGGTACCAGTACCAGTCGATGCTGGCCTACTCGGAGATTCTGAAGGCGAAGGGCGACAACGCCAACAGCGTGAAGTGGGCCGACCGCGCCCAGCGGGTGCGCAACCAATTCGAGGCGACCTGGTGGGACGCGTCGAACAACCGGTACATGCGCGGCAAGGACGCCGCCGGTACCGGCTACAGCAGTTGGGGCCACGAGGCCAGCTTCCTGATGATGCTGACCGGGCTGGGCGACCACGGCAGCCGGACCAGCAGCTACCTGGACTTCATCGCCGCCAACGACGACGCCCTGAACGTCGAGGCGGCCTCCTACCTGCCGGAGATGTACTACCAGTACAACCGGTCCGACGAGGGCTGGGCGTGGCTCAAGAAGCTGATGACCGGCAAGAACACCTACCCGGAGATCTCGTTCCTCGCGGTCAGCAGCACCATCGACGGCATGATGGGCGTTCAGCCGGACGCCCCGCACCACAAGGTGGCGACCGTCTCGCGGTTGACCTCCGAGACGCCGTGGGTGGAGATCGACCACCTCAAGGTCGGTGACAACGACCTGAAGCTCAAGCACACCGGTACGACGGCCTCCACGCTGACCAACAACTCGGGCGGCACCGTCAGTTGGGAGGCGCAGTTCTACGGCACCCCCGCCACGATCACCGTGAACGGCACCGCCCAGACCCCGCAGACCAAGTCGCTGTACGGCAAGACGGTCTCCTACGTGACCGTACCGGTCGCCGCCGGTGCGTCCGTGACCGCGTCCACCGGGCCCTCGGCCGGCGACACCACGGCCCCCACCGCGCCGACCAACCTCACGTCGAGCAGTGTGACGTCGAACAGCGTGGGCCTGGGGTGGACGGCCTCGACCGACGATGTCGGCGTCACCGGCTACAACGTCTACCGCGGGACCACGCTGGTCGGTTCGTCGACGGGTACGAGCTTCACCGCGACGGGGCTGTCCGCCTCGACGCCGTACACGTTCACGGTCAAGGCGGTCGACGCCGCCGGGAATCTCTCCGGGGCCGGCAACACCCTCTCCGTCACCACCGCCGCCACCGGCGGAAGCGGACAGACGGTCGATCTGAGCGATCTCACCTGGAGCAGCGCCAGTAGCGACTTCGGTACCGTCCAGAAGAACAAGAGCGTCGACGGCAACGCCATCCGGCTGAACGGCACCACCTACGCCAAGGGCATCGGCACCCACGCCAACAGCACCGTCACCTACACCCTCAACGGCGCCTACGCACGCTTCCAGTCGGACGTCGGCATCGACGACGAGGTCAACGCCAACGCCACCGTCAAGTTCGAGATCTGGGGCGACGGCGTCAAGCTCTACGAAACCCCGGCGGCCATGACGCCCTCCAGCGCCACCCAGTCCATCGACATCAGCGTCGCCGGCGTCAACTCCCTCGTCCTCAAGGCGACCGACGCGGGCGACGGCATCAACAGCGACCACGCCGACTGGGCCGGAGCCAAGCTCGTCGGCAACCCGCAGACCCCGACCGCGCTCAGCGACCTGGCCTGGACGGGTACGCCCACCATCGGGTGGGGCACCGTTCACCAGGACAAGAGCGTCGACGGGAACCCGATCAGGCTGAACGGCACCGCCTACGCCAAGGGCATCGGCACCCACGCCAACAGCACCGTCACCTACACCCTCAACGGCGCCTACGCACGCTTCCGCTCCGACGTCGGCATCGACGACGAGGTCAACGCCAACGCCACCGTCAAGTTCGAGATCTGGGGCGACGGCGTCAAGCTCTACGAAACCCCGGCAGCGATGACGCCCTCCAGCGCCACCCAGTCCATCGACATCAGCGTCGCCGGCGTCAACTCCCTCGTCCTGAAGGCCACGGACGCGGGCGACGGCATCAACAGCGACCACGCCGACTGGGCCGGAGCCACACTGGTGCGCTAGCACCGACCGGACCCACCAGGTGAGCCGGGGTGAGCGGGCTGTGGCCCGCCCACCCCGGCAGTTGTCACTTCAGGCCGTTGTCGAGCGCCGTGATCAGGGCCCCGCCCGGCGTGTCACCGGACATCTCCCAGATCATCGTGCCCAGCAGGCCCTTGGACTTCACGTAGGCGGCCTTCTTCCCGATCGACCACGGGTCGTCGAAGGTCCACCACTGTCCACCGGCCGAGGTGTAGGCGTACGCCGACACCGACTGCTCGTCGTGCAGCACCGTCAGCCCCGGGAAGGTGGTCAGCAGGTTGTTGAACCCCCGCGTCCCCGCCTCCTCCGCGAACTGGCCCGGCGCCGCACCCGTCGCCGCCTGCCACTCGCCCTTCACCCCACCATCGGTGACGCCCTGCCAGCCCCGCCCGTAGAACGGCAGGCCGATGGTGAGCTTGCGCGGGTTGACCCCGGCGTTCAGGTAGGTCTGAACTGCCGTGTCGGTGCTGAACTTCACGCCGTACGGGTCCTGGGCGTCCGGGTAGAGGTTGGCCTGGTGGCCGGTCCGGTTCGGCTCCCAGGAGTTGTCGCTGCCGGCCCCGTGGAAGTCGTAGCCCTGGACGTTCGCGATGTCCAGGTAACCGAAGATCCTCGACAGGTCCCAGCCTTGGTCGATCTTCGCCGGGTCGGCGGGGGTGAAGGCGGTGAGCAGCCGGTGCGAACCGCCCAACGCGTCGAGCTGCTTCCTGAACTCGGCCAGCAGCGCAGTGTTGTTGGCCTTGTCGTTCGCGCTCCAGTGGTTCCCGGGATGACCGTCGGGCGAGCCCGGCCACTCCCAGTCCAGGTCGATGCCGTCGAAGATCCCGGCGGCCACGCCGTCACCGCCCGCGCCGTTGTAGACGGGCAGGTTGCCCTTGATCCAGACGTCGATGCAGGACTTGACGAACTTCTGCCGGGAGGCGTCGGTGGCGGCCACGTCGGAGAAGTACTTGGAGTAGGTCCAACCACCCAGCGAGACGACGACCTTGAGGTGCGGGTACTTGGCCTTGAGCTTCTTCAACTGGTTGAGGTTGCCCCGGAGTTTGCCCCAGCCGTCGTCGGCCACCCCGTCCACCGACTGGGCCGCGCTGAACGGCCGCCCGTAGTCGGCGTCCGCGTCACCGGCGCCGGTGCCCTGGTCGGGGTCCTGCGGGTTGGCGGTGGTGCCCTTGGTGACGCCGGCCAGGCAGGTCAGGTTGACCGGGTCGATGTTCTCGAAGGCGTAGTTGATGACGTCCAGCTTCGCAGCCGTGCCCGAGGTGTCCAGGTTCTTCACGAAGTACTGGCGTCCGTAGATGCCCCACTGGGTGAAGTAGCCGACCCGGGTGTACTTTCCGGCCCCGGCCAGGTCCCCGGTGGTCACGGTCAGCGCGGCCGACGGCGGTGACTGGTTGTCGACCGCGTCCCTCGCTCGCACCGTGAAGACGTAACTCGTCGCGGGCGCCAGCGAGTTCACCGTGACCGAGGTGCCGGTCACGCTCTGCACCGGCACGCCGCCCTGATAGACGTCGTACGAGACCACCCCCACGTTGTCGGTGGCCGCGTTCCAGGCCAGCGTGACGGCGGCCGAAGTGACGGTGGTGGCCCGCACGTTGGTCGGTGCCGTGGGCGGCACCGGGTCACTCGCCGGGTCGGTAGTGGTCACCGCGACCGCCGGACTCACCGGCCCGAGGTTGCCCCTGGCGTCCTTGGCCCGCACGGTCAGGCCGTACGCCGTGGCCGGGCTCAGCCCGGTCGCGGTGCCCGAGGTGCCGGTCGAAGTACCGACCACCGTCGTGCCGTTGAGGATCTCGTACGAGGCGACGGGGTAGTCCCCGGCACCGGCGGCGGCCCAGCTCAGCGCCACCGAGCGGGTCGTCACGGCGACCACCGACGGCTTCCCGGGGGCGCCGGGCGGTACGTCGGGGGTGCCGTCGCACTTGTCGCCGTTGACCGTACAGCCGGTGGGGGCGGCGATCGGGCCGGTGGCGACGAACCAGAAGCTGTAGGGCTCGGTGGTGCTCTTCGCGGCGACGGTGGCGTTGTAGTACGCGTTCCTGGCGACCACATGACGGCCGGTCACGGTCGCCTCGCCGTTGTAGCTGCTGCTGATGGTGACACCGGCCGGGAGGTCGAACTCCAGGGTCCAGCCGGTGACGGCGGTCGCGTTGTCGTTGCGGACCACCAGAGTGCCTTTCCACCACGAACCGTTGTCCGCCGAGCTGAACGCGGCGGTCAGCTTCCCGGCCGCGTGGGCGGGCGGGGCGGCGAGGGCGGTGAACGCGGCCACCGGCAGCAGCAGTGCGCCGAGCAGGGCGGGCAGCCGACGTCTGAGGTATCCGGACATGGTTCTCCTGTTGGTGTGGGGGTGCCTGACAGGTGGTTGCAGAACCGTGCGAGCCGTCCGGTCGGGGGGCGGCGGTTTTCCAGGTGCCGAGATTCGCAATGTAAGAGGACTGGACCAACGAGTCAACAGGTCCATACCATTTGGCGCGGTGCCGTCCTGCCGACGGGCCCGGTCCCAACCGGGCTCGCACTCCCATCGGCTGACGCACCGTCAGCGACGTACCACCCATCCCCCACTGGAGGTACTCCTTGCGAACCCGATCCCGGCTGCTCTCCGGCCTGGGCGCCACGGTCCTGGCCGCCGCAGCGGCCCTGACCGCCCCCACCACCGCGCAGGCCGCCAACCTGCTGACCAATCCCGGCTTCGAGACCGGCACACTCTCCGGCTGGTCCTGCACCGGCGGCCTCGGCTCCGTGGTGAGCAGCCCGGTGCACGGCGGCTCCAAGGCCCTGGCGGGGGCCGCGAGCGCGAGCGACAACGCCAAGTGCACCCAGACCGTCGCCGTCCAGCCCAACACCGCCTACACGCTGAGCGGTTGGGTCCGGGGCAGCTACGTCTACCTGGGCGTCACCGGCGGCTCCTCGACCTGGACGCCGTCCGCCACCGCCTACACCAAGCTCAGCGTCTCGTTCACCACCGGGGCGAGCCAGACCAGCGCCCAGATCTACCTGAACGGCTGGTACGGGCAGGGCACTTACTACGCCGACGACATCAGTCTGGACGGCCCGGGCGGCAGCAGCGACACCGTGGCGCCGACCGTCCCGGCCAACCTGGCCTCCACCGGCAAGACCTCCTCCACGGTCTCGCTCTCCTGGTCCGCCGCCACCGACAACGTCGGCGTCACCGCCTACGACGTCTACCGGGGCGGCACCCTGGCCACCACGGTCGGCGGCACCAGCACCTCGGCCACCGTCACCGGCCTCAGCCCCGCCACCGCCTACTCCTTCACCGTGAAGGCCCGGGACCTGGCGGGGAACGCCTCCGCCGCCTCCGCCGCGGTCTCGGTCACCACCGACAACGGGACTCCGCCGCCGCCCGGTTTCAAGCAGGCCGCGCCATACCTCTACCTCGGCTGGGGCGAGCCCCCGGCGCCCGCCACGGTGATGAGCGCGACCGGCGTCAAGTGGTTCACCATGGCGTTCATCCTGGCCCAGAACGGCTGCAACCCCAGCTGGGACAGCCAGCGTCCGCTGCTCGGCGGTGTCGACCAGTCCACCATCGCCGCGATCCGGGCGGCCGGCGGTGACGTCGTCCCGTCCATCGGCGGCTGGAGCGGCAACAAGCTCGGCCCGAACTGCTCGACCCCCGAGGCGCTGGCCGGTGCCTACCAGAAGGTGATCGACGCCTACGGTCTGAAGGCGATCGACGTGGACATCGAGAACACCGACGAGTTCGAGAACGCCACCGTCCAGGACCGGATCATCAACGCCCTGAAGATCGTCAAGAACAACAACCCTGGTCTGCGGACCATCCTCACCTTCGGCACCTCGACCACCGGGCCGACCTCCTGGGGCAACCGCCTGATCGAGCAGTCCAAGGCGCTGAACGCCAACATCGACGTCTTCACCATCATGCCGTTCGACTTCGGCGGCGGCGCCGACATGTACGGCAGCACCGTCAACGCGGCCGAGGGCCTCAAGACCAAGCTGAAGTCCGTCTTCGGCTGGGACGACGCGACCGCCTACGCCCACCTCGGAATCTCCGGTATGAACGGTGCCGTCACCCGCTCCGGGTGACGGCGGGCCTCACAGCTGCTCCACCCGGGGCGCCTCGGTGCTGACCACCCCGACCGCCGCACCGTGCCGCTCGTCCACCCAGTCCAGCAGATGCAGGTCGCCGTACCGGCCGCGCAGCGGCGAACCGTCCAACTCCAGTGCGGACAGGTCGATTTCGGTCAGCGTGTCCAGCGTGGTCCGCCCCAGCTTGACCATCGCCTCCTTGCGCACCCAGAGCCGCAGGAACGCCCGGTCCGGCTCGGCGTGCTCCCGGACCCGCCGCAACTCGCCCGCGCTGAGCACCCGTTCCATCACCTCGGCCGCCGTCCCCCGGGACGGCTGCTCGACGTCCACCCCGACCGGGTGCAGACCCGCCGCCGCGGCGACCACGCCCCGGCCGTGCGAGAGACTCACCTGCGCCTCCGGGTGCTCGGCCAGGTAGGGCTTGCCGTGGTCGTCCCGCGAGCAGTCCGGGCAGCGCTGAAGCAGCGTCAGCCCCGCCACCGGTCGGCCCAGCAGCCGGGCCGCGCACTCCCGTACCAGCAGGTGCGCCGCGACGAAGTCGGCCCGCGAGGACGCCAACCGGAACCGGTCGGCCCGGGTGCGCTCCAGGTCCGTCAGCAGGTGCTCCCCAAGGTCGGGCCGCGCCAGTACCTCTGCGCTGCCCGCCATCATCGCCAGCGGCGTCATCCGGTCCTCCACCCTCGCTGCGGTCCGGCCGAGCCTACCCTCACGCCTCCGCCCCCTTCTGCCGCCGGTAGTGCCTGGCCACCCGGGCGCGGTTCCCGCAGCGGGCCGCCGAGCACCACTGCCGCCGGGGGTTGACCGGCCGGAACAGCAGCACACAGTCCTCCGCCGCACACTCCCGGACGGCCGCCAGCTCCACCGGGTCGGCGATCAACTCGGCTACTGCGCCCGCCAGTTCGGCAGCCAGCCGGTCGGCCGTCCGACCCGCCCGGCGCTGCCGGTACGTCAGCTCCGCCCCGTCCAGGACCAGTTCCCCGACCACCGGCGCAGCACCCAGCGCGGCGTTCAGACCGGCCAGTACGGCCGTCGGCACCGGCTCACCGGCCCGCGCCCGGCCGACCGCCTCCGCCGCCAGCGCCCGCACCCCCCGGGCGGCCGCCAGCTCGGCGGCCCCGGCCTCGGCCGGATCGTCCACCAGCCCGCGCCCGGCCTGCAGCCGCAGCCAGGCCCGCAGCCCGGCCACCTCGGCCAGCAGGTCACCGTCGGCGGGGCGGGTGTTCAGCAGGTCCAGAGCCAGTGGCTCGCCGGTCAGCGCCTCATCCATGACCTAATGCTACGACAAACCCTTGACACGTTAGCCACTCTCGGCAAAACTAATGCCACAGCAACCACAGGAGGCATTAGCCATGATCGCCCGTATCCGCCACCGCCACCTCACCGTCGACGGCCTGCGGATTTTCTACCGCGAGAGCCTCCCGGCCGATCCCGACGCACCCGTGATGCTCCTGCTGCACGGCTTCCCGTCCGCCTCGCACCAGTACCGCCGCCTGATCGACGCTCTCGGCTCGCAGTACCGGCTGATCGCCCCGGACTACCCGGGCTTCGGCCACAGCGACGTCCCGGAGTCCAGCACCACCGGCGGCCCGTTCTCCTACACCTTCGACCGACTGGCCGACATCACCGAGAAGTTCACCGAGCAGCTCGGCCTGGACCGGTTCGTCCTGTACGCCTTCGACTTCGGCGCCCCGGTCGGCTTCCGGCTCGCCGCCCGCCACCCCGACCGGATCGCCGGGCTGGTGGTCCAGAACGGCAACGCCTACACCGACGGACTCTCCCCGATGGCCCGCGACTTCATCGCCCTGCGCCCCGAGACCCCCGGCGCCGAGGCCACCGTCCGCGGGCTGCTCACCCTCCCTGCCACCCGGGGCCAGTACGAGGGCGGCACCACCGACCCTGAGCTGATCGCCCCCGAGGGCTGGACGCTCGACCAGCACTTCCTGGACCAGCCTGGCCGCACCCAGCCCCAGTTGGACCTGGCCTTCGACTACCACAGCAACGTCGGCAAGTATCCGGTCTGGCAGCACTGGCTGCGCACCCACACCCCGCCGGCCCTCGTCCTCTGGGGCGCCAACGACGCCTTCTTCCCCGCGCCGGGCGCCCACGCCTACCTCCGCGACCTGCCCGCCGCCGAGCTGCACCTCTTCGACACCGGCCACTTCGCCCTGGAGGACCACCTCCCGGAGATCGCCCCGCTGATCGCCGACTTCCTGGACCGGACCTGGAAGCCCTGACGGGACGTCAGCAAGACGTCAGCACCGTGACCGGCTCCCGGCCCGCGACCAGCCGCCCCTCCCGGACGTAGCCCTCCTCCCGGCCCGTCAGCTCCTCGACCAACAACCCCCGCAGCTCGGCCAGTTGAGCCAACCCGTCCCCCGCCAGGTCCCGCAGCTCCCCGGGATCGGCGACCAGGTCGAAGAGCTGCTCCACGCCCTCCCCCGACAGTCAGACGTACTTCCACCGCCCCGTCGCGATCCACTGCAGGGACTGCCCCAGCAGGGCGTGCTCGCCGTGCAGGTACTCCCGCACCGGGCCCGCCCCCTCCCCGCGCGCCCAGGGCAGCAGGCTGCGCCCTTCCACACCGCCGGGCACCTCGACTCCCGCGCACTCCAGCAGAGTCGGCATCACGTCCCGCAGTTCCACCACCTCCTCGCAGACCACTCCCCCGCCGACCCCAGGTCCGGCCAGCAGCAGCGGCACCCGGGCCGAGCCCTCGTACGGGTAGCCCTTGCGGAACAGCCCGTGCTCCCCGAGCATCTCGCCGTGGTCCGAGGTGAACGCGACCACCGTGCGCGTCGTGCCCACCCGCACCGCGCTCCCTCGCCCACGGCCCGTAGTCGTCGTACTCGGCCGGCTCCCGCCGCCGGTCGTACGACCAGTGCAGGTAGCCGTCGTGCAGCAGGACGTCGTCGAAGCCCAGCCGGGCCCGCTCCGGCCAGACGTGCATCTTGCCGACCGCCTGGGTGTGGTAACCCGCCGCCCGGAACGTCCCCAGCAGAGTGACCGGGTGACCGGCTGCCGACAGGGCGTCCCCCCGCCACTGGTCGGCGCAGATCAGCACCACGTTCCTGGCCTCGGGCATCGCGGTTTCCTCCGGTGTTTCGCGTGATCCTAGACCCGGCTCGGCGGGACCGACCGGCCCGTGTCATCCCAGCCGAGCCGGGTAGGCGTACACCGAGCAAGGAGGTCGACACCATGCCCAGTCAGCGCACCCAGGGGCCGGTGGGAATGACCATCCCGGTGCCCCCGAACCCCGATACCCGTCCACCCATCCCCGACCCCCTGCCGGACCCGGCGCCGCCACCGTTCCCCGACCCCAACCCGCAGCCGTACCCGACGCCGGTCCCGGAGCCGCCCATGGGTCACCTCGCCTGACCCGGCCCGACCCGACCCGACCGAGGGAGCGCATGAGGCCGCGCTACCCCGGGGTGCAACCGAGCTCGCGCTCCGCCCTCGACACCCCGGCCGAATCACCTCTGGCCCGGCGCCACCAGGCCCACTGAAACGTGCTCGAACTACTGACCATAATTCATCTGCTTTCCACAGCAATGAGCTTCGGAAATTTCCGCTACGCTGCGCCAGTCATTACGGGCGAGCAAGGCCGGACCGGTGGATGCAGAGTCGACGCTCTTCTCAATTTTCACGCCCGCGGGCCGGGAAAATCCCTACCCCGCGCTGGCCGAGCTCAGGCGCACCGCCCCGCTGTATTACAGTGCGACGATCGGCTCGCATTTCCTGACCAGATTCGCCGACTGCCAATCTGTGTTGGCCAATCCCGAATTCCTGGTCCCGGATCTGCAATGGTGTGTGCGCGAAGTCCAGGACTGGCGGGACCACCCCGCTGCGGAGTTCTTCTACACCTCGATGCTCGCGACCAACGGGGCCGCCCACGACCGGCTCCGCCGCCTGGTGGTCCGGGATTTCAGCGCCCGCCGGATCGCCGCGCTGGGCGGGGCGGTGGAGAAGATCACCGCCGAACTGCTGGACTCCTTCGCCGACGCGACCTCCTCGGGAGGCGACGCCGACTTCCAGGAGTTGGTGGCCTCGCCGCTCCCCGTGGCGGTGGTCGGCGAGCTGATCGGGGTGCCCCGCGCGGACCAGGGCCGGTTCCGCCGGCTCGGCGAGGACGCCGGACGGCTGCTGGAGCCGGTCCGCACCCCGGCCGACTGGGCCCGCGCCGACCGGGCGGTCACCGCCCTGCGGGAGTACTTCACCGCCCTGCTGCGCGAACGCCGCGCCCGTCCCGCCGACGACCTCGCCTCCACCCTGGTCGCGCTGCACGGCACCGAAGAAGCCGCCGAAGACACCTCGGGAGACCCTGACCTGACGGAGCGTGAGCTCGTCGACACCCTGATCCTGGTCTTCGTGGCCGGCTTCGAGACCACCACCGGGATGCTCGGCCTGACGGTGTTCGCCCTGCTCACCCACCCCGACCAGTGGGCCCTGCTCCGGCAGCGGCCCGAGCTCGTCCCGGCCGCCCTCGAGGAGTCGCTGCGCTGGGACACCCCGATCCCGATGACCGAACGGATCGCCACCCGGCCGGTGGAGGTCGGCGGCGTCCTGCTTCCCGCCGGGGCGAGCGTGATCACCGTCCTGGCGGCGGCCAACCGTGATCCCGCCTGGCACCCCGACCCGGACACCTTCACCGTACGGCGTCCGGAGATCCGGGTGCTCAGCTTCAGCGCGGGAGCGCACTACTGCCTCGGCGCCGCACTGGCCCGCCTGGAGGGCGCCGCCCTGCTGCACCAACTACTGGACCGTTTCCCGGGGTTGACCCTGTCGGGACAGCCACCCACCCGGCGCAGCGGCGCCGGCCTGCGGGCCTTCGAGCACCTCCCGCTGGCCCGCGCGAGGTAACGCAGCGTCCGGCGCCAGGCCCTACCCACTACTCCGCCCCGAAGGGATCACCCGTGAACTTCCTGCACCGCGAACGCGCCACTCTGGAGACCTTCATGCCCGGGCTGGACGCAGCCCTGGCCGCCCAGCCGCTGGAGCGGCTGGAATCCGCGCCCAGCCCGGCGATCCAGGCCTTCCGGGCAGCCGGCGGCCCCGCCCTGCTGGTCCCCACCCGGCACGCCGGCTCGGGCGCGACGCCGCTGCAGGCCGTCCGGGTGCAGCGCGCCATCGGTGCCCGCTGCCCCTCCCTGGCGGTGGCCACCACGATGCACCACTTCTCGGTCGCGGGCCTGGTCCGGGCGGCGGACGGCAGCGGGCCGGAGGGAGCACTGCTGACCGCGATCGCCCGGGACGGCCTGCTGCTGGCCTCCGGCTTCGCGGAGGGCCGGGCCGGACAGAACATCCTCAAGCCGCACATCACCGCGCAGCGCCGGGGCGAGCGGGTGGTACTGAACGGCAGCAAGATGCCGTGCAGCCTCTCCCGCTCGATGGACCTGCTGACCGCCTCGGTCACCATCACCGACCAGGACGGTGTCGAGCGGCTGGCCGTCGCGCTGATTCCCGCGCAGTCCCCCGGGATCGAGGTCAGACCGTTCTGGCGGACGCCGATCCTGGCCGGGGCGGAGAGCGACGAGGTGGTGCTCACCGAGGTCGAGGTCGACCTGGAGATGGTGGTCCTGACCGAGGTCACCGCCGACGCCGTGCCCGACGCGCTCAACGTGGCCGGGTTCCTCTGGTTCGAGCTGCTGCTGACGGCCGGTTACCTCGGGGTGGCCAGCGCCCTGGTGGAACGCGTGCTGGCCCGGCCCGGCAGCGGGGCCGACGACCCGAGCACGTACCTGGTGGACATCGAGGCCGCGATGCTCGCGGTCGAGGCGGTGGCCCGCGCGATGGCGGACGAGGAGTGGACCGACACCCTGCTGGTCGCCGCACTGACCGCCCGGTACTCGGCCCAGGACGCCATCGCCCGCACCACCAGGACCTGTCTGGCCGCGCTCGGCGGGATGGCCTTCGTCAGCTCCTCCGACGGCAGCTACCTGGCCTCGGCCGCCGCCGGACTCACCTTCCACCCCCCGGCCCGCGGCCGGATGGCCGGACCGCTGCGGGACTTCCTCGACGGCCGCCCGCTGCGGATCGGCTGACCACGGTGACCCGGCCGGACGGATACCGGGTCGAGGTGGTCCGCAGCATCGAGCTGCTGCCCGCCCCGCTCTGGGAGAAGCTCGCCCCACCGGACGACCCGATGTGGTCGCGCGCCGTCCTGCTCGCCATGGAGCGCGGCCGGATCGGTCCTGACGGCTTCGCGTACCTGGTGCTGCGTCAGGGCACGGAGCTGGTCGCGGTGCTGCCGCTCTGCCTGTTCCGGAACCTGTGGCTGGACGACGTGGTCGGCCCGCGCGAGCGCCGGCTGCTGGCACCGGTGCGCCGCCTGTTCCCCCGGCTGCTGCGGGTACCGATGCTGTTCTGCGGCCACCTCCTCGGTCAGGGGCACGTCCTGACGCCGGATCGGCTCCCGCCCGAGGCGGTGCCTCCGCTGGTGGCCGCCGTACTCGACCTGGCCCGGCGCGAAGGGCTCGGCACCGTGGTGTTCAAGGACTTCGCCCCGGCCGAACTCGCCGGACTGCACCCGGCCCTGGCCACGGCCGGCTTCTTCTTCCTGCCCAGCCTGCCGGACACCGAACTCCGGCTCGGCCAGGGCTCGTTCGAGGACTACCTGGCCGGGCTCCCGGCCAAGCCCCGGCGGAACGCCCGGAGCAAGATCCGCCGCGCCGCGGCCTGGCCCGGGCTGCGGACCGAGGTGCTCGACGACTTCGCCGACCTGCTCCCCGAGATGCTCGCGCTGTACCGGCAGGTGATGGCCCGGGCCGACCAGACCCTGGACGTACTGGACGCCTCGTTCCTGGCCGCCGTCCAGGCCGGCGACCCGGCCGGGCGGCGGCTGGTGGCCTGCTTCGAGCACGGGCGGCTGGTCGCCTTCCTGCTCTGCTTCTTCGAGGGCACCGGCGCCACCGGTGCCCGGATCGGCCTTGACTACCGGATCGCCCACGACGCCGGGCTCTACCACGCCGTGCACCACGCGGCGATCCGGCTGGCGATCGACTCCGGCTGCCGGCAGATCCGGTTCGCCCAGACCGCGTACCAGCCCAAGCTGGAGCTCGGCTGCGAGCTGGTCGAGCAGTGCTACGCGATGACCCATCTCCGCCCGCTGCCAAGGGCGTTGCTCCGCCGGGTACTGCCTCCCGCGCTGACCTCCGCACTCACCGAAGCGCTCGGCCCGCACGCCGCCACGTTCACCACCGCGTTCGCTGCCGACCACGACCAGAAGGGGTTCTCCCATGCCACGCGTTGAAGTGGAACTGCCCATCGCGGTACCGCCCGACACCGTCTGGGCGGCGGTGGTGGACGTGGAGCGCTACCCGCACTGCATGGCGAGCGTCGACTCGGTGGAGATCACCGAGCAGTCCGACCCGTGGCACCGCACCACCGCCTGGTCGGTCCGGCTGCAGGGCTCGGTGCTGCGCTGGACCGAGGCCGAGGTGATCGACCCGGCCGCCCGCCGCTTCGACTTTCGCCAACTCACCGGCGATCTCGGCGAGTTCGTCGGCCACTGGGCGGTCGACGCCGCCCCGGGCGGCAGTCTGGTGACCCTGCACGCGGACTTCGACATCGGCATCCCGCTGCTCGCCGAGATGCTCAACCCGATCGCGGCGCAGGCCCTGCGGGAGAACGCCGAGGAGATGCTGGCCGCCCTCCGGCGACAGCTCGCACCGCTCAACAGCCGGCGCACGGACCAGCCGCTGCACCCGGCGGCGGCCAAGTGACCACCGCCACCGAGGTGTTCGACCAGCTGCGCCGCCATCTCTCCCCCAAACTCGCGCTGACCGGCAGCTTCGCCGGCCGGGGCGCGGTGGAGGCCACGGCCGACGGCGTCCGGGTGACCCTCTCCGACGGCCGCTCGGTCCTGGACTTCGGCTCCTACGCGGTCACCCTGCTCGGCCACCGGCACCCCGAGGTGGTGGCCGCCGTCCGCCACCAGCTCGACACCATGCCGACCGCGACCCGCAGCCTGGCCAACCCGGTGACCGCCCGCGCGGCCGACTGCCTGGCCGGCCACCTGGGCGGCACGCTGCCCAAGGTCTACTTCGGGCTGAACGGCGCCGACGTGGTGGAGGTGGCGGTCAAGCTGGCCCGGCTCGCCACCGGCCGGGACCGGGTGATCGCGGTGCGCGGGGGCTTCCACGGGAAGTCGCTCGGCGCGCTCGCCCTGACGCACAGTCCGCTCTACCGGATCGGCCTGCAGGGCTGCGCCGTGGATGTCGTGCACATCGACCCGGACGACCCGGAGGCCGTCGCCAGGGAGCTGGCCACCGGCCCGGCGGCCGCCCTGGTCTTCGAGCCCGTCCAGGGCGAGAACGGCGCCGTCCCGCTGCGGACCGACGTCCTGCGGCGCTGGTGCGCGGACGCCGGGCAGCACGGCACCCTGGTGATCGCCGACGAGATCCAGTGCGGCCTGCGCCGCTGCGGGGAGCCCTCGGTCGCGCTGGCCGAGGGCCTGCCGGTGGACGGCGTGCTGCTCGGCAAACCGCTGGGCGGCGGCGTGGTCCCGCTCTCCGCCCTGGTCTGCTCCGAGCGGCTGTACGCCCCGCTGGCCGCTGACCCGTTCCTGCACTCCGCCACCTTCGGCGGCCACCCGCTGAGCTGCGCCGCCCTGCCCGCCGCCCTCCACGCGATCGAACAACTCGCCGGGCACGGGCGGCTGTTGTCCACCCTCCTGGACACCGGCCTGGACCGGCTCCGGAGCCGCCACCCGGACACCGTCCGCGCCGTACCCGGCCGGGGCCTGCTGCGCGGCCTCGACCTGGTCTCGCCCGCCACCGCCGGGGCGGTGGTGGTCGAACTCGCCGCCCGGGGCCTGCTGGTGTCGCCCTGCCTGGGCCGCCCCACCACCGTCCGGCTGCTGCCGCCCCTGGTCAGCACCGAGGCGGACCTGGCCGAGGCGCTCGACATCCTCGACGCCGCGATCGCCGCCGCACCGACCCCCTGACCCACCATCGGAAGGAACCAAACACATGCCCACCCGCGAGGAACTGGCCCTGACGGTCAGGACGACCATCTCGGACGTACTCGGCACCGGGATCGAGGAGATCCAGGAGCGCACCAGCCTGCTGGCCGACCACGGCATCGACAGCCTGGAGCTGATGGAGATCGGCGCCCGGCTGGAACGCGCCCTGACCCTGCGGATCGCGGTCGAGGACCTGACGAGCGCTCAGGACGTCGGCCACGCCATCGACCTGCTGTCGGCCCGGACGGTCGGGTGCCCGTGACCGCCCACCCCTCCGGCGGCCACCGGGTCGCGGTGACCGGCATCGGCATCAAGTCCCCGGCCGGCAACGACCTGGAGCAGGCGTACGAGAGCGTGCTCAAGGCCCGGTCCACCGCCACCCTGGTCGACCACCTGATCGAGCAGGACCTGCCGGTGCACTTCGCCTGCCTGGTCCCGCCGTTCGACGTCGACGCGTACGTCACCCGCCGGGTGGCCCGGCAGGTCGACCGGGCCACCGTCCTGCTGCTCTGCGCCGCCGCCGACGCGGTCGACCAGGCCGCCCTGACCACGCTGACCGGCCCGACCGGCC
Organism: Kitasatospora sp. P5_F3; assembly: GCF_054049135.1. Taxonomy (NCBI): domain Bacteria; kingdom Bacillati; phylum Actinomycetota; class Actinomycetes; order Kitasatosporales; family Streptomycetaceae; genus Kitasatospora; species Kitasatospora sp. P5_F3. The sequence goes on along the minus strand of NZ_JBFUMY010000013.1, from coordinate 55,011 downwards.
TGGCACCCGACCGGATCGGCGTCCAGATCGGCACCGGTATCGGCGGTCTGCCCAGCATGGAGGAGGTCACCCTCAGCCACGGGACCCGGCCCCGGGAGATGCCGGTGCACACCGTGCCCCGGACCATGGCCAACTCGGCCGCCTGCCGGCTGGCCCTGCGCTACGGCTTCCAGGGCGCCTGCACCACCTACTCCTCGGCCTGCGCCAGCGGAACCACCGCGATCGGCGAGGCGGCCCGCCGGATCCGCTACGGCGAGCTGGACGCAGCGGTGGCCGGGGGCGTCGACTCCTCGGTCAGCACCGTCGTGGTCGGCGCCTTCGCCCGAATGCGGTCGATGTCCGTCCGCAACGACGAACCCGAGCTGGCCAGCCGCCCGTTCGACACCGACCGGGACGGCTTCGTGATGGCCGAGGGCGCCGCCGTCCTGGTGCTCGAACGCTGGGACCTGGCCGTCGCCCGGGGCGCCGCCATCCACGGCGAGGTGGCCGGGTACGCCGACAACTGCGACGCCTTCCATATCGTCGCCCCGCGCGAGGACGGCGAGGTGGCCGCCCGKTGCATGCACCGGGCGATCACCGATGCCGGCCTCGCCCCGGCCGACATCGGGCACGTCAACGCACACGGCACCTCGACGCTGCTCAACGACCGCGCCGAGGCCCGCGCGATCGACCGCTGCTTCGACGGCCAGTCGCCACCGGTCACCGCCCTCAAGGGCGTCACCGGCCACCTGATCGGCGGCTCGGGCGCCCTGGAGGCCGCACTCGCCCTGCTCTGCGCGGGCCGCGGTGTGGTCCCGCCGATCGCCAACCTCACCACCAGTCCCGAGGCCGACCTGGTCGACCTCGTGACGACCGTCCCCCGCGCGGTCCGGCCCGCGCCGGTGCTCTCCAACTCCTTCGGCTTCGGCGGCCAGAACGCCTGCCTGGTCCTCACCCCGACCGCCTGAACCCCGGCCACCTGAACCCCAGTCACCTGACACTCCACCAGAAACGACGACATGCGAATCCTTCTGACCGGCGCCACCGGTGTGGTCGGCACCGAGGTCGCCGACCTGCTGCAGACCTCCGGGCACACGCTCGTCCAGGTCGCCCGACGCCCCACCGCCGACGCCCCGGTGAGCTGGCACCTCGGCGCCGAGCCCCCGCCCGCCGCGCTGACCGGCCACTGGGACGTGATCGTGCACGCGGCGGCCAGCACCCGCTGGACCCTCACCCGTGAGCAGGCGGTCGACGCCAACCTCGCCCCCTTGCGGGCGGTGCTCGGCCTGGCCGACCGGGACACCCACCTGGTCCACGTGTCCACCGCCTACGTCGGCGGCACCCGCAACCCCGAGGATCTCCGGGGCGCCGAGTTCGAGGGCTACCGCAACGGCTACGAGTGGTCCAAGGCCCGCGGCGAGGACCTGGTCCGAACCGACCATCCCGGCGCCCTGACGGTCGTTCGGCCGCCCCTGGTGGTGGGCCGCCGGCCGGACGGGCGGATCGCCCGGTTCTCCGGTCCGTACACCATCCTGCAGGCCCTGGTCTCAGGCTTGGCCGCCGTGGTGGTCGGCGACCCCGGTGGCTTCGCTGAGATCAGCCCGGTCGACCAGGTCGCCGCGGTGATCGCCGACGCCGCCCTCGGCGATCCGCCGCCAGTCCCCAGGACCGAGGTGATCGCCGCCGGACCGGCCTGCCTGACCCTGACCGCCCTGCTCGACGTCATCTGCGACACCCTCAACGAGTACCGGGCCCGGCACGGCGTCCCGCCGATCGAACGGCCGCCGCTGGTCCCGGTCGAGAGCTGGAACCGCTTCTTCCTCCCGCTCGCCGACCAGCACCTCTCGCCGTTCCAGACCCAGGCCGTCAGACTGCTCGCGATGTTCCAGAGCTACACCGCCATGACCGAACCCTTCACCCCCACCCACCAGGTCACCGACCCCGCCGCCGTGATGGCGACCGCCGTCCGCCACTGGGCCGACCGCAAACCCCGGCTCGCCCTCGCCCGCCCCGAACCCTGGACGCTGCTGGCCGCCTCGGCCTGACCACCGCCCGCCCCGACCCGTCCTGCCCCGATCTCACCCCGCCTCTCCCCGGAGCGCCCCGCGCCCGTTAGCCTCCCTCCGTGCACAAAACAGCGAAGCAGAAGCAGATCCTGGCGGTCTGCCTGGCCGGTGGCTTCACCACCATGCTGGACAACTCCGTCCTCAACATCGCCATCCCGGCGCTCCGCAGCACACTCCACGCCGACTCCACCCAGATCCAGTGGATCGTCGCGGGCTACTCCCTCGCCTTCGGCCTCGCCCTGATCCCCGGCGGCCGCCTCGGCGACCTGCGCGGCCGCAAGCCGTTCTTCGTCGCCGGGATCGCGCTCTTCGTGGGCGCCGGACTGCTCGCCGCCACCGCCACCACCCCCTGGCTGCTGGTGGCGGTCCGCCTCCTCCAGGGCGCCGGCGCCGGGCTGGTGAACTCCCAGATGATCGGCACCCTCCAGGACGTCTTCACCGGCCCCGCCCGCACCCGTGCCCTCGGCCTCTACCAGGTGACCTGCGCCGTCGCGATCGCCCTCGGCCCGCCCCTCGGCGGCGCCCTGATCGCGCTGGCCGGGCCCGACTGGGGCTGGCGCCTCGCCTTCCTGGTCAGCGCGCCGTCCGGTCTGGCCACCCTTCTCCTGGCGATCCGTCACCTGCCCACACCCACCCCCCGCAGCACCACCGTGCGCACCACCCTGGACCCGCTCGGCCTCCTGCTGACCGCCGCCATCACCGTCACCGTGATGCTCCCGTTCGTCCAGCCCGCCGCCCCCGGCACCAAGATCGCACTGGGCGTCGCCGCGCTGGCCCTCACCGGCCTGCTGGTCGCCTGGCAGCGGCACTACGCCGCGACCGGCCGCCAGCCGCTGATCCACCCGGCGCTGCCCCGCTCGGCGCCGTACACCCTGGGCACGCTCACCGCGATGTGCCAGTTCGGCGCCGCGCTGGCCGCCGGTCTGGTGCTGGTGATGTTCCTCCAGGACGGCCTCGGCCTCTCCCCGCTCGCCGCCTCCGCCGTGACCCTGCCGTCCGCGCTGGCGATGGCGGTGGTCTCGTCCTTCGCCTGGCGGGCGGTGCAGCGGTTCGGCCGGCACGTGGTGCCGCTCGGCCTGGGGCTGGGGATCGGCGCCCTGCTGCTCGGCGGCCTGGCCGCGCTGTACGCCCCGTCCGGCTGGGTCCCGGCGCTGCTCGCCCTCGGCCAGCTCTGCACCGGCGCCGCCACCGGTCTGTCCATCTCCCCCAACCAGGCCCAGGTGCTCCGGTACGCCCCGGCGGAGGCCGCCGGGGTCGCGGGCGGCATCCTGCAGATGTCCCAGCGGATCGCCGCCGCCGTCGGCATCTCCGCGATCTCGGGCATCTACCTGAACAGCTCGGCCGCCACCCCGAACACCGCCTTCTTCCACGCCACCCTCGCCTGCCTGGCGGTCGCGACGCTCTCCCTCGTCCTCGCGCTGCTGGCCAACCGGAGCGCCCGGCGCTCGGAGCACGAAGCCTCGACCGTGACCGACCGTCAGGTCAGTGGGAGTCGCAGAGGCTCTTGAGCGTCTTGATGTCGCCGTTCATCTCGGCGACCACCGCGTTGTAGTCGCCGCCGACCATGCCCGTCAGGATGAATCCCAACTCCTGGAACCCCTGTGCCAGCCGCGTGATGATCGAATAGACCCCGCCCGTAGCACTCAGGCTCGCGCTCATCATGCCGTCGCGCGCCTCCTGCGCAGCGGCGATCCGGCTCCCCTTGGTCGTCCCGACGACCTTGTTGTACCTGTCCAGCACAGCGTCCGCCGGGTCGCAGCCACCCGGGCGGACGGCCGGCAGCGCCGGGGCGGGCATCGGCACCACCACCGAACGAGTCGGTTTCGGTGTCGGCGTCGGCGTCGGCGAGAGGGTCGGCGTGGGCTCCGGCTCAGGGGTGGGCGACGGAGTCGGTGAAGGCGTCGGAGTCGGAGTTGGCGAGGGCGAAGGCAAGGGCGGCGGGCTCGACCAGGTGGAGACGACGGGCACCGGTGCCGGGGCCGCCGGAGGACTCGGCGGCACCACGTACGCGAGCACCGCCACGGCAGTGGCCAGGGCCCCCGCGACGGCCGCCACCGCTGTCCAGTTCGTACTGTTCGTACCGCCCGAGGACGCCCCGTCACCGTCCGGCCGGTCCGATCCGCTGTCCGTCATACGCTCATCGTGACGCAGCACACCGACACCGGTCCATGCTGCCGATCCTGAACTCCAAGGCCCCTGGTCACCGCCCGGAGTTCAGCTCCTGAGCCACCGTCAGCCCACTGCCAGCGCCACCCGTACCGCCTCGGCCACCGGCTCCGCTCCGGCGGTCAGCTCCAGCGTCCGGCCGACCGCCGCCGGGGTGTCCAGCAGCTCCCGGAGCACCAGGGCGACATCGTCCCGCGGCACCGGGGCGAACGGCAGCGTCGGCACGGCCAGCCGGACGAAGCCACTGCCCGGCTCGTCCATCAGCGGTCCCGGCCGCAGGATCGTCCAGCCGATGTCCCGGGGCCGCAGGTCGGCCTCCGCCGCGCCCTTGGCCCGCAGGTAGTCGGTGAACTCCTGGTCCATCCCCGCCGCCCCGGCGCGCTCGATGCCCATCGTGCTGATCATCAGATACCTGGGCACCCCGGCCAGTTCGGCCGCGTCGGCGAAGAGTACGGCCGCGCCCCGGTCGACCGAGTCCTTGCGGGTGCTGCCGCTCCCCGGCCCGGCACCGGCTGCGAAGACCACCGCGTCCACGCCGCTGAGGCCGCCCGCCAGGTCCTCCAGGGAGACCGTCTCCAGATCGCACACCACTCCCCGGGCACCCACCCGGGCCAGGTCGTCGAGCTGCCCGGCCGACCGGACCAGCCCCTCCACCGAGTCACCGCGCTCGGCGAGCAGCTGCTCCAGCCGAAGCGCGATCTTGCCATGCCCACCAGCGATCACCACATGCATGTCCCCGACGCTAACGCCGCCGCACAGCCGCCGCACCACGGGGCACGACCGACACGCCGGTGGGCGGCCGCGCCTGCGCGCCACCGCCCACCGCGCCGTCCGGCCCGTCAGTTGGCCGGAGCCTTCTTCCGCAGGATCTCCACGAACGCCCGCATCCACCCCGGGTGGTCCGGCCAGGCCCGGGCCGAGACCAGCACGCCGTCGACCACCGCGTCACCGTCCTCGTACGTGGCGCCGCCCGCCACCACGTCCAGCTCGAGCGCGGGGTAGGCGGCCGTCCGACGCCCCGTCAGCGCGCCGCCCGGCAGGCTGAGCAGCGGGCCGTGGCAGATCTGCGCGACCGGCTTGTCCAGCTCGAAGAAGTGCGCCACGATCCGCCGCGCCTCCGGGTCGTTGCGCAGGTACTCGGGCGCCCGGCCGCCGGGGATCACCAGCGCCACGTACTCGGCCGGGTCGACGTCGGCGAAGGCCACGTCGGCCGGCCAGCAGTAGCCCGCCTTCTCGGTGTACGTGTCGAAGCCCGGCACGAAGTCGTGCACCACGAACTGCAGGGTCTTCTTCGTCGGGGCCGCGAGCACCACCTCGTACCCCTCCTCCAGCAGCCGCTGGTAGGGGTAGAGCACCTCCAGCGACTCCGCCGCGTCCCCCGTGACGATCAGTACCTTCGCCGCCATCCCGACCCCTCTCTCAACTGCCGACCTGCCTTCGCCGCCCACCCTGCCGCCCGCGCTCGACGCACCGCCAGGAACGCCGTCGATCACGCCCCACCAATGCCCCAGTGCGCCCCCGCGCGCCCCGTGCGCCCACCGCCTATGGTCGACAGCAGACCCAGCCGGCCGCCCGCCCGGAGGAGCGCCCGCCATGCCCTACTCGCTGCCCGTCGAGGCCACCACCGTCGCCAACCTCCGCGACCTGGGCGGCGTCCCGCTGCCCGGCGGACGGACCGTCAGGTCCGGGCTGGCGTTCCGCTCCGGACAGCTCGACCGGCTCGCCCCCGCGACCGACCCGGCGTTCGCCGCGCTCGGTGTCCGCACCGTGGTCGACCTGCGCACCGCGGCCGAACGCAGCGCCCGGCCCGACCGGCTCCCGCCCGCCACCGACCTGATCGTGGCGGACGTGCTCGCCGACGCGATGAGCGCCGGCGCCGCCTCCAAGCTCGGCACCGTGATGACCGATCCGGCCGCCGCCAACCGGCTGCTCGGCGACGGCCGCGCCGAGCAGGCGCTGATCTCCGACTACCAGGCCTTCGTCACCAGCGCCTCCGGCCGGGCGGCGTACCGCCTGCTGCTCACCGAACTCGCCCACACCACCGACCCGTTGCTCTTCCACTGCACGGCCGGCAAGGACCGCACCGGCTGGGGCGCGGCCCTCCTGCTGCTCCTGCTCGGCGCCGACCCGGCCACCGTCCGGGACGAGTACCTGGCCGTGAACCCGGCCGTCCGGGCCGCCTTCGCACCGGTGATCACCGCCTTCACCGACGCGGGCGGCGACCCCGCGATCACCGAGGCGCTGCTCACCGTCCGGCCCGCCTACCTCGCGGCCGCACTGGAGACCCTCGCCGACGGGTGGGGCGACCCCGAGAAGTACGCCCGGACCGCACTCGGCCTCGACGACGCCACCCTGGCCGCCCTGCACGACCGGTTCGCCGCCTGAGCCACCGGCGCTGACGGCCCGTCGGCGCGACTGTGTCGGTTTGACGTTCTTGGCATCCCGGGGATACCTGTCCATGACAAATCCTTGCGAGGCTCCGACCAGTCCGTCCACCCGCTGGACACCCCTTCCCCGGTGTGGACACCCCCCACCGGAGGTCCCGTGTCCCTCGATCTGCAGCCGACCGCCACGGCCCGCTCCGACTTCGGCGCCCGGTTACGCCACTGGCGCCTGCTCCGCGGGCTCAGCCAGGCCGAGCTCGGCCGACGGCTCGGCTACGACGACTCGCACATCAGCCGGGTGGAGAACACCCGGCGTTGGCCACCGGCCGGGATGGCCGAGCGGCTCGATGAACTCCTGGACACCGCCGGCGAGTTGACCGCACTCTGGCCACAGGTGGAGCGCGAGCGCCGCCGGCTGGCGCAGTACGGCCGGCCGGTCACCGCCGCCCCGGGCCCGGAGGCCCTGGAGCAGCTGCTGACCGCCTACCGCACCGCCGCCCACGCCGTCGGCGGCCACGCCCTGGTGGACGTACTGGAGCAGCACACCCGGCTGGCGGCCCGTCAGCAGCGCACCGCCCCCTCGGCCGAACGGGCCCGGCTCGGCTCGCTCGCCGCCCGCTACGCCGAACTCGCGGGCTGGGCCCGGTTCGACCGCCTGGAGTACGGCCGCGCTCTCGCCTGGTACGACTGCGGCCGGGAGTGGGCCGCCGCTGCGGGCGACCCGGCGGGGGTGGCACTGCTGCTGGCCCGGCAGAGCGCGGTGCACTGGGCCTGCGGGCACTCGGCCGCCGCGATCGGCTCCGCCGGTGCCTCGTTCGAGCAGGCGGGCCTGGCCGGCGGGCCCGCCGCCCAGGCCCGCGCACTGCTGGCCAGGGCCAGGGGCCACGCACTGGCCGCCGACCGCCGGGAGGCCGAGCGGGCCCTGGAGCAGGCCGCTCGGCTGACCGAGGCCGAGCCGACCGCCGAGGCCAGGACCCGCCTGCTGCTGGTGCACGGCACCTGCCACCGCGACCTGGCCGTCCGGACCGGCCGCCGCGTCCACGCCCGGCTGGCCACCGCAGGCCTGGACGAGGCGCTGATCCGGCTGCCGCTCGAACAGCAGCACTACCGCGCCCTGGTGACGGCCCGGCTGGCCGGCGCGCACGTCTGGGCCGGACGTCCGGAGGCGGCCACCACCGTGCTGGCCCGGGTGTCGGCGGCCGCCCAGGGCCGGGTCGCACTGGAGCGCCGCCAGTCCGAGCGCTGGCTGTCCCGGCACAACAGGTGACGGCCCCTCCGCCTCGATCGCGGAGGGGCCGTACCGACCACCGGGTCAGAGCGTCGCGGCCGCCGCCGTGATCGCCGCGGCGTACGTGCTCACCTGGGTGTAGACGCCGGGCAGGCCGGGCCGGGCGCAGCCCTCGCCCCAGCTGACGATCCCGACCTGGATCCAGTTGTTCGCGGAGTCCCGGCGGAACATCGGGCCGCCCGAGTCGCCCTGGCAGGTGTCCACCCCGCCGTTGGCCAGGTTGCCCGCGCAGAGCGAGGCGCCGGTGACCAGGCCGGGGTAGGCCGAGGCGCAGTTCGCGTCGCTGACGAACGGGACCGCCGCCTTCAGCAGGTACCGCTGCTGGCCACCGCCCTCGGTGGCGGCGCCCCAGCCCGCCACCGTGAAGGTGCCACTGTCGTAGGCGGTGCTGCCCGCGATCGGCAGCGTGGTCACGGCGGTGCCGGTGACCGGCGAGGCGAGCTTGATCAGGGCCCAGTCCTTGCCGTTCTCGGCGCCGGTGAACCCGGGCGCCCGGTAGACCTTGCTGGACCTGATCTTTATCGCGCTGGTGCTGTTCAGGTCCACCACGCCCATGGTCGCGGTGATGCTGGTGGTGTTCCCGCTGGCGCCGACACAGTGCGCGGCGGTCAGCACGATCTGCTTGGTGAGCAGCGCGCCGCCGCAGCCCATCGACAGCCGGACCATGAACGGGAACTCGCCCTGCGCGGCCCGGGTGCCGCCGACCACACTCGGGGTGACCTCCCCGGCCTGGGCAGGCAGCACCATGGTGCCGGTCGCGAGCAGGGCACCCGCCGCGAGCGTGGTCCACCGGGTAAGTTGACGCTTCATCAGGTTCCTCCGAAGTGGGGGTCGGGAGGCCCCCAGCTTCGTTGTCTGAACACCGTCAGCGGCAGGGGCGGGGACCTGCCACCGGGAACTGGCAGAAGCCCGGCCGACAGCGGAGGATCAGGGCGTGGACACCGAAACCCCGGTCGAGCTCAGGCTCGGCACCGCCCGTGGCCGCTGGGTGCTCGCGGCGACCGCACTCGGCTCGGGCATGGCGATGCTCGACGGCACGGTGGTGAACGTCGCGCTCCCGACCATCGGCGCCGACCTGGGCGCCTCGATGGCCCAGCTGCAGTGGACGGTCAACGCCTACCTGCTCACGCTGGCCGGGCTGATCCTGCTCGGCGGCTCACTCGGCGACCGCTACGGCCGCCGCCGGGTCTTCCTGATCGGCGTCGGCTGGTTCGCGCTGGCCTCCGCACTCTGCGCCTTCACGCCGAACATCGAGCTGCTGATCGCCGCGCGAGCTCTCCAGGGCGTCGGCGGCGCCCTCCTGACGCCCGGTTCGCTGGCCATGCTGCAGGCCTCGTTCCACCCGGACGACCGCTCCGGCGCGGTCGGCTTCTGGTCCGGCCTCGGCGGCGTCGGCGCGGCCGCCGGTCCCTTCCTCGGCGGCTGGCTGGTCGAGGGCCCGGGCTGGCGCTGGGTCTTCCTGCTCAACCTACCGCTGGCGGCCCTGGTGACCGCCGTGACGGTCCGTCATGTCCCGGAGACCCGCGACGAGGCCGCCACCGGCCGGTTCGACGTGACCGGCGCCGTCCTCGCCGCCCTGTCCCTGGCCGGCGTCACCTACGCGCTGACCGCCGGGCTGCACGGCCTGTCCCTGCTCTACGGCGCGGCCGGCCTGCTGCTGGGCGTGGCCTTCGTCCTGGTGGAACGGCGCAGCGCCGAGCCGATGATGCCGCTCTCGCTCTTCTCGTCCCGGCTGTTCTCGGCCGTCAACCTGGTCACGCTCTGCGTGTACGCGGCGTTCAGCGGGATCTTCCTGCTGCTGATGGTGCAGCTGCAGACCGTCTCGGGCTTCGCCCCACTGACCGCCGGGGTCGCGCTGCTGCCGATCACGCTGCTGATGCTCGCCTTCTCCGGCCGTGCGGGCCGCTTCGGCCACCGGGTCGGCCCCCGGATCCCGCTCACCCTCGGCCCGTTGATCTGCACGGCCGGTGTCCTGCTGCTGCTCCGGATCGGCCCCGGGGCCTCCTACTGGACCGACGTGCTGCCCGCCGCCACCGTGCTCGGCTCCGGCATGACCCTGCTGGTCGCCCCGCTCACCGCCACCGTGCTGGCCGCCGTCGAGGTCCGGCACGCCGGTATCGCCAGCGGCGTCAACAACGCCGCCGCCCGCGCCGCGGGCCTGCTCGCCGTGGCCGCCCTCCCCGCGCTGGCCGGTCTCACCGGCGACGCCTACCTCGACCCGGTCCAGGTCGACCACGCCTTCCACACCTCGATGCTGGTCTGCGCCGGCCTGCTCGCCCTGGGGGCACTGGTCTCGCTGCTCACCATCCCGCGCACCGCCCTCGAACCGGAGCACCCGACCGCGGCCCCGGCCTGCGAGTGGTACTGCGACGGCACGGTCCCGCCGATCGACTCGGGGCCTGACAGCACCGCGTAGGACCCCGCCCGGGTCATCCCCGTACACCCGGGCGGGGCCTGCGGGCGGATCAGCAGCTCGCGGCGTCCTGGATGTTCAGCGAGGTGATGATCTGACGGGAGGTGATCTCGTCGTTCGCCAGGCCCCGGGCCACCCAGGTCAGCACCTCGCGCTCACGCCCCGTCAGCTGCCCCAACGCCCCCTCGCCGCACCGCTCCGCCGCCCTCGGGGCGAAGACCTCCACCAGCCGTCTGGTCGCACCCGAGGCGAACAGCACGTCCCCGGTCGCGATCGTGCCGACCGCGGCGAGCAACCGCTCCGGCGGGGTGTCCTTGAGCAGGAAGCCGCTCGCCCCGGCGCGCAGCGCGGCGTAGACGTACTCGTCCAGGTCGAAGGTGGTCAGCATGATCACGCAGGGCCGGACGCCCGACTCGTCGGCGAGCAGCCGCTCGGTCGCGGCAATCCCGTTCATGCCCGGCATCCTGATGTCCATCAGCACCACGTCGGGGCAGTGCCGGGCCGCCACCGACAACGCCTGCTCACCGTCGGCCGCCTCCCAGACAGCTGAGAAGCCGGGGGCCGCGCGTAACAGCGCCGCCACCCCGGCCCGGATCAGGATCTGGTCGTCGACCACCAGCACGCTCGGCACGAATCCGCCCCTCGAAACGCTCAGCTCTCCGGCCGCCCCGGCACCGCCCGGACCGGCAGCGTGAGCCTGACCTCGAAACCCCCGTCGCCGGTCTCCCCGGCCCGCAGCTCACCGCCACAGATCCTGGCGCGTTCCCGCATCCCGATCAACCCGTTCCCGGCCCGGCCCGCTGCCGTGGCCGGCCGGTCGCCGTCGCCCGCGTTCCGCACCGTCACCCGGAGCAGCCCGATGGCCTGACTCACCGTCACCTCGGTGGTCGCGTTCCCGGCATGCTTGGCCACGTTGGTCAGCGCCTCCTGGACCGCCCGGTACGCGCACAGCTCGACGCCCGGCGCCAGCCGTCCGGCCCGGCCCTCCTCGCGGTAGCCGGCCCGCACCCCGGCCAGTCCGGCCTGCACCGAGATCACCGCCATGTGATGGGCCACCACGTCGTGCAGCTCCCGGGCGATCCGCATCCGCTCGTCCACCACCGCGCGGCGGGCCCGGTCCTCCTGCTCCCAGGCCAGTTGGGCGGACAGCCGACGAAGTTCCGCGTTCCGCCGGGCAGTTCGGCGCTGCGCCCGGCCGACCAGGGCGGCCACCGACGGCGCCAGCAGCGCCTGGCTCACCACCACCCCGACCGGCAGCCCGGCGACCCAGCCGTCCTGGACCACCACCGCCACGGTGACCGCGAGCGCCGGGACGGCGACCCGCAACGGCCGCAGCTCGCACACGCCCATCAGCGCGAGCAGCGGCGCCCACCAGTTCATCGACGGCTGGTAGCCCGCGTCCAGGTAGTAGGAGAACGCCAGGCAGGAGGCCAGTAGTACCGGCACCGGGAACCGGTACCGCACGGCCAGCGGCGCCGCCGTCGCCAGCGTCAGCAGCACGGCCGCCAGGTCGAACTGCCGCCACCCGTACGGCTGGTACTCGTGCCCCGCCACGCACCCGGCCACCGTGAACGCCACGGCAGCCGCCACGTCCAGCGCCTGACGCCCGGTGATCGTCCGTTGCCCCATCACAGGGAGGCTAGACCCTGCCCGAACAGCCGTCGTCAACCGCACGGTTGATCTCCCGGCCGGCCCCGAAACGCCGAACGGCCGTGCCGCACCCCTCCACGGGGCACGGCACGGCCGTCGTACGCGACGCTCCGCTACAGGATGTCGCCCGGGGTGTACTTCGCGGCCGCCGGGTGGGCGGTGGCCACGGCCTCGATGCGGCGGACGATCTCGGCGACCTGGGCACCGGCCGCGCCGGTGAAGGAGAGCCGGTCGGCGAGCAGCGCGTCCAGCGCGGCGCGGTCGAGCGGGATCCGCTCGTCGGCGGCCAGCTTGTCGAGCAGCGCGTTCTCCCGCACGCCCTCACGCATCGCGAGCGCCGAAGCGACCGCGTGCTCCTTGATCACCTCGTGCGCGACCTCCCGGCCGACGCCCGCCCGCACCGCGCCCATCAGGACCTTGGTGGTGGCCAGGAACGGCAGGTAGCGGTCCAGCTCGGCCTCGATCACGGCCGGGAAGGCGCCGAACTCGTCGAGCACGGTCAGGAAGGTCTCCAGCAGGCCGTCGAAGGCGAAGAACGCGTCCGGCAGCGCGACCCGGCGCACCACCGAGCAGGAGACGTCACCCTCGTTCCACTGGTCGCCGCCCAGCTCGGCGGTCATCGAGGCGTAGCCGCGCAGGATCACGGCCAGGCCGTTCACCCGCTCGCACGACCGGGTGTTCATCTTGTGCGGCATCGCCGAGGAGCCGACCTGACCGGCCTTGAAGCCCTCGGTCACCAGCTCGTGACCGGCCATCAGACGGATCGTCTTGGCCAGGCTGGACGGCCCGGCCGAGAGCTGCACCAGGGCGGTGGTGACCTCGAAGTCCAGCGAGCGCGGGTAGACCTGGCCGACGCTGGTGAAGACGTTCTCGAAGCCGAGGTGACCGGCCACCCGCTGCTCCAGCTCGGCCAGCTTGTCGGCGTCGCCGCCGAGCAGGTCCAGCATGTCCTGGGCGGTGCCGACCGGGCCCTTGATCCCGCGCAGCGGGTAACGGGCGATCAGCTCCTCCAGCCGCGCGAACGCGACCAGCAGCTCGTCCGCGACGGTCGCGAAGCGCTTGCCGAGGGTGGTCGCCTGGGCGGCGACGTTGTGCGAACGGCCGGCCATCACCAGGTCGCCGTACTGGGCGGAGAGCTTCCCGAGCCGGACCAGCACCGCGACCGTACGGTCCCGGACGTGCTCCAGGGACTGCCGGATCTGCAGCTGCTCGACGTTCTCGGTGAGGTCCCGGGAGGTCATGCCCTTGTGGATCTGCTCGTGACCGGCGAGCTCGCTGAACTCCTCGATCCGGGCCTTGACGTCGTGCCGGGTGACCCGCTCACGGGCGGCGATCGAGCCGAGGTCGACCTGGTCGATCACCCGCTCGTAGTCGGCCACCGCATCGGCCGGCACCTCGATGCCGAGGTCCTGCTGAGCCTTCAGGACGGCGAGCCACAGGTGGCGCTCAAGGACCACCTTGTGCTCGGGGGACCACAGCTGGGCCAGGGTCGCCGAAGCGTACCGGGAGGCCAGGACATTGGGGATCTGGGGCTTCGCGCTCACGCTGCGCAAGCCTAACAGCCCAGGTCAGCCCGGACCCCCGCGGCGCGCCCGCGGGGGGCCGGGGCCGGAATCCCGCTCTCAGTCCCGGCCGATCGAGGCCTGGAGGGCCAGGTGCCGAACGTCCGGGAACGGGTGCGCCCGCAGTGCGTACAACGTCTCCCGCCAGGGCTCCGCCCAGGTGTACCGGGCACCGTGGCCGGTCACGAGTGCGACGGCGAACAGCCCGGGAACGAGCCCGCCGTCGACGGCCAGCCGCTCGGCGGCGGCGAGTACGTGCTCGGAACTTCCCTGCATGCCACCGAGGTTGACGGCCAGGCCGGCGGCGATCACGGGGAAGTCGGCCAGCAGGACGGCCAGCTCGGCCAGCCGGTCCCCGAAGTCCGGCGATTCCGGGTCCAGGGCGTTGGCCAGCTGAGATGCGGCGAACGGCCGCAGCGAGGGCTCGGCCGCCAGGATGGCCGCGATACCGAGCCGGGTCGCGCGGGCCTGCTCGGGCAGCGCCTCCCAGTTCCACATCGACTGGACCAGGCCCATGATCCGACGCCGGGCCGGTCGGTCCCGGTCCGGCCCTTCCGGTTCCCCGGCGCGGACCGCCTCGACCAGCACCGTCAACGTGTCCGCCAGGACGCTCCCCGTCTCGCAGCCCCCGAGCGGGTGCGGCACGTCGGACAGCGCCACCTGGGCCAGGGTGCGGGCGGCGGCGGTCCATCGGCCGGGCTCGTCCAGCGCGGTGACCGACCGGGCCAGGCCCGCCACCGCCTGCGGCGCGTAGCGGGCCCAGAGGGCCATCTGCCCCTGGGCGATACAGGAGACCTGGTGGTCACCCGATCCGGCCAGTCGGCCGACCAGCGCGGCCCAGCGACCGCGGTCCGTGGCCGACAGCTCGTACGGCTTGACGCCCCACAGGACCGCCTGCTGCAAGCCGGGCGCTCCGTCGGCAGCGGCGTCGAGCACCGCCCACAGCCGCTCGTCGCCCAGCCGCCGGGCGGCCCGTCCGACCACCGCGAGGCGGACGTCCGAGTGCTGCTCGGGTGTGCTGAAGGCGGCGCTCAGCAACTCGGCGGCCCGGTCGAGCGGAAGGTTTTCGGCGGCCAACCGGACGGCCTGCTTACGGCTCGTCACCTTGGCGTACTGACCGTCCGTCAGCCCGCCCGGCACGTCGCCGGTCGCGATCGTCCCGAGCGCGGGGGCGAGGTCTCCGGCCCGGGCGAACCGGGCGGCCCGGCTCGCCGCGAACATCGCGACCCGGGCCCGCTCGTCCCCGGCGAGGGCGAACAGGGCGGGCACCGCCGCAGCCGGATCCTCGGTCCAGGGCAGCGCACCGAGCGCGGCCTCCGCGACCACGGTGTCCCCGGCGGCGGCCCACCGGCGGAGCAGCGCGAGACCGTACCCGGGGACGCGGGCGGCGTCCCGAACCGCTGCCGTCCGCTCTGCCTGGCTGCGCGCCGGATCGTCCACCGTACGGGCCAGCCGGCCGGCGACCGTGCGCTGCTGCTCGGGCAGCCACCGGTCGGCGACGGAAAGGTCGGGCAGCGGGTGATCCGCGCGGCCGAAGCGGCCCGCGACGGGCGCGTCGAGCAGCCGGTCGAGCAGGTCGGTACGGGTCCGGGAGAGCACCGCCCGGACGGGGGCGAGCAGGACGGCAGAGGGTTCGGCGGCGAGCAGCACGGCGACTCGCTCGTCCCGGGTGCCGGGATCGCCCAGCAAGTGCCCGACGGCCCTCTCGTACGCGGCATCATCCCCGCTGCGCAGCACCTGTTCCAGCAGGGCGAGGACGACGGGGAGTCCGCGCACCCGGCTGCCGAGGGCATCGGCCGCGGTCAGCAGCAGCCGGGCGTCGCTGCTCCCGGCCGAGCGCTCCAGCAGCTCCCGGAGCAGCGCGACGACGGCTTCCTCGCCTCCCTGCGGCAGGGTCAGCCCGTGCCCCTCGGTCCGCTCGATGGCCCGGACGGCCCAGTCCGCCGGTACTCCGGGCGTCCGGAGCGCCCCGACGGCGAGGCGGGTGAGCTGGGCGCGCGTGTCGGGCGAGCAGTCCCGTGCGTCGAGGGCGGCGCCGGTGAACCTGGCCAACGGCTCGGCGGAGGTCCTGAGCAGGTCAGGCCCGAGCTCCGCGACGGCCTCGACGGCCTCGCGCCGGACCGGGTCCTGCTCGTTGCGCAGCCGCTCGGCGAGTTCCAGCACCTCGCGGACCGCCTCGGGATCGCCGGACCGGCCTGCGGCGAGGATCAGCTCCGACCAGGCCTGGCCCCGCTCGTACCACTCCGCGCTGCGGGTGGCTTCGAGCAGCCGGGGCCGACCC
Organism: Kitasatospora sp. P5_F3; assembly: GCF_054049135.1. Classification (NCBI taxonomy): domain Bacteria; kingdom Bacillati; phylum Actinomycetota; class Actinomycetes; order Kitasatosporales; family Streptomycetaceae; genus Kitasatospora; species Kitasatospora sp. P5_F3. Next base: position 39,222 of record NZ_JBFUMY010000013.1, on the reverse strand, counting down.
TCGGCGACGGGCAGCACGGTCAGCAGGCTGAGCGAACCGTCCTCGCCCGGCTCGGTGACCCGCATCGCCAGCCAGTCCGCGAGCTCGCCCCCGTGGCCGTCCTCGGCGCGACGCTCCGCGAGCAGGGCCATCGCCCGGGAGCGCCGCTCGGAGCGCGGCAGCACGGCGAGGAGGTTGGAGCCCCACCAGGAGAGGGTGTGCCCCGGCAGAGCTGCCACCGAGTCGAAGAACGCGGCCCGGCGGGCGGGCGGCAGCTGCCGGAGGAGCGCCAGGTGGTCGTCGTGGTACCGGTGGGCGAGCTCGGGAAGCGACGGCGGCATGCTGCGGACCAGCCGACGGGCCAAGGCCCGCCGCAGCGGCGGCGCATAGCGCTCGCGGCCGAAGCCGAGCAGCAACCGGACGGTGCGCTCGGCGTCCGCCCCGGCCAGGTCCGCCAGCCGGTCGCGCAGCGGCCTGAGCAGCTTCCCGGCAGGGTGACGCTCCATCAGCCCGAGCGCCCCGGCAGGTTCGGCGCGAGCGGCGGCGGCCAGCCCGAGAACGTGCCGCTTCCACAGAGCAGGCCCCATCCCACGTGACAGGTCGGCGAGTTGACGCTCCGCCTCCGCCAGCACGGCGGCCGGGTGACGACGGCCGAGCGAGGACGAGAACGCGACGGCGTGCGCCATCCCGGGCAGCTCCCGAGCGACGAACTCCGCCGAGCAGACCGGCAGCAGCCGCGCCGCCTCGGCCGCGCCCCAGCGCTCCCGGAGCTGCGGCACCAGCCGCTCGGCCAGTGCGGTGCGCCGCGCCCGGAGCACCGCGGTGCTCAGCTCGGCCCGCACCGCCGTCGGCGCGTCGAGCAGCGCCTGCTCCACTACCCCGTCCGGGACCGGGAGTTGACCGACCGCCCGGTGTGCGTAGCAACGCACCACCCGGTCCGGGTCGGTCAGCCGCTCGGCCAGATAGTCGGTCTGCCGTCCGGCCTGGGCCGCGAGCGCGGCCAGTCTGCGTTCGTACGGCCCGCCCGAGCCGAGCTCGGCGAGCAGCGCAGGCAGCTCTCCGGAGGGGGCGAGCGCGGCACCGGCGCGGGCGACCTCGCGCAGCCGGAGCGGATGGGGAAGCGGGGCAACGGCGGCGAGCAGACGCTCGGCGGTGAAGTGGGTCATCGCCTGCGATTGTGGCCGCCGACGGCCCCGGGGTCATCCGGTTTTCCGCTCCGGCCGCCGGGGCGCCGACGCTAGGCGGTGAGCAGCGGCAGGACCTGCCGGCACAGACCCTCCAGCGCGACCCGCTGCTCGGGGCTCAGCGAGCCGAACGCGCGGTGCGCCCTGGCCATGTCGTCCCGGACCCGGTCCAGCACCTGGCGGCCGGGGTCGGTGATGGTCACGATCTTCACCCGCCGATCGCCCGGGGCGGCTTCGCGGTGGGCCAGGCCGAGGCCTTCGAGCCGGTCGACGATGCCGGTGACGTTCGAGGCGTCGCAGCCGAGCCGCCCGGCCAGCGCCCGCATCGGGACCGGCTCCTGGACGGCCTTGAGCGCCTTGGCCTGCGAGGAGCTCAGCCCGTGCCGGGCGGCGGCGGCCGCGAAGTCCTGGAAGTAGGCGGCGCCGACTGCGGCGACGGCCTCCATCAGGTCGGCCGTGGAGGGAGGGGTGGTGGTGCCCATGTGGATCAGGGTACGCACAGGTGCTTCAGTTCCTCCAGTTTCGACCTCGTCAAGGGTTGTCCGGCCACCCGGTCAGAGCACCAGCTGATCGAACAGCCGCCGCAGCTCGGCCTCCGGGTCGGCGGTCAGCCCGGTGTGCACCGGCCCCGGCTGGACCACCGCGCTGCGCGGCGCGGTCAGCCAGCGGAACCGCTGCCCGGGGCTGTCCCCCGCTGCCGGACCGGCCTGGCTGCCCCCGGTGCAGACCGCCTCGATCCCGTACAGCGCGCGGCGCACCCCGGCCACGTCCGCCACCGGGTCCAGCGCCAGCAGCCTGGCCTGGTCCAGGTGCGTCCTGGCCGCCAGGTGGGCGCTCTGCCGGCAGTACAGCAGCACCCCGATGTTGATGCACTCGCCGCGCTCGACCCGGGGCACCGCCCGGATCACCGCGTACTCGTAGTCGTGCAGCCCGCCGCTCACGCCGCCACCTCCGGGAGCCAGTCGCGCCGCCCGGCCAGCCGGGCCGTCAGCTTCTCCAGGTACGCCGCCCGGACGGCCGCCGGGCCGTCGAAGCCCGGCTCGTCGGTCAGCCACTCCTCGGGGATCGCGGCCACCGCCTTCGCCAGCGCCGCACCGGCCAGCGGGGCGAGCGCCTCGTCCGCCGCCTTCAGGTCCGGCTCGGCGCCCAGCAGCGCGTGGTCGGCTGCGTCGTACGGCCTGCTCACCCAGTTCGCCGCGCCCGCCCAGTGGTGATGGAAGATCAGGCTGGCGCCGTGGTCGATCAGCCGCAGGCCGCCGGTGGCGACCAGCAGGTTGGGGTTGCGCCAGGAGCGGTCCACGTTGCCGATCAGCGCGTCGAACCAGAGCACCCGCCCGGCCAGTCCGGGGTCCACCTCGAAGCAGAGCGGGTCGAAGTTGAGCGCCCCGCTGACGAACGCCATCCCGAGGTTCACCCCACCGCTGGCCCGGATCTGCTCCTGGATCTGCACCTCGGGCTCGCTCCGCGCCAGCACCGGGTCCAGGTCCAGCCGGACCAGCTCCGGCACCGGCAGCCCGAGCCCGCGCCCCAGCTCCCCGGCCAGCACCTCGGCGACCAGCGCCTTCCGGCCCTGGGCCGCGCCCGACCACTTGAGCACGTACAGCCGATGGTCGTCGGCCTCGACCAGGCCCGGCATCGAGCCGCCTTCTCTGAGTGGCGTCACATACCGGACCGCCGTCACCTCGTGGAGCACCCCGCCACCCTAGCCCCAGCGGTCCGGTGGCAGACCGTCACACCCCGTGCGAGGGTGGCGAACAGTTGCCCCCCGTGTTCGAAGGACGGCTCGACCCCAGCACAGGTAAGGGATGGACGATGGCACGACCTCGAATCCTGATCGTCGGCGGCGGTTTCGCCGGTCTGGAGTGCGCGCGCCGACTGGAGCGCAAGCTCGCCCCCTCCGAGGCGGAGATCACCCTGGTCACGCCGTTCAACTACCAGCTCTACCTGCCGCTGCTGCCGCACGTCGCCGCCGGGGTGCTCACCCCGCAGTCGGTGGCGATCTCGCTGCGCCGCACGCTGCGCCGGACCCACATCCTGCCGGGCGGGGCGATCGGGGTGGACCCGCGCTCGAAGGTCTGCGTGGTCCGCAAGATCACCGACGAGGTGGTGGCGGAGAAGTACGACCAGCTGGTGCTCGCCCCCGGCAGCGTCACCCGGACCTTCGACATCCCCGGGCTGACCGACTACGCGCGCGGCATGAAGACGCTGGCCGAGGCGACCTACGTACGCGACCACGTGATCGCCCAACTCGACCTGGCCTCCGCCACGTTGGACCAGCACGAGCGGGAGTCCCGGCTGCAGTTCGTGGTGGTCGGCGGCGGCTACGCGGGCACCGAGACGGCGGCCTGCCTGCAACGCCTGACCACCGCCGCCAGCAAGCGCTACCCCCGGCTGGACCCCCGGCTGATCAAGTGGCACCTGATCGACATCGCACCGAAGCTGATGCCCGAGCTGGGCGACAAGCTCGGCACCACCGCGCTCCAGGTGCTCCGGGCCCGTGGCGTGGAGGTCTCGCTCGGTGTCTCGGTGGCCGAAGTCGGCGCCGAGACGGTCAAGTTCACCGACGGCCGGGTACTGCCCAGCCGGACCCTGATCTGGACCGCCGGCGTGGCGGCCAGCCCGCTGATCGGCACCCTGGACGCGGAGACCGTCCGCGGCCGGGTCGCGGTGACGGCCGAGATGCGGATCCCGCAGTTCGAGGGCATCTACGCACTCGGCGACGCGGCGGCCGTACCGGACCTCGCCAAGGGCGACGGCGCGGTCTGCCCGCCGACCGCCCAGCACTCGGCCCGGCAGGGCAGGGCGGTGGCCGACAACGTGGTGGCCACGCTGCGCAACCAGCCGCTCGAGCCGTACTACCACAAGGACCTCGGCCTGGTGGTGGACCTCGGTGGCAAGGACGCCGTCTCCAAGCCGCTCGGCATCGAACTCAAGGGCGTACCCGCCCAGTTGGTGGCCCGCGGCTACCACATGATGGCGATGCGGACCAACGCCGCGAAGTTCCGGGTCGGCGCCAACTGGCTGCTGAACGCCACCGCCGGCGACGACTTCGTCCGCACCGGCTTCCTGGCCCGCCAGCCCGCCCGGCTGCGCGACTTCGAGTACACCGACGCGTACCTCACCAAGGACCAGGTCCGCGAACACGCCCAGGCCCTGCTGGCCAAGGGCTGATCCCCCGCCCCGACACTGGCGCTCCCGTCCGACCTGGACGGGAGCGCCGGCGTCCGCACTTGACGCCTATCCACTGTCGGGCCCGAAGGTGGCGACCAGATCGCCTGCGGTGAGCCTCACCAGCTCCTCCGGCGCGGCGTCCAGCGGGCCCGGATACAGCCGGTAGAGCGCCCCGGACAGCCGCTCGGGAGCCGGGACGTCGCCGTCCACCAGAGCCACGAACGCCCGCTGTCCGGCGAGCCGTTCGGTCAGCCGGGCAGCGCCGGGGCCGCTCTGCTCCACCGCTCGCAGCCCTCGCAACCGGGCAGCGAACTCCTCGGCCGGCTCGTCCGGAGCTCGGTGGAAGGCCAGCACCCCGCCACTCCTGCGACGGACCAGCACCTCGGCCGTACTGGCGGCGGCCGTCGCGCAGGCCAGGTCCCACAGCGTGGCCCGGTTGCCGGGTGAGAAGTGGGCGAGCACGTCCTGACTGAGTCGGCCGACCTCCTCCTGGTGCTGGCGAACGCTGTGGAAACCGCCGTCGGCACCGGTGTTGAGGTCCGTCCAGGTGTACTGGCGCTCCGCCAGGTCGATGATCATCGGCACACAGACCTTGGCGTCCCCCGCCAGATCCAGCCGCTGCCGTACGGCGCGCGGATCGAAGTGGCCAGTGCCCGGGGTGGCGGCGTCGAGCTGGATGAACCCAGCGAAGGCGTCGGGCAGTTGGTCGAAGGAGATGTCGTTGTAGCTGAACACGATCATCACCGCGTATCGCGAACGGCCGGCCGCCAGCCTGGTCAGGTCGAGGTCGATGAACTCCGAGGCGCCGTCCGGCGGCGGCGCGGAGACGAAGTCGCCCGAGTGGACCGCCGCCCGGTCACCGTGCACCAGACCGGTGAAGTCGCACAGCCCGGTGAACCGCCAGTCCTCGTCGTACAGGGCCAGCGACAGGTCAAGGTCCACCCGCAGATGCTCAGGCTGCATCCAGTGCAGGAACAGCCGCAGCCGGTCGCCGGCCGGGAGCCGCTGGCGGCTGCCGCGCGGCACCGAGACCAGGGTCCGCGCCGCCGCCCGCTCGGCGAACGGCGCGACCAGGTCGACCAGCCCCTCGTCGATCAGCGCCAGGTCGTAACGGGCACCGCCGACCCTGCGCACCAGCTCGGCCTCGATCAACTCGCAGACCGGGGAGCTCAGTTCGGCTGGCACCACGGTGCCATGGTCCTCCCGGCCGTACGCCAGCGACACCGTGCCGCGCGGAAAGTACAGCCGCCGCTCCCCCACTTCGCGCGGACCGCGCAGCCGCCCGTACGCACCCAGCAGCGGGCCCGGCGCCACCCGGCGCAGTGCGGTGGCCAGGGTCCGTCGCAGGCCCTCGGGAAGCGGGTGCCCTGGGGCGGTGGTGGCGTGCACCCGCAGCAGGTGGTGCAGGCGGCGGGCGAGTTCGCCCGGGCGGGCGGCGAGCACCCGGACGGCACCCTCGGTGTCACCGGCCGCGAGCAGAGTCTCGACCCGCCCTGCGAAGCCGGTGAAGCCCAGCCTGGTCCGGTTCGCCACGGTGACCTGTCGCAGCGGTGCCGGGGGCTCGGCGAACTCCGCGCCGACCGGGTGGGTCCGCAGGTCGTTCTCCCGCAGCAGGACGAACGCCGCCGCGACCTTCCGGTACCGGTGCCGGTGCTCGAAGGGGTGCAGCGACTCGCCCGCCCTGAGCCAGGCGGAGCGGTGTCGGCGCAGGTCCTCGGCGAGCGTCTCCAGGGGCAACGCGTCCAGTAGTGCCAGCAGGTGACGGCGCAGCGGCCGGGGCAGGCTGCGCAGCCGCAGCCCCCGGGCAGTGGCGGGCAGCAAATCCGGCTCGGCGCCGGACCAGGCCCAGAGCAGCCGCAGCACGTCCGTCGCCGTGTCGATCCGGGCGGTCAGCACCGGCAGCGCGCGTTCGGCGTCCCGGCGCAGCAGCGCGGCCAGCACGGTCGCCTTCGTCTCCCGGATCGGTATCCGCTCGGGCAGCCGGTCGGCCAGGTCCTCGGGAGCGATGGCCAGCAGGGCGGTGAGGTCCTCGCGGTCCTGTGGGGAGAGCGGGGTGCGCCGGCCCAGCAGCCGGTCGAACTCGGCCGTCACGGCGGTGATCGTGTCCTGCTCGATCAGTCGCAGCGGCCGCAGGGTCTGCTGAAGCTCGAACGCCTCGGCGGCCTTGCGGCCCGCCCGGTTGTCCTCGCCGAGATAGGTACCGGCGGCGAGCGGGGTGTCGCACAGCGGGCAGCGCTCGGCCCGGCCGGCGGCGGTCAGCCCGTCGAAGCAGCCGCCGCAGATCAGGTGGGCACACGGTGCCAGCGCCCCGACCCCGGCCTCCGAGCCCGCACGGCCGCAGAGGGCGCACGGTTGGCGGGGCTGGCTGAGCAGGAACACCCGGATCTGCCGCGAGTAGAGCAGCTGCGCATGGTCCGGCACCGCGTCCGGGAACCGGCGGAAGAGCGGGGTGTGCTGCCGGTCCGAGCCGAGCCGGTGGTCGATCCGGTCGAGCAGCCCGGCCCCGGTGTCGGCCAGCTTTGTCGGCGGCAACTTGCCCAGTGCACTGCGAAGTTGAGCGGTCATCAGATAGCCGCGCCGGGCCAGGTCGGCGTCGAGGGCCACCAGCCCGCGCACACTCCACGGGTCGGCGGAGGCCAACAGATCGGCGGCGGGGACACAGACCGCACTGCGACGGCGGAGCAGGAAGGAGTCGAGGTCGAGATCGACGTCGAGGGGAGCCGAGGAGGCTCGGGTCATACGGAGAGATCCCCCAGGGAGACGGGAAGAAGAGGGGGGCGGAAAGGGGGCGCGCTGGTCTTTTTCGAGGGGAAAGGAGAAGGAAGCACGCCGCGGAGCCGCCCGCTGCGCCACCGTAGCCGAGCGGGTGCGGCGATGCCCACCGATTAAAATCGGCGGACCGGCCCACGCGGCTCGGAGATCCGAACTACGGGGACCGGCCCGGGTGTTGGACTACTTCGCGACCAGGTACATCCCGGTGGCGTCCTGGCCGGCCGTGTTGCGGCAGGACTGGTCGCCGGTGGGCTTGGCCCAGAGCAGGGTGAGGCAGCGGCCGAGGGCGAGCTGGCCGTAGTAGTTCGGGTGCATGGACTCGCGGGTGTCGCCCTGCGAGGCGCTCAGGCCTGCGTCCACGAAGCGGGCCCACTCGCTGGTGGTGGCGCTCGGGGCGGTGGTCGAGGTGGCCTGCCTGGTGGCCTTGGAGCAGACCTCGCGGCCCGCCAGCATGTCGCGCAGGTCGAGGAACTGCACGCCCTTGGCCTTGGCCACCTTGGCCAGCTCGTCGGAGATCTGCGGGACCAGCGAACTCCGGGCCCAGTCGGCGTCACCGTTCCAGAACGGGCAGCCACCCGTGTCGGCACGGCTCCAGCCGCTCTCGGAGTAGCGCATGTCCGCGCCGCGCGGGATCGGCGAGGGGTAGGACTGCAGCACGATCCGGTACGAGGAGGACGAGTAGCCCGCAGCCGTCATCACCGCGCGGATCTCGTCGACCGACTTGCCCACGCCCGCCATCGCGGCGGGCATCCGGGAGTCGACCACCTCCTGCTGGTCGTCGTGGCAGTACGAGTACCAGATCAGGTAGTCCTTGACGCAGGTCTCGATCACGTCGGCGAAGCCGAGGTCGTTGCCGCCGATCGACAGCGTGATCAGCTTGACGTCGTTGGCGGCCGCGACGGCGGCGAGCTGGTCGGCCTGCGGCAGTTCGCCCTTGTAGGACTGGCCGCCGTTGCTGGCCCGGAAGACGTTCGCCGAGACGGCGCCCGAGCAGGCCAGGTTGATCTGGGTCTGGGCGATGCCGGTCGCGCTGCGCGCCTCGGCCGAGTCCGAACGGTCGCACCCGTTCGCGTAGCTGGTGCCGTAGGCGCGGCTGGGGTCGTACGCGCTGCCGGTCCAGGCCCGGTCGGTACCGGCCCGGCTCCCCGAGGTGACGATGCTGTTGCCCTTCCAGCGCCCGGCCTCGCCGGAGATGTAGCTGTCCCCCAGGGTGACGCTGGCGGTCGGTCCGGTGGCGGCCTGGGCGGGGGTGGCGAGGGCCAGCAGTGGTGCGGTCAGGACTGCTGCAGCCAGCATGGTGGCGGCTCTTCTGGTGACGCGGGTGACGCTTCGGCAGCTTTCGAGCACGGCGAAACTCCTGCGAACGGCCTCCCGATGAGTGGGGTGGGGAGGCGCGGGTGAGGGTAAGCCGCCGGCCGGTGGCGCGATGAATGTGACATGCCCACCGTTGTTACCGCTAGGTATCCGACCAGAGTTTCTTCCACGACTTATGTCGGGTGATGGGCCGACTACACCCGGTATGTCAGCTCGCCCGCACCAACCAGCCGCCGACCCTGCCGCCGGCCCCGCCCTCAGCCCAGCCGGGAGCCCGCCCGGGCCGGGAGCAGCACCGCCGCCAGGTCGGCCGCCAGCGCGGGCGCCAGCTCGGCCGGCAGCGCGGCCACCGTCAGCCGGACGGCGGGCGGCGACTGCAGCCGGAACCGGGCCCCGGGAGCGGCCACCCAGCCCCGCTGCGCCAGCCCGGCGATCACGCCGGACTCCTCGGGGACGGGCACCCAGACGTTCAGCCCACTGGCGCCGTACGCCGTGATGCCGTGCCCGGCCAGCGCGGTCAGCACCGCCTCCCGCCGGGCCCGGTAGACCGCGGCCACCGAGCCGGCCGGAGCCGCGTCGGTGCGCCAGAGTTCGGCCACCGTGCGCTGGAGCAGCAGGCTGACCCAGCCGCTGTCCAGCCGCTGACGGCCCATCACCCGCCCGATGGTGGTCTCGTCCCCGGTCACCACGGCGACCCGCAGGTCGGGCCCGTACGCCTTGGCGGCCGAGCGGACCACCGCCCAGTGCGGGGTGTCGGCGGTGGCCACCGCCTGGTAGGGCTGGTCCACGATGCCGTGCCCGTGGTCGTCCTCGATCACCAGCGTGCCGGGGTGCCGGGCCAGCACCGTGCGCAGCTCGGCCGCCCGGGCGGGGGTGACGGCGGCGCCGGTCGGGTTCTGCGCCCGGACGGTGATCACCACAGCCCGGGCGCCGCCGGTCAGCGCGGCGGCCAGTGCCTCGGGCAGCGGACCCTGGTCGTCGAGCCGGACGGGGGCGGGGCGCAGCCCGAGCGCGGGCAGCTGGTCCAGCAGGCTGCCCCAGCCCGGGTCCTCCACCGCTACCGAATCGCCGGGCCGCAGCGCGGAGTTGAGCAACCGTCCGATGGTGTCCAGGGCGCCGGAGCAGACCGCGAGCGCGCCCTCGGGCACGCCGTCGGCCAGGAAGCCGGCCCGGGCCAGGGCGAGCAGCCCGGGGTCGGCGACCGGGTCCCCGTACAGCACCGGGTGCGCGTCACCGGCGGCGGCCGCGAGGGCCAGCGCGGGGGTGAGCGCGGGTAGCAGGGCCGGGTCGGGGTTGCCGTCGGCGAGGTTCCGGGCGCCGGCCGGGACCGGGATCGGGATCTGGTCGCGCGGGCTGGTGACCGGCCGGGGCAGCACCCGGCTGCCCTTGCGCCCGGCGGTCTCGATCACGCCCCGGTCGCGCAGCAGCCGGTAGGCGGCGGCCACCGTGTTGGGGTTCACGCCGAGCTCGACCGCGAGGTCGCGCAGCGGCGGCAGCGCCGCCCCTGGTTGCAGCCCGCCCGAGCTGACGGCCTGTTCGATGTCGGCGGCGATCTCACTGGCACGGCGACCCTTGATCGGATATTCTCCTAGCACAAACACGAGTATGCACTAGTACATAGAGGTTGTCATGTCAGACACGGCTTCGTACACCCGGAACGAGCGCACCACCCCGACTCGCTATCGCGACCGGGCCACCTGGGAGCAGGACGCGATCCACGCCATCCTGGACGCGGCCTACATCTGCCACCTCGGCTTCGTCGCCGACGGCGCCCCGGTGGTGCTCCCGACCATCTTCGCCCGGGTCGGCGACCGCCTCTACGTGCACGGCTCCACCGGCAGCCGCCCGATGCGCGGCGCAGCGGGCCAGGGCATGCCGGTCTGCGTCACCGTCACTCTGGTCGACGGTCTGGTGCTGACCAAGTCCGCCTTCAACCACTCCGTCAACTTCCGCTCGGTGGTGGCCCACGGCATCGCCCAGCAGGTCACCGACCCCGAGGAGCTGGCGGTGGCCCTGGACGCCCTGGTCGACCACAGCATCCCCGGCCGCTCGGGCGAGGTCCGCCGGCCGAACGCCAAGGAGCTGGCCAAGACCGCCGTGGTCCGGCTGGTGCTCGACGAGGTCTCGGCCAAGACCCGGGCGGACGGCGCGGACGACGACGAGGAGGACCTCGGCCTGCCGTACTGGGCCGGCGTGATCCCGGTCCGCACCGTGCACGGCACTCCCGAGCCGGACGCCTCCACCACCATCCCGCTGCCCGCCCACCTGCAGGACTTCCGAAGCTGAGGAGCTCGCTGTGCTGATCAGATCCTGGGACCGCGGCAGCGAGCAGGAGTGGCGCCACTGGCTCGCGGACGGCCGCGACTTCGGGCTGCTGGCCGCCAACGGCACCGACGGCCGGGGGCCGGTCCTGGTGCCGACCCACTTCCTGCTGGCCGGCGACGAGATCGTGCTGCACCTCGGCGCCCCCAACCCGTTCTGGGCGGCGATCCGCGCCGACCCGAAGGTCACCCTGGCGGTCACCGACGACTACGCCTTCGCCCCTGGGGCCTGGCGCGCCGAGCCGTACGTGCCGACCAGCTACTACGCCTCGGTGCACTTCTCCTGCACCGCCGAGGCGGTCGAAGACGCGGCCGGCAAGGCCGACATCCTGAACCGCCAGCTCGCCCACTTCGAGCCCGACTGGCCCGGCAGCACTCCGGTGACGCCGGGTCAGGAGCCGTACGGGAGCCAGCTGTCCGGCATCCGGGGGCTGCGGCTGACCATCGACCGGGTGGACGCCAAGTTCAAGTACGACGACAAGAAGCCGGTCGAGCAGCAGGCGGGTTTCGCCGACCGGCTGGCCGAGCGCGGCACCGGACGGGACGCGGGGGCCAGGGAGCAGCTGCTGCGGCGCAACGCCCAGCGGGCGAGCTGCCCGCTGGGCTGACCCACCCCCAGCTGCCATCGCCGGATACGACATTTAGTCAGATCAACGACAGAACACGCTTTTTGCGCGGCCGACTGGTGAAATAAGGGATATTCCCTGCCCAATCGGCCACTCTGCTGGGCCGTCGAACCTCAGGAGCGCGTCGTGTCCACCGGCTCTCCGGTCCAGTCGGCCGATCAGGCCCATCTGGGTCACGTGGTCTTCATCTCGGCGGCCGCCGCCATGGGCGGCTTCCTGTTCGGCTACGACAGTGCCGTGATCAACGGTGCGGTGACGGGTATTCAGAACCACTTCGCCGTCGGCAACGGCGAGACCGCCTTCGTGGTGGCCATCGCACTGCTCGGCTCGGCGGTCGGCGCGGTGCTGGCCGGGCGGCTGGCCGACCACCTGGGCCGGGTCAGGACGATGCTGCTGGCCGCGACCCTGTTCGCGATCAGCGGCATCGGCTCGATGTTCCCGCCCAGCATCGAGGTGCTGGGCTTCTGGCGGGTGATCGGCGGCATCGCGATCGGCATCGCCTCGGTGATCGCCCCGACCTACATCGCCGAGGTCGCCCCGACCGCCTACCGCGGCCGACTGGCCTCCTTCCAGCAGCTCGCCATCGTGCTCGGCATCACCGTCTCCCAGCTCGCCAACTGGGCGCTGAACGAGGCGGCCGGCGGCTCCTCCAACGGCCACCTCGGCGGCATCCAGGCCTGGCAGTGGATGCTCGGCGTGGAGACGATCCCGGCCCTGGTGTACGGCCTGATGGCGCTGGCCATCCCCGAGTCGCCGCGCTTCCTGATCGCCGACCGCCGGGAGGAGCAGGCCCGCAAGGTGCTGCTCGAGGTCGAGGGCGACGGTATTGACCTGGACGCCCGGGTGGCCGAGATCCGCGCCGTGCTGGACACCTCGCACAAGCCCCGGCTGAAGGACCTGCTGGGCGGCCGCTTCGGCCTGCTGCCGATCGTCTGGATCGGCATCGGCGCCTCGGTCTTCCAGCAGTTCGTCGGCATCAACGTGATCTTCTACTACTCCTCCTTCCTCTGGCAGTCGGTCGGCATCGACGAGTCCAACTCGCTGCTGATCAGCCTCTCCACCTCGATCGTCAACGTGGTCGGCACCGTGATCGCGATCGCCCTGGTCGACCGGATCGGCCGCAAGCCGCTGGCGCTGGCCGGCTCGGTCGGCATGGCCGCCGCACTGGCCACCGCCGCCTGGGCGTTCTCCTACCGGAACGGCACCGGCGACACCGCCACCCTGGACGACACCCACGCCACCGTCGCGCTGGTCGCCGCGCACGTCTTCGTGTTCTGCTTCGCCTTCTCCTGGGGCGTGGTGGTCTGGGTCCTGCTGGGCGAGATGTTCCCCAACAAGATCCGCGCACTGGCCCTCTCGGTGGCGGCCTCGGCCCAGTGGATCGCCAACTGGGCGATCACCGTCAGCTTCCCGAGCCTCTCGGACTGGAACCTCTCCGCCACCTACGTCATCTACGCGACCTTCGCCCTGCTCTCCATCCCCTTCGTGGCGTACTGCATCAAGGAGACCAAGGGCCGGAGCCTGGAGGAGATGGGCTGACTCCGGACCCTGCGTCCAAACGTCATCAGGCCAGAGCGGCCAGCTCTGTCCTGATAATCGGATGACACCGTCCGCCGGTCCGGCGATAGTCACCGGATGAACAGCACCCGCTTCCCCTGGGCCGGCCGGAACTACCGGGTCCAGACCGCCGCCACCGTGATCAGCGGCATCGGAACCTCGGGTGCGCCGATCGCCACCGCGTTCGCCGTGCTCGCACTCGGCGGCACGGTCACCGAGGTCGGCTACGTGACGGCGGCCCGGATCGTCCCGATGGTGCTGCTGCTCCTGCTCGGCGGCGCGCTGGCCGACCGGCTCCCCCGGCACCATGTGATGGTCGCCGCCAACCTGTTCAGCTCGCTCTCCCAGGCGGTGCTGGCCGTCCTGGTGCTGACCGGCGAGGCGGGCCTCTGGCACCTGCTGCTGCTCTCCGCGGCCGGCGGTGTCGGCTTCGCGTTCTACGCCCCGGCCGCCGAGGGCATGATCATGGAGTCGGTGGCCAAGGAGCACTCCGCCCGCGCCTTCGCGGTCTTCCGGATGGCGCTGAACGGTGCTCAGATCGGCGGCGCGGCCCTCGGCGGCGCGCTGGTCGCGGCGGTCGGCCCGGGCTGGGTGCTGGCCATCGACGCCGGCACCTTCCTGGGCGCCGCCGCCCTGCGGCTGCTGCTCGACCTGGACGCCCCGGTACGGCAGGCCGACGGCGGCGGTCTGCTGGCCGATCTCCGGGAGGGCTGGCGGGAGTTCACCGGCCGCCGCTGGCTCTGGGTGGTGGTGCTCCAGTTCAGCGTGCTGATGGCGGCGCTCGGCGCGGTCGAGTCGGTGTACGGCCCGGTGGTCGCCAAGGAGCGGCTCGGCGGCGCGGACGCCTGGGGCCTGGCGCTGGCCGCCTTCGGCCTCGGGCTGCTGGCGGCCGGTCCGCTGATGGTCCGTTGGCAGCCACAGCGGATCCTGCTGGTCGGCAACTACGGGGTCTTCCTGTTCGCCCTACCCGCCGTCGCACTCGCCGCCGGGGCCTCACTGCCCGTGCTCTCGGTTGCGATGTTCCTCAGCGGGGCCGGCATCACCGTCTTCGGCGTCAACTGGATGGTCGCGCTCCAGCAGGAGATCCCGCCGGAGCTGTTCTCCCGGGTGGCCGCCTACGACCACTTCGGCTCGATCGGCCTGATGCCGCTCGGCACCGCCGCGGCGGGCCCGGTCGCCCTGATCCTCGGCATGGAGGGCGCGCTCTGGACCTGCGCGGCGCTGATCGCCCTGCTCGCGCTGCTGGTGCTGGCCGAGCCCCAGGTCCGCCGCCTCCGCCGGGCCGCCCCGGACCTCGTACCGGAACGGGAAACCGTCACTTCCGGGTGACACCAGGCAACCGTCCCCCGGATTCGTTCGTCCGACCATGTGACAACGGTGTCATCTTGGGGGGAGCCAAATGCCAAAGCCGCTGCTGTTCCTGGACGTCGACGGAGTCCTCAACCCGGTCTGCCCGCACCCCGACGCGGGCTTCGACTCGCACACGCTGCTCGGCTACGCGGTGCTGCTCTCGGCCCGGCACGCCGCCTGGCTGCGCGAGCTTGCCGAGGCGTACGAGCTCTGCTGGGCCACCACCTGGGAGGAGCACGCAAACATCCACATCGCCCCGGCGCTCGGCCTGCCCCGGCTGCCGGTGGTCCGGTTCTCCGGGTACGTGCCACAGCCGGACGACCCGAAGATCCCGGTGCTCGACCTGATCGCCGCGCACAAGTGGGCCCCGCTGCTCCGGTACGCCGACGGCCGCCCGTTCGCCTGGGTGGACGACGTGATCCCGGGCAGCCTGCTGCGCCGCTCGCTGCTGCGCCGGGACCGGCTGCTGCTGCCGGTCGACCCGGGCCAGGGCCTGCAGCGCCAACACGTCGACCGGCTGCTGCAACGGCCGCCCGCCGCCGGACGGTTGGGGCAACGCTGTGCCTGACGGCCCGTCAGCCCGTCGGCAGCCAGCTCACGTGACCCGCCAACAGGGCGTACCCCACGAAGGCCACCGTGTCGATCAGGCCGTGCGCCACCACCAGCGGCATCACCCGGCCCCAGCGGCGGTAGAGCAGGCAGAACACCACGCCCATCACCATGTTGCCGATCAGCCCGCCGATGCCCTGGTAGAGGTGGTAAGAGCCGCGCAGCACCGCGCTGGTGACCACCATCGCGGGCCAGCTCCAGCCGAGCTGCCCTAGCCGCCGGAGCAGGAAGCCGAGCACGATCACCTCTTCGGCGATCGAGTTCTCCCAGGCCGAGCAGATCAGCACCGGCACCCGCCACCAGACGTCCGGCAGGCCGGACGGGGCCACGGTCAGGTTGACCCCGGCCGCCTGCGAGGCCAGGTAGAACAGCAGGCCGGTGCCGCCGATCGCGGCCGCCACCGCCGTGCCCCGGCCCAGGTCGCGCCACTTCTGCCGGAGGTCGAAGCCGAGCACCCGCAGCGAGACGCCCTCGCGCACCAGCAGGTAGCCGACCAGGGCGACCGGCATCAGGCCGCGCAGGATGTAGTACAGCTGCCAGGCCAGGTCCAGCCATGGGCGGCCGGGCGCACGCGAGCCGTTCAGGGTGGCCACCTGCTTGGCCAGCTGCGCGGGCTCGGTGACCGATCCCAGGAAGCTGATCAGCGCGCCCAGCCCGCTCATCCCGAACGACAGCCCGAGCACCACCAGCAGCTCGATCCCGAGCAGCTTCCGCGAGATCCCGGCGGTCCCGGGCGGGGTCGATACGGTGGTCACCTGGTCTCCCACAACGATGATCGGCCCGGCGATGCGCCGGGCCGATCATCCTCGCACACGGGCCTGAGAGCCGGTCAGCCCTTGATCGGCGAGCTGTCCAGACGGACGTGGTCGACCGCCCAGAACCAGTTGTTGCCCGCGTCGTACATCCGGAACTTCAGCGTCACCGAGGACGCGCCCGCCGGCACGGCGAACTGCCGGGTCACGAACGAGTTCTGGACGTCCTTGCCCGCGTTGTCGTTGCCCGTCGCGTCGGAGCTGTAGAACACCACCCGGGCCTCCTGGCCGGTGTCGAAGACGGCCGTCACAGCGGCCTTCTGCGGAGCCTCCTGCCGGTAGTGCGAGTCGAAGCCCAGGTGCAGCGTGCCCACCCCCGCCGGGATCGCCACCGCCGGGGAGACCAGCGTGGAGTCGAAGCGGCCCTTGCCGGACGGCGCGCCGGTGTCGTCCCAGTCGTCCGGGTCGGCCACGGCCAGGATGCCCAGGCCCCGGGTGAAGGCGCCCCGGTCCTGCCCGGCCGGTACGGACCAGGCCCGCTTGGTGTGGAAGGTCCAGCCCTGCAGCCGGGCGGTGCCCTGCGGCATGCCCGCCGCGTTGACCACCGACCAGCCCTGCGGGGCCTGCCCGGTCCAGCCGGAGACGGTGCCGACCGGCTGGAGCAGCGGGGCCAGCGACTCGAAGTCCTCGCCGAGCAGGTGACCGGCCATCACCGGAGCGGTCCGGGCGGCCAGTTCGCCGTCGGCGAGCACGAACCGCTCCCCGGCCCGGGCCCGGGCGGTGACCAGGATGCGGTGGGCGGCGCCGTCCGGCAGCACGGCGGGCGGCTGCACCTCCCACTCGGCGGTCGCGGTGGCACCCTCGGCCAGACCGGCCGGCGGTGCGGTGACCACCGCGGCGGTCCAGCCCGGCGGCAGCACCGGCGTGGCCTCGATGCCCGCCAGCGCGGCGGTGGCGGTGAACCGCGCGGTCACCCGGGCGGCCTTGCCCTGGATCAGGATCGGCTCGTCGATGGTGGCCGAGGCCGCGCCGAGCGCCACGTCCAGGGTGAGCGCGTCGGCCAGGCCCATCGCGGGGTCGGTCACGCCCTGCTCCTGCCCGGGCATCCGTCCGGCGTAGCGCCGACGGAACGTCAGGTCGTCCTGCACCGAGACCGCCAGGTCGTACCAGCCCTCGCGGCCGACCGGGACCCGGACCGGCCGGGAGTCCTGCCCGGTGATCCGGACCTCCTGCACCCCGCCGCCGTACGCCAGGTCGCCGACCAGGAAGACCTGCGGGCTCTTCGAACGGTTGATCAGCTGGAACTCCAGCACCCGCTCGGCACCGGACTCCGCCTCCAGCTCCACCTCGTACGCCCCGGCGGCGTCGCCGCGCAGGTGCCAGAGCGCGCCATTCGGGCCGTGCACCCGCAGGTCGTACCCCTCAGGACCGATCTGCCAGCTGTCGGCGAGCTTCTCCTTCGCCCCCACCGTGTAGTGCCGGGGCGGCGTGCCGGGCTCGGGGTAGGCGGCGAACACCGCACCCTGCTTGCCGTGGTTGGCCAGGTCCAGGGTCAGCTGCCCCTTGTGCACCTTGGGCCTGAGCTGGAGCGCGTACGGGGTCGGCCGGGCGGTCCGGGTGCCGGTCTGCTGCTTCGGCAGGGTCTGCGGGCTGGGCACCTTCGGGGCGGGCAGCTTGCCGGTGTCGGTGACCTTCTGCCGGTTGCCGCTGGTGTCGGGCAGCTGCGGCCAGACCGGGTCGCGGCCGGAGAAGTCGAAGACCGACGTCAGGTCACCGGTGACGGCCCGCCGCCAGGGGCTGATGTTCGGCTCGGCGACGCCGAAGCGCTGCTCCAGGAAGCGGATCACCGAGGTGTGGTCGTAGACGGTGGAGTCCACCACGCCGCCCCGGGTCCACGGCGAGACGACCACCATCGGCACCCGCACGCCCAGGCCCATCGGGTACGGGCCTGACACCACGCTCTCCCCCTCGGGCAGGGTGTCGGACCAGGTGAGCGCGCCGTCGGCGGCCTTCACCCGGTACCGGCCGTCCTGGCCGACCACCCGGTGGTAAGTGGAGCTGCCCTTGCTGACCCGGACCACCACCTCGCCGTCCACCGGCACGGTGGACTTGCCGCGCCCGGCGGCCAGCGGCGGCACCGGGGGCAGCAGGTGGTCGATGAAGCCGCCGTGCTCGTCGTAGTTGAGGATGAAGACGGTCTTGGCCCACACCTCGGGCCTGGCGGCCAGCGCGGAGAGCAGCCGGGCGGTCAGGTGCTCGCCGTTCGGCGGCGCGTAGTTGGCGTGCTCGGAGAGTGCGGCGGGGGCGACCAGCCAGGAGACCTGCGGCAGCCGGTCGGCCTGGATGTCGGCGGTGAACGCCTGGACCAGCGCGTCACCCATCGCGAACGGGTCCTTCTCCTTGGCCGGGTCGCCGGCCATCCGCATCCCGCGCTCGTACAGCGACTCCCCCGGCTTGGCCTGCTGGAACGGCGCGAACCAGGCGAGCGCGTTGTCGTCGTAGTTGTCCAGTGCCTGGTAGGTCTTCCAGCTGATCCCGGCCCGCTCGAGCCGCTCGGCGTAGCTGGTCCACTCGTAGCCGCCGGGGACGTAGCTGTTGTCCGTCACCGGGACGTCCCGCACGGTGCCGCCGCTGGTGCCGGTCATGAAGTGGTCGCGGTTGGTGTTGGTGTTGCACTGCACCGAGGCGTGGTAGGCGTCGCAGGTGGTGAAGACCGAGGCGATCGCGTTGTAGAACGGCATGTCGGCGGGCTCGTAGTAGCCCTGGCCGAGCCAGCCGCCGGAGCGGCGGGAGACCGCGCCGTCGGCCAGACCGTCGTTCCACGCCTTCATCGAGTCGACGAAGCCGAAGGCCGGCGCGCCCTGCTGGTACGCGCTGGTGTGCGCGGCGTTCATCGGGAACGGCAGCAGGTGGCCCTCCTTGCGGGACGGGTCCGGCTGGTGGAACAGCGAGCGGCCGTTCACCCCGCGCACCGCGGCCCGGTCGCCGAAGCCGCGTACCCCGGGCAGGGTGCCGAAGTAGTGGTCGAACGCGCGGTTCTCCTGCATCAGCACCACCACGTGCTGAATGTCCGTCAGCCGCCCCGGCTTCCCGGGGGCGGCCAGCGCCTCCCGGACGCTGAGCGGCAGGGCGGACAGCACGGCGGCCGCGGCGGCGCCGCCGAGCAGGGTGCGACGCGAGACTTCGGGACTCATCGGGGTACTCCTCGTACACGGCACTGGGCCTGGGGATCGGCCCGGACCAGACATGTCTAAGTGCCCGAGGTGTACGCGTCCCGGTGATCACATGACGCCGCGATGACGAAGTTGTCTGGACAACCTGACAGCCGATCAGCCCACCGGCCAGGTGTGCACCGGCTCGCCGCCGCGCATGTGCTCCAGGTAACGCCTGGTCATCGCGGCGATCGCCGAGGAGCGGTCCATCCCGTACCGCTCGCGCAGCACGTGCACGGTGGCGGCCTGCCAGGAGGCGCCGTTGGTCCGGCGCAGGCAGCGCTGCTCGATGATGCCGAGGTAGCGGTCCCGGTCGCCCGGCTCGATGCCCCACTCGTCCAGGCCCTGCTTCGCCATCGGGAGCAGCTCGTTCAGCACCAGGTCGGTTGCTGCCACCGGGACGGTCCCCCGGGCGCCCCGGCCGGCCTTCGGCCACTGGATCACCGCGTCGATGCCGTACCGGGCGGCGGTGTGGAAGTTCTCGTCCGCCTGGGCGAACGGCAGCCTGGTCCAGATCGGCCGGGGCTGTTCGGCGAGCACCCGGACCAGGCCGTAGTAGAAGGCGGCGTTGGCCAGCGTGTCGACCACGGTCGGCCCGGCGGGCAGGCAGCGGTTCTCCACCCGCAGGTGCGGCACGCCGTCGGCGACGTCGTAGACCGGGCGGTTCCAGCGGTAGATGGTGCCGTTGTGCAGGCGCATCTCGGCCAGTTTCGGGATCCCGCCGGAGGCCAGCACCTTGGCCGGGTCCTCGTCGTCGCAGATCGGCAGCAGGGCGGGGAAGTAGCGCTGGTTCTCCGTGAACAGGTCGAGCGCGGAGTCCACCCAGCGCTCGCCGAACCAGGTGATCGGGCGGACGCCCTGCGCCTTGAGCTCCGCCGAACGGGTGTCGCAGGCCTGCTGGAACAGCACCGGCCTGGTCTCCCGCCAGAGCTCGCGGCCGAACAGGAACGGCGAGTTGGCCCCGAGTGCGAGCTGCACCGAGGAGATCGCCTGGGCCGCGTTCCAGACCGAGGCGAAGCGCTCCGGGGTGACCTGGAGGTGCAGTTGCAGTGAGGTGGCGGCGGCCTCGGCGACCATCGTGACGGACTCGACGGTGAGCCGCTCGACCCCCTCGATGTCCAGCGCGATGTCCTCGCCGCGGGCGGCCAGTATCTGGTCGCTGAGCAGGGTGTACCGGTCGTTGTGGGACATCGCGTCCAGGCCGGTGTGGTCCAGGTCCAGGGTCGGCAGGATGCCGACCATCGCGATCCTGGCGCCGACCTCCTCGGCCTTCCGGTCGGCGTAGCGCAGCCCGGTGTCGATCTCCTCGCGCAGCTCGTCCAGCACATGGCCGGTGAGCCGGCGGGCGGCGATGTTCAGTTCGATGTTGAACTGGCCCAGCTCGGTCTGGAAGTCACCGGAGGCGATCGCGGCCAGCACCTGCTCGTTGCGCATCACCGGGCGGCCCAGGTCATCGGCCAGGTTGAGCTCGATCTCCAGGCCGACCATGGCCTTCGGCCGGTCGAAACGCCCCTCGCGCAGCATCCGCTCCAGCGCGTCCAGACAGGACTGGAGCTTTCGGCGGTACAACTGCCGATCGGACAGTTCCGCGCGAGTAGCCACGACCTTCTCGCCCATGGGTGCCCCTTCACCTAGGTCGACCGTCCCTGCATCATGCCCCACCGGAAGATCCCTAGCCCGTACCCGAACAGAGCGGCCGAACAAGGTTGTTGACGGCGCGTCAGCGAATTCCTGGCTTGCTATCGCATACCGAACGTGATATGAAGGTCACCCTGTGCACCTGTTCGAGTAGAATTCGCACAGCTCCCGCCCGGCGCTCGCCGCTCCCGAAGCCCTCGCGACGGCAGGCCCGCGCCCACGCCGCGATCATGCCCAACCGGACACGGCCCAGGCTCCGCCAGCGCCATGCCGGTATGCCGCACTCGCACGCCGATCTAGCACGGAGAGGCGACCCGCCATGACCATGCAGACGCCCCAGCCCCCGTTGAGCGCCCTGCGCGCCGTCCTCGGCGCACTGGATTCCGAAGCCGCGCTCAGCCCGCCCTCGGCCACCGCCCTGCGCGGCGCCGAGCGGCTGCTACCCGCGCACCCGCTCGCGGTGCACGTGCTCGACGAGCCCGGTGCCGCCCTGGCCACCGCCCGCCGAACGGGCTGGCGCTTCCTGATCCGATCCGGCAACGAGACCGCCGCGGCGGCCGAGGTGCTCGAGTCGGCGGACGGCCATACCTTTTCGCACTTCACCGCCGGGCCCTACCTCGACTCCACCCTGCGCGCGCTGCGCCAGGCCGGGCAGCTCGCCCTCGCCTCCCGGGCCAGGCACCAGCCCCGGCTGCTCTCCATGCCGGGCCACTACGCCACCGCGCTCTGGCTGCACCATCCCGAGCCGGGGCCCTCGGTCGACCTGCTGATCCCGCTCGCCCCGGCACCGCTCGGCATCACCGCACACCGGGTCTACCCGGCCGGCGAGCTGCTCGCCCTGCTGGCCCGGCCGCTGGCCCTCGGCCGCTCCTGAGACACAGGCCCCCCGAACGGGCCATCGGCGCCGCCCCGAACGGGCCGTCCGCCGATGGCCCGTTCCGTACTGCCCGGCACCGGGTGCCATCTGAACGGGTGATCCCCGAGATCCAGTTGTGGCGCATGTCACGAAATCGCTGCGGGATGCTCTCGGGATGACGACACTGGGAACCGACGCGGGGGGCGACCTGTCCTACCCGTCGGAGCGCCGGTTCACACCTGGGCCGGGCAGAGGGGATCGGATCGACGGGGTGGGGCGCCCAGCGGCTGCCTGTACCCGGCCGACCGGGTCGTAAGCAGCGAAGCGAGGGTACGAAGATGTGCCAGCACCGTCCTGAGTGTCCGTCAGCGGAGTCCACCGACCACGAGGCCGCCATCACCGTGGCCTGCCACCCCGACCAGGGGTGGAGCCTGCTCTGCAACGGCGTCCTGCTGTTCGACGACACCGGCGAGCTGCTGCCCGACGGCCGAGTGGTCGCCCCGCGCCGCCCGCTGGCGATCGCCTCCTGACCAAACGCCGGGTGCCCCCGACAGCACACGCTGTCGGGGGCACCCGGTCATCGGCTCAGGAGCCGTACTCGTCCAGCGGCGGGCAGGAGCAGACCAGGTTGCGGTCGCCGTACGCGCCGTCGATCCGGCTCACCGGCGGCCAGTACTTGTCCGCCGGGTTCACGCCGGCCGGGAAGACGGCCTCCYGGCGCGAGTAGCCGTGCGTCCACTCACCGGCCATCGTGGCGGCGGTGTGCGGGGCGTTGCGCAGCGGGTTGTCGTCCGCCGCCCACTCGCCGCTGCCGACCTTCTCGATCTCCGCGCGGATCTCGATCATGGTCTCGCAGAACCGGTCGATCTCGCCCAGGTCCTCGGACTCGGTCGGCTCGATCATCAGCGTGCCGGCCACCGGGAAGGACATGGTCGGGGCGTGGAAGCCGTAGTCGATCAGGCGCTTGGCGATGTCGTCCACGGTCACCCCCGTCTCCTTGGTGAGCGGACGCAGGTCGATGATGCACTCGTGCGCGACCAGACCGCCGGGGCCGGTGTAGAGCACCGGGTAGTGCGGGGAGAGCCGCTTGGCGATGTAGTTGGCGTTCAGCACCGCGACCTGGGTGGCGCGCTTGAGGCCCTCGCCGCCCATCAGCCGGACGTACGCCCAGGAGATCGGCAGAATGGCCGCCGAGCCCCACGGAGCGGCCGAGATCGGGCCGACACCGGTGGCCGGGCCCGCCTCGGGCTGCAGCGGGTGGTTCGGCAGGTACGGCGCCAGGTGCGAGCGCACCGCGACCGGGCCGACGCCCGGGCCGCCGCCGCCGTGCGGGATGCAGAAGGTCTTGTGCAGGTTGAGGTGCGAGACGTCCGCGCCGAACTTGCCCGGCTTGGCCAGGCCGACCAGGGCGTTCAGGTTGGCACCGTCGACGTACACCTGGCCGCCGGCCTCGTGCACGGCCGCGCAGATGTCGGTGATCTGGGTCTCGAACACGCCGTGGGTGGACGGGTAGGTGACCATCAGCACGGCGAGCTGGTCGCGGTGCTGCTCGATCTTGGCCTGCAGGTCCTCGACGTCCACGTCGCCGTCGGTCAGGGTCTTCACCACGACCACCCGCATGCCGGCCATCACGGCGGAGGCCGCGTTGGTGCCGTGCGCGGAGGCCGGGATCAGGCAGATGTCACGCTGGGTGTCGCCGTTGGCCCGGTGGTACGCGCGGACCGCGAGCAGACCGGCCAGCTCGCCCTGCGAACCGGCGTTCGGCTGGATGGAGACCGCGTCGTAGCCGGTCACCTCGACCAGCTGCTGCTCCAGCTGCCGGATCAGGGTCAGGAAGCCCTCGGCCTGGTCCACCGGGGCGAACGGGTGCAGCTGGCCGAACTCGGGCCAGGTCACCGGCTCCATCTCGGTGGTCGCGTTGAGCTTCATGGTGCAGGAGCCCAGCGGGATCATGCCGCGGTCCAGCGCGTAGTCCCGGTCCGAGAGGCGGCGCAGGTAGCGCAGCATCGCGGTCTCCGAGCGGTGGCTGTGGAAGACCGGGTGGGTCAGGTACTCGTCCTCGCGCAGCAGCCCGGCGGGCAGCGCGTCGGCGGCCTCGGCGACCTCGGCGGTGACGCCGAAGGCGGCCCAGACGGCGGCCAGGTGCTCACGGGTGGTGGTCTCGTCGCAGGAGATCGAGACCAGGTCCTCCGAAGCCTGGAAGACGTTCACGCCGTTGGCACGGGCGGCGGCCACCACCGCGGCAGCGCGGCCCGGCACCTTGGCGGTGACGGTGTCGAAGAACTGACCGGTGGTCAGCTCGACGCCGCCCGCACGCAGGCCCTCGGCCAGCGCGGCGGCGTAGCGGTGGGTCCGGCGGGCGATGTCGGCCAGGCCGTCCGGGCCGTGGTAGACCGCGTACATCGAGGCCATCACGGCCAGCAGCACCTGGGCGGTGCAGATGTTGGAGGTGGCCTTCTCGCGGCGGATGTGCTGCTCGCGGGTCTGCAGCGCCAGGCGGTAGGCGCGGTTGCCGTCGGCGTCCACCGAGACGCCGACCAGGCGTCCTGGCAGGCTGCGGGCGTACGCGGCGCGGACCGCCAGGTAGCCGGCGTGCGGGCCGCCGAAGCCCATCGGGACACCGAAGCGCTGCGAGGTGCCGCAGGCGATGTCGGCGCCGAGCGAGCCCGGCGACTTGAGCAGGGTGAGCGCCAGCAGGTCGGCGGCGACCGCGACGATCGCGCCCAGGCCGTGCGCCTGCTCGATCACCGGGGCCAGGTCGCGGACCGCGCCGGAGGCACCCGGGTACTGGAGCAGCACGCCGAAGACACCGCGCTCGGCGATCTCGGCCGGGATGCCCTCGGACAGGTCGGCGACGACCACCTCGACCCCGGTCGGCTCGGCCCGGGTCTGGATCACCGCGATGGTCTGCGGCAGGGTGTCGGCGTCGACCAGGAAGACACCGTTCTTGACCTTGCCGACCCGGCGGGCCAGCGCCATCGCCTCGGCGGCGGCGGTGCCCTCGTCGAGCAGCGAGGAACCGGAGGTGTCCAGGCCGGTCAGGTCGGCGACCACGGTCTGGAAGTTGATCAGGGCCTCGAGCCGGCCCTGCGAGATCTCCGGCTGGTACGGCGTGTACGCGGTGTACCAGGCCGGGCTCTCCAGCACGTTGCGCAGGATCACCGGCGGGGTGAAGGTGCCGTAGTAGCCCAGGCCGATCATCGGCTGGAGCACCTGGTTGCGGTCCGCCAGCTCGCGCAGCTCGGCGAGCACCTGCGCCTCGCTGCGGCCGGCCGGCAGGCCGAGCGCGGTCAGGCTCTTGATCGCGTCCGGCACGGCGGCGTCGGACAGCTCGTCCAGCGAGCCGTACCCGACCTGCGCCAGCATCTTCTCCTGGGCGGCGGCGTCGGGGCCGATGTGACGGTTCTCGAAGGGGCTCGACTGCTCGAGCTCGGTGAGGGTCGGCTGGGCATTCATGGGGTCGAGGCCTCCTGGTCACGGACCGGCGGGGGCACGCACGCCGGACGGCAACACCACCGGGGGACGGCGGAGCCGGGGACGAACGAGCCCGTCAGGCCTCCCCCTCTGTCATCGGTACCTGAGAGCTTCGCCCGCACGCGGAGGCCCGGGAGCCGCCCCGTCGGCTTGCACCGTCGGTGAGGGTGGGGTCCGTCGGCTCCCTCGCCGTCGGTCCTGCCCTGCTTTCCAGAGTGACCTACCCCGCACGGTACGGATGCCTGAGAGATTCCGGGGAGGGTTTGCTCCTTCGGCGTCCCCGTGACACCACGTGCAACGGTGCGGGGACTCTCCCGAGCGGGGTCGGCAGTCGCGGCCCAGGGTACCAGCGGAGCGCCGGTTGATCACGGGTGCCCCGGCTCGACTGCCAGGGGTTGTCTGACAATCCGACGTGAATTGTCGGACAACCCCTCCAGCCCCGGACGGGTGCACCTGGCTCGCCACCGTCCCTTTGATGGCTTTTCGTGTGAAGTGCGGCCGTCCAGCTCCTTCGGCCGCCCCCTGACGGTGTGTCAACGGGGCTTTCGTACCTGCTGGAGGACAGCGTGCAGACCGACATCGACCCGCGAGACCTGATCGGCCACAAGGCGGTCGACCGGAACGGCGACAAGATCGGCACGGTCGACGAGGTCTACCTGGACGACGCGACCGGCGAGCCGGAGTGGGCCGCTGTCCGTACCGGGATCTTCGGCCGGGACGCCTTCGTCCCGCTCACCACCAGCGAGTTCTCCGGGGAGGAGCTCAAGGTGCCGTACGACAAGTCGCTGATCAAGGACTCTCCCGACTTCGGGGTCGGCCAGCACCTCTCCCCCGCCCAGGAGCTCCAGCTCTACCGCTACTACGGCCTGGACGCGGGCGGTGCCGTTCCCCCGGCCGCGGCCAGGAACGGGTCGGGGACCAGCCAGGACCTCGACTTCGGCACCCTCAGCAAGGAAACCAGCATGAATGCTTCACCCGCCGCCGCCGCGACCGTGGCGGCCGCCCCGATGGCCTTCACCGCCACCCACGACACCCAGGCCGCCAAGCAGCAGCCCGAGCCGGTCATCACCCCGCCCAACCCCACCGCCACGGTCCCGACCGTGCCCGGCAACGCGCCCGCCGATCCGGTGGAGATCACCTGCCGCGAGGAGCGGCTGGACGTCACCACCGAGTGGCACGTGCTGGGGACGGCCAAGCTGCGCAAGTACGTCACCACCGAGGCCGTCGAGCGCAAGGTGCCGGTGGTGAAGGAACGGGTCCGGGTGGAGCGGGTGCCGGTCACCGAGGCCGAGCGGGCCGCGCTCAGCGAGCAGGAGATCGCCGAGGCGGTCGAGGAGGTGACGCTCCGGGAGGAGCGGCCGGTGGTGCGCAAGTACCTGGCACCGGTCGAGCGGGTCCGGATGGTGGTCGAGCGGTTCACCGAGGAGGCGGTGGTCCGCGACGAGCTGCGCCGCGAGCAGGTGGAGATCCACGACAGCACCACCTCCTCGCCGCCCGCGCCCGCTTCGCCACCGGCGCCCACGTCGCCACCGACGGCCGCCTCGAACACCGGCCAGCTGCGCCCGGAGCCGCTCCGTCCGTCCTGACGCCTCGCCACTTTGCCAAAGCTTCACCAAGCAATATTTGACACAGTGAAGTATCTGACGGCATCTTTACTTCAGTTCATTGACTTTCTCCCACCTGAAGCTCTCCGCCCGGGTGGCCCGAACTGGAGGAAAATCCGTGAGGCCGAGCAGCGCGCGCGTGCTCCCCGCCCTGGTGTTGGCGATGCTGGCGTTCAGCGTGGTGCAGACCGCGGTCGTCCCGATCCTGCCGTCACTGGCCAAGGAACTGGACGTCTCCGGTTCGAACATCACCTGGCTGATGACGGCGAACCTGCTGTCCGCCGCCGTACTGACCCCGCTGCTCGGCCGCTTCGGCGACCTGCGCGGCCGAAAGCCGATGCTGCTGGTGTCGCTCGGCGGCCTGGTCGCCGGGTCCGCCCTGGCGGTCGGCACCCACTCGTTCACCTGGCTGGTGGTCGCCCGCGTCCTGCAGGGCGCGGGCGGCGGGGTGCTCCCGCTGGCGATCAGCATCGTCCGGGACGAGCTCCCCAAGGAGAAGGTCACCGGCGGCGTGGCGCTGATCAGCGCCTCGATGGGCGTCGGCAGCGGCCTCGGCCTGGTCGCCACCGGCATGCTGTTGGAGCACTGGAACTACAAGTCGATCTTCTGGATGGGCCTGGCCTTCGGCCTGCTGGCCGTCGTCCTGGTGATCTTCCGGGTCCCGACCGACCCGGTGGTGGACAAGAACGGCGGCGCCGACCCGCTCGGCGCACTCACCTTGGCCGGCTGGCTCTGCGCCCTGCTGGTCGCGGTCAGCCAGGGCAACACCTGGGGCTGGACCTCCACCCGCACCCTCGGCCTGTTCGCGGTCGCCGCCGTGATCGCACTCATCTGGGGCTTCATCGAGGTCAAGGTCGCCCACCCGCTGGTCGACATGAAGATGATGGCCCGTCCGGCCGTCGCCTTCACCAACCTCTCCGGGCTGCTGATCGGCTTCGGCATGTACGGCTCGTTCATGGTGATCAGCAACTTCGCGCAGACTCCCGAGAAGGTCGCGCACTACGGCTTCACCGCCAGCGTGCTGCACGCCGGTGTGATGCTGCTGCCCTCCGCGATCGGCTCGATGGTCGCCGCCCCGGTCGGCGCGCTGCTGATCGCCCGCCGCGGGCCCCGGCTGCCGCTGGTCCTCGGTGGCCTGCTGGGCGCGGTCGGCCTGATGTACCTGGCGGTCCGGCACGGGGCCGAGGCTGACATCTACCTCTCCTCCGCCGTCTTCGGCCTCGGTGTCGGCCTGGCCTACGCCGCGATGCCCGCCTACATCAACGGCGCCGTCCCGGCCGAGCAGTCCGGCATCGCCAACGGCA
This sequence comes from Kitasatospora sp. P5_F3, assembly GCF_054049135.1. Taxonomy (NCBI): domain Bacteria; kingdom Bacillati; phylum Actinomycetota; class Actinomycetes; order Kitasatosporales; family Streptomycetaceae; genus Kitasatospora; species Kitasatospora sp. P5_F3. Next base: position 11,499 of record NZ_JBFUMY010000013.1, on the reverse strand, counting down.
TGAACGCCGTGCTGCGCACCGTCGGTGGCGCCATCGGCACCGCCGTGATGGGCGCCATCCTGACCGGTGACCTGATCCCGAACCTGCCGGTCCCGCTGCCCACCCTGGACGCCTACCAGCACGCCTTCTGGGTGGCCGGCGCGATGTGCCTGGTGGCGGCCGTGGTGCCGTTCGCGATCCGCCGGATCAAGACCACTCCCGCCCCGGTCGAGGCTGCCGCCGTCGCCCCGGAGCTGGTGAAGACCGACGCCTGACGGCGTCGACCGCGCGCTCAGGGACGGGTCGCGCGGTCACCGGGTCCAAGGCGGTACGTGAGGGCATCACGACCGCACCGAGGGCCCGGCCGGATGATCGGCCCCCGCACCACTGGACACGGTGCGGGGGCCGCTCCCGTTTTCAGTACTCCTCCTCCTCGTCCGGGAGGACCATCCCCGGCCGGAGCGGCTGCGGGCGGGACGGCGTCAGCTCCGGGTCGTCCACCGCGAAGGTGCGGACCCGGCCGATCTCGCTCTGCGGGGTCTCGAACCGTACCGTCACCCGGCCCACCCCGCTGCCCTGAACCCAGCCGGGGCCGAGCTGAGCGTGCGTCACATCCTGCCCCGGGCGCCAGTGCCTGGTCTCCTCCACCACCGGCTCCGGCTCGGGGGCCACGGTCGGCTCCTCCACTGCCGCAGCGGCCCGCTCAGCGCGCTCGGCCTGCTCCGCCTGGGCGAACAGGTCCTCCTGGGTGAAGTCGGCCAGCTGCGACACCCCGACCCCCAGCAGCCGGACGCCACCGGTGATGTCCACCTGCAGGGCCAGCCGCCGGGCCGTCTCGGCGATCACCGTCTCGTCGTCGGTGGGCGCCCGCAGCGTCTCCGAGCGGGTCAGCGTGGAGAAGTCGAAGCGCCGCACCTTGAGCACCACCGTCCGCCCCGAGCGACCACTGGCGTGCAGGCGACGGACACAACGGGCCGTCAGCACGTCGATCTCCTGCAGCACCCGCCCCCGGTCCAGCAGGTCCACCTCGAAGGTGTCCTCGACCGAGACGGACTTGGCGTCCCGGTCCGGCACCACGGGCCGGTCGTCCTGACCGGTCGACATCTGGAACACGCCGAGACCGTGCGAGCGGCCGAGCAGCTGGACCAGCTCCGCCTCCCCCGCCGCCGCCAGGTCCGCCACCTTCTCCAGGCCGACCCGGCGGAGCGCCTGCTCGGTGGCCGGGCCGACCCCGGGCAGCGCCCGGACCGGCATGGTGGCCAGTACGGCCCGCTCCTGCCCGGGCTCGACCAGCACCAGCCCGTCCGGCTTGGCCTGCTCGGAGGCGATCTTCGCCATCAGCTTGGAACTGGCCAGGCCGACCGAGGCGGTCAGCCCCGTCCGCTCGGTGATGTCCGCCCGCAGGTCGGCGGCGATCGCCACGATCAGCTCCGGCGCCGCCACCGGCCCGGACGCCGCCAGCAGCGGCCCGTACGGACCCGCCTCCAGGTCGACGAAGGCCTCGTCCAGGCTGAGCGGCTCGACCAGCGGGGAGAGCTCTCGCAGCAGGCTCATCACCAGCTCGCTGACCTGCCGGTAGGCCTCGAACCTGCCGGTCAGGAAGGCCGCGTTCGGGCAGAGCCGCCGGGCCTGGGCCATCGGCATCGCCGAGTGCACGCCGAACTTCCGCGCCTCGTACGAGGCGGTCGAGACCACACCCCGACCGCCCAGGCCGCCGACGATCACCGGCTTCCCGCGCAGGCTCGGCTTGGCCGCCTGCTCCACCGCCGCGAAGAAGGCGTCCATGTCGAGGTGGAGGATGCTCGGCACTGACCGCACCCGCCGATCATCCCGCAGGGGTACGACAGTTACCGGGCGATTCGGTTCTGCGCGGCGCCGGGTCTCAGTGCGCGGCGTCCGCGAGTGCCCGGCCGATGCCGTGCTCCTGCTCGCCGAGGAACGTCGGGTCCGGCTCGAACAGCGCGTCCAGCGCCGCCTTGCCCGCCCCGGGGATCTCCCGCAGCCCGCCGTAGTACCAGGTACTGTTCGGGTCCTCGTCCACCCCGACCGCGTACGAGTCGATGCCCGCCGCCTGACAGAGCGCCAGCGCGCGGCGGACGTGGAAGGTCTGACTGACCAGCACCGCCCGCTCCACACCGAAGATGTTCCGGGCCCGGGTGCACGAGTCCCAGGTGTCGAAACCGGCGTAGTCCTCCACCACCCGCACCGCGGGCACGCCGTGCTCGACCAGGTAGTCGCGCATCGCGTCGGTCTCGTCGTACTCGGTCCGGCTGTTGTCGCCGGTCACCAGGACGGCCTGGATCCGGTGGTCCTGATAGAGCGTCACCGCCGCGTCCAGCCGGTGCGCCAGGTAGGGCGAGGGCTTGCCGTCGAACAGCCCGGCCCCGAACACCACCGCCACCGGGGCACTCGGCGCCTGCGCCACCGTGCCGACCCGCTCCCCGGCGCCGAGCCAGAGCCAGGTCATCGGCGCCAGCGCCACCGCACTCGCCGCCACCACGCTCTGGAACAGCCTCCGCTGGACCACCCGACGCACTGTGCCTCCCCTTGATCTTTCGTCCGGGGAGAGCGACGCTCCGTCAGCCCGCGCGGTTGCGCCGCTGGGCCAGCTCGTCGCCCGGGTCCTGGCCGACCAGGGTCTCGCCGGTGTCGGTGCGCTCGGCGTGCAGCCGACTCAGGGCCGTCTCCAGCTCCCGCCAGACCGCGCCCACCGCGATCCCGAAGACGCCCTGACCACCCTTCAGCAGATCGACCACCTGCTGCGGGGAGGTGCACTCGTAGACGGTGGCGCCGTCCGACATCAGGGTCAGCCCGGTCAGGTCCTCGGCCTCGGTGCCGCGCAGGTGGCTGACCGCCACCCGGATGTTCTGCAGCGAAACACCGGTGTCCAGCAGCTTCTTGACGATCTTCAGCAGCAGGATGTCGCGGAAGCTGTACAGCCGCTGCGAGTTGGCCGGGTAGGCCGTCCGCACGCTCGGCTCCAGCAGGCCCGTCCGGGCCCAGTAGTCCAGCTGACGGTAGGTGATGCCGGCCGCCGCACAGGCCGTCGGGCCCCGGTAGCCGACCAGTGCCGAGGTCGGCGTGAGGCGCTCGATCGCGGGCTGGCCCGCCTGCACCGCAGGGAACCGGCTGACTCTCGGCAACTCCGACTCGGCCCCGGCACCGTCCCGGGCCCGCTCCAGCACACTGCGCGCGGAGCGCGGGACGTGCACGGAGCACTGGCCTCCGACGGCTGCTTCGTCGCCCATGCCGCTCATGCCTACCTCCGTCCGCTCGTCCTGATGCCCCGTCGGCCCCCGGAAGGCGTAACCGACCGGAGCCACTCCTGACGGTAAGCAGTCGCCCCGGACCCGTCAACGATCGCCACGCCGGGCTCCGGTGACAATGTCACTCGGCCGAGTGGTTTTTCGTGCCCTCAGTGTGGGTATGCGAACGCCTTTTGGCAAAACAAGATTTGCGGACGTACGGCGTGGCGGACCACCGCCGCCGGGCTGCTGCGGCCCGGCTACTGCTGGCCGCCGAAGTCCTCCGGCGAGATCTGGTCGAGGAACTCGCGGAACTTCTCCACCTCGTCCTCCTGCTCGTCCGGGATCGCGATACCCGCCTCGGCGAGCACCTCCTCGGTCCCGAAGATCGGCGTCCCGGTACGCAGCGCCAGCGCTATCGCGTCGGACGGCCTGGCACTCACCTCGACCCCGCCGGAGAAGACCAGCTCGGCGTAGAACACCCCGTCCCGCAGGTCACTGATCCGCACCTCGGTGAGCTGCTGGCCGAGCGCCTCCAGCACGTCCTTGAACAGGTCGTGGGTCAGCGGCCGTACCGGCGTCATCCCCTGCTGGGCGAACGCGATCGCCGTCGCCTCACCGGGACCGATCCAGATCGGCAGGTACCGATCGCCCCCTACCTCCCGAAGCAGCACGATCGGCTGATTGGAAGGCATCTCCACCCTGACACCCACGACGTCGAGCTCGTTCACATCGCAACCCTATGACCCCTGCCCCGGATATGAAAGCGCAGCCGGTCAGCGCCAGGGTCAACCCTAGGGCCGCGAACGCAGTCCGGCCTGCACCATGGCCGCGTGCAACCGCACCGAAAGAGTCGCCAGCTCGCGCGCGGTGGCCTCGGCGTGGGCCCGGGTCTGCGGGTTGCGGTGCCGCCGCAGCGGAGCCACCACCTGGTCGATCAGGGCCACCTCGCGCTCGGCGCCCGCCTTCATCGCCCGCAGGTGCCGCGGCTCCAGGCCGAACCGGCCCAGCTCCGCCACCAGCCGGGCGACCTGCAGCGCCTCGCCGTCGTACCCACCGTCCGGACCGGCCGAGATCAGCCCGTACGACTCCCACTCGACCAGCTCGGGCTCGCCGGCCTCGGCGGCCGCCAGCAGCTCGGAACGCCCCAGCCGCACCCCGCCGCCAGGGGCGGCCACCAGCTCGCGGTCCGCCTCCTCCACCGGCCCGGGCCGGTTGTCGGGCGCGGGCAGCGCCGGGGGCGCCTCACCGCGCTCGATCGCGTCCAGGTGCTCGCGGATCACCCGCAACGGCAGGTAGTGGTCCCGCTGCATCCGCAGCACGTACGCCAGCCGGTCCAGGTCGGCGGAGCTGAACTTGCGGTAGCCCGAGGGGGTCCGCTGCGGCTCCACCAGGCCCTCCGCCTCCAGGAAGCGGATCTTCGAGATGGTGACCTCGGGGAAGTCGTCCCTGAGGAACGTCAGCACCGCACCGATGCTGAGCAGTTCGTCACCACGCCGCCGCGCCTCGCCCGCCCGGCGCGAACCGGGGACGGGCGAGAGCTCGACGGTGCTGGGGGTGTGCGCGGTCACTCGGGCTCCTGCCGACGTTGGGTTCAGTACCCCCGCTGGTGGCTGGCGAAGAAGACCAGCCGGTACTTGCCGATCTGCACCTCGTCGCCGTTGTTGAGCTGCACCTCGTCGATCCGCTCGCGGTTGACGTAGGTGCCGTTCAGGCTGCCCACATCGGCCACCGAGAAGCCGCCCGGCTGACGCCGGAACTCCACGTGCCGGCGGGAGACCGTGACGTCGTCCAGGAAGATGTCACCCTCGGGGTGACGCCCGGCCGTGGTCACGTCCGCGTCCAGCAGGAAGCGGCTGCCCGAGTTCGGGCCGCGCTGCACGATCAGCAGGGCCGAGCCCGGCGGCAGCGCGTCGATCGCCGACAGCACCTCGGCCGACAGCGCCGGGGTGGTGCCCGTGCCGGTGGTGGTGTTGGGGTCGTACGACTCCAGGCCGGAGATCGAGATGGTCGAGGTGGTCTCGGCCGCGCCCTCGGGCAGCTGCCCGCCGCGCAGCGCCGTGCCGCAGTTGGAACAGAAGCGTGCCGTGGCCGGGTTCAGGTTCCCGCACCGGAGGCACGGAGTCGGACCACCGGCCATCTGCGCTGCCTCCTGGTGCGGCACACCCGGCAGGGTGTGATCGGCATAGGGGTTCTCCTGGGCGAACCCTCCACCAGAGGTTGAGGGTCCCGACTGGAAACCTATGCGCGGAGCACCGGAAGCATCGACCGACGCGCCGTAACCCGCCGAATTCACCGGCGCCTGCCCACGGCCGCGGGGGGGGGCCGCGCGSTCGGCTCCTCGACCGCGACGCGGCTCTTCGAACGGCCGAACAGCTTCGAGAACAGACTCACGGGCGAATCCCCTTGCGTGTGACAGACCCGCCCGCGGGGCAGGGTGTGAGGCTCGGACAGGCGGTCGGCCGGACTGACGGCCGTGATCGGACGAGCGGTACGTCCCAGTGTCTCCGATGCCGGGGCGACCTCCCGCACCGGGGGCGGTCGAGAACTGACGGACCGTACGGAAGTCGAGCCGTCACTTCGCCGCCGGCTTGGCGTACTGAGGCACCGTCGGAGCGGCCAGGGCGTCGACGACGACCTTCTGCTCCTGGGTGATGGTGGCGCGTGCCTGCTGTTTCTCCAGGCTGCGCACCACGCCGCCCGGGATGTTCAGCGCGGGTGTCAGGTCCTGCGGATTCCCCACCACGGTGAACCGGAACGGCGCCGACACGTTCTTGCCGTCGACCTGCACGCCCCCGTCCGTGTCGGTGAAGTAGGTGCCTGCCACCACTCGCACATCGTTGATCTGAATCGCCTCCGCCCCCGCGGCTCGGAGTTCCTGCAGGGTGTCCAGCAGCATATCCGCCTTCACCTGCCGTTGGGGATCATCGATCGTCAGCACGATCCCCGGGCCGGTGGCCCGGACCGTACCGGCCAGCACCCCGAGTTCCGTCGCCTTCTTCCTGGTCTGCTCCTGGGCCTCCTTGGCCTGGTTGGAGCTGTTCTCCAACTGCGCCAGGGACTGTTCCAGTTGCGTCTTCTCCTGGAGGAGACGCTGCTGACGGCTGTCCAGTTCGTCGAGAATCCGAACCAGGTCCTCCTGCCGCGCGCCGCGCAGCTGGTTGTGGTCGTTGGTCGACCGCACCTGCACCGCCAGCGCAAAGCCGAGCACCATCAGCAGGGTCGCCACCACGACCTGCCCCCGGGACAGCCGGGGCGGCCAGAGCGCGACGGTCAGCCGACGGCGCGGGTTGCGCTCCGGCTCCGCCGTGGGTTCCACCTTCGGCTCCGCCTCGGGTTCCGCCGGCTCGGGCTGCTGCTCCTCGGGCTGCTGCTCCTCAGGCTGTTCTTCCGCTGCCATAGGTCCTCCTCAGGCCCGGAACACATGCCGGCGAATGGCCGCCGCGTTGGAGAAGATCCGGATGCCGAGCACCACCACCACGCCGGTGGACAGCTGCGAGCCGACGCCCAGCTGGTCGCCCAGGTAGACGATCAGGGCCGCGACCACCACGTTGGAGAGGAACGAGACCACGAACACCTTGTCGTCGAAGATGCCGTCGAGCATCGCCCTGACCCCGCCGAAGACCGCGTCGAGCGCCGCCACCACCGCGATCGGCAGGTACGGCACCACGGCGTCGGGCACCTCGGGCTGGACGATCAGACCGACGACCACGCCGATCACGAGACCCAGAACGGCAATCACGGTGTAGCTGCTCCTGAGGTGTCGGGCTGCGCGTACCGCAGCGTGATGCCGAGCGCGCCCGGCACGGTCAGCTTCTTCTGGACGGACAGGGTGGACTTGATGCCGTACCCGTCCTGGACCAGCTTGAGGTAGCGCCCTGCCTCGCCGTCCTGGAAGGTCTGGGCGAACTTCGCGCCGTTGCCGATCGCCAGCACGGTGTACGGCGGCACCAGCGGCCGGTTGTCCACCAGCACCGCGTCGCCGGCCGCCCGGATCGCCGAGAGCGCGGTCAGCCGCTGCCCGTTCACCGAGATCGCCTCGGCCCCGGACCGCCACAGACCGTTGACGACCAGCTGGATGTCACGGTCCCTCAGCCGGCCGGTGTTCTGGAAGCCGTCCGCCTCGCGGGGGTTGGAGACCGAGCCGCCCGCGCCCGTACCGGAGGCGTCCTCCAGCACCAGCTTCACGCCGGGGCCGCTGACCGCGGCGGTGCCCGCCTGGCCTGCGAGCTGCGCGAGCGCGCCGTTGCCGTCGGCCTGCAGGGCCTGGCTCTGCGCCCGGTCGACCTTGCCGCGCAGATCCTGGATCTGCTGCTGGAGCTGGTCGGTGTTGCCGTTCGCGTCCTTGACCCGCTGCACCAGGGCGTCCCGCTCCTTGGCCAGGGTCGGCGCCGCCTGGCGCGAGGTGACCGCGCCGACCGTCACCACGGTGGTGGCGAGCGCCAGTCCGAGCGCGAGCACCGCCTTGCCCTTGAGCGCGGTCGGCATCCGGCGGGGGCCCTGGTCCGCGCGGGCCTTGGCCGCCTCGGCGTAGCCCTCGTCCAGTCCGTGGTCCATCACGCTGGTCAGCAGGGACATCGAGGCGTCCGGGCGCGAGTAGCGTCCGTCCCGGTCACTCGGCGTCGGCGATGCTGGCATGCCGACCATCGTCCCATGTCGCGCGGGACGGCCGTGCACACCCCCCGCCGTACACGCGGGCGGCCATGGCCACCCGCCCCGACTGTTTCGCTACCGGCCGGCGCCGTCCACCACGGCCGCCCACTCGTCCAGCAGCTGCTGCGTCGCCTCGTCGTCCGGACCCTCGGCCCACAGGTGGGTGACCGCCTCGGCCGGGTCCGGCAGGACCAGCGTCCACCGCCCGTCCGGCTCGACCACCCGGACGCCGTCGGTGGTGTCAAGACGTCGGCTGCCCGCCGCCTCGACCACCGAACGCATCACCATGCCCTTGGCCGCCCACGGCGTCGCGATGTCCCGGCGCTGGATGTGCGCCTGCGGGATCCGGGCGTCGATCTGGCTGAGCGTCAGCTGCGTCCTGGCCACCAGGCCGACCAGCCGGACGAAGGCCGCCGCGCCGTCCAGCACTCCGCTGAACTCCGGCACGATGAAGCCGCCGCGCCCGTCGCCGCCGAACACCGTGCCCTCGGCCGAGGCCGCCTTCGCCAGGTCGTCCGGCGAGGTGCTGGTCCAGGTCACCTGGGTGCCGTGGTACGCCGCGACCTGCTCGGCGATCCGGGTGGTGGTCACCGGCAGCGCCACCTGCCCGCTCCGCCGCTCCGCCGCGACCAGGTCGAGCAGCACCAGCAGCGCCCGGTCGTCCCCGATCACCCGGCCCAGCTCGTCCACGAAGGAGACCCGCTCCCCGACCGGGTCGAAGCGCACCCCGAACGCCGCCCGCGAGGAGGCCACCAGCTCGCCCAGCCGGGCCAGCCCGGCCCGCCGGGACTCCGCGTCCTCGGTCGGCCGCGCCTCGTCAAGACCGCCGCTGACGGTCAGTGCCTCGACCCCGAGCCGGCCCAGGATGCTCGGCAGCACCAGCCCGGCACTGCCGTGCGCGGCGTCCACCACCACCTTCAGCCCGGCCTCCCGGACCCCGCTGGTGTCCACCGCCCGCAGCAGATTGCCCGCGTACGAGTCGAACACGCTGCCCGGGTGCGACAGGTCACCGATCTCACCGGGGAACGCACGCCGGTACTCCTGCCGGGCATAGACCCGGTCCAGCTTGCGCTGCCCGGCCTGCGAGAGGTCGGCACCGCGCTCGTCGAAGAACAGGATGTCCAGCGAGTCCGGCACCCCGGGCGAGGTCCGCAGGAAGATCCCACCCGCACTGCCCCTGGCGGTGTGCTGACGCGCCACCGGCAGCGGCACGTTCTCCAGGTCACGAACGTCGATCGCACTGGTCTGCAACGCCGAGATCATCGCCCGCTTGAGCGCCCGCGCACCACGCGAGTGGTCACGCGCGATGGTGACGGTGGCGCCCTTCTTGAGCGTGGTGGCGTACGCGCCGGCCAGCCGGACCGCGAGCTCCGGGGTGATCTCGACGTTCAGGATGCCGGAGACACCGCGCACCCCGAACAGGTGCTCCTGGCCCCGCGACTCCCAGATCACCGAGGTGTTGACGAAGGCCCCGGCCTCGATGGTCTTGAACGGATAGACCCGGACGTTGCCCGAGATGATCGACTCCTCGCCGATCAGGCACTCGTCACCGATCACCGCCCCGTCCTCGATCCGGGCGGCCCGCATCACGTCGGTGTTCTTGCCGACCACACAGCCACGCAGATTGCTCTGCGGCCCGATGTAGACGTTGTCGTGGATCACCGCCTTGTGCAGGAACGCCCCGCGCTTGACGACCACGTTGCTGCCCAGCACGGTGTGCTCGCGCAGCTCCACCCCGGCCTCGACCTTGGCGTAGTCGCCGATGTACAGCGGCCCGCGCAGGATCGCCTCCGGGTCCACCTCGGCACCCTCGGCGATCCAGACCCCCGGGGAGATCTCGAAGCCGTCCAGCTCGACGTCGACCTTGCCCTCCAGGACGTCGGCCTGCGCCTTGCCGTAGCTCTCGTGGGTGCCCACGTCCTCCCAGTAGCCCTCGGCGACGTACCCGAAGACCGGCTTGCCCTCCTTGAGCAACTGCGGGAACACGTCGCTGGACCAGTCCACCGACTCGCCCGCCGCGACGTAGTCGAAGACCTCCGGCTCCATCACGTAGATACCGGTGTTCACGGTGTCCGAGAAGACCTGACCCCAGGTCGGCTTCTCCAGGAACCGCTCCACCCTGCCCTCGTCGTCGGTGATGGTGATCCCGAACTCCAACGGGTTGGGCACCCTGGTCAGACAGACCGTCACCAGCGCGCCCTTGCGCCGGTGGAACGCGATCAGGTCGGTGAGGTCGAAGTCGGTCAGCGCATCCCCGGAGATCACCAGAAAGGAGTCGTCCCGGAGCGCGTCCTCCGCGTTCTTCACGCTTCCCGCAGTACCGAGCGGGGTCTCTTCGTTCGCATAGGTTAGGTGCATGCCCAACTCTTCGCCGTCACCGAAGTAGTTCTTCACCAACGAGGCGAGGAACTGGACGGTGACCACGGTGTCGGTGAGGCCGTGACGCTTGAGCAGCCTCAGCACATGCTCCATGATCGGGCGGTTCGCCACCGGTAGCAGTGGTTTGGGCATGCTCGAGGTCATCGGGCGAAGGCGAGTTCCCTCGCCCCCTGCCATCACAACGGCTTTCATATCGGGTGCGTCCTCCTTCGCGGCTCTGGAATGCCCCTTCACGGGGTTCCATCAAACCGTTCCGAAGGCATCTCTACCCGGTAACCCCCTCCCGACGCACCGATGGGGCGTGGGACTCGTCTCGTCCCACGCCCCATCAGGGGGTGTGTCGTGCACCGTAAGGGCGTGCAAAGGGTGCCCTACGGGTACCGGCGGCTCAGCTCGCGGCCGCGGCGGCGTCCGCCTTCACCAGCTGTCTGGCCTGCACCGCGTACAGGATGCCCGCCCACCAGTAGAGCACCGTCCCCCACCAGATGAACGCCCAACTCACCACACCGGCCACGTCGGCCAGCCAGCCCGAGCCGTCACCCAGCAGCAGAAGCGGAAAACCGTACATCAGATTGAAGGTCGCCGCCTTGCCGAGAAAACTCACCTGCAAGGGCCCGTACCGGTGCTTGCTCAGAATCGGCAACAACGCACCGATAAAAACCTCCCGCGCCAGCAGAAGCGCGGTGACCCACCACGGAAGGATCCCCCGCCAGGTCAGCCCGACCAGCGTCGACAGCACGAACAGCCGGTCCGCCGCCGGGTCCAGGATCTGACCGAGCCGGCTGATCTGCCCCCACCGCCGGGCCAGCTTGCCGTCCAGATAGTCGCTGATCCCACTCAGCATCAGGATCGCGATCGCCCAACCGTCGTTGTTGGGCCCGTCGAACACCGGCCAGAGAATCAGCCACAGGAAGATCGGAACGCCCACCAGCCGGCCCATGCTCAGCAGGTTGGGGATGGTGAGGACGCGGTCGGTCTGGACGCGCGTCTCCTGGACCTCCACTCGGGGGCCTCCCTGTACGGTACGTAATACGTTGCGGCACTGACCCTACAACAGAAAAGCCCCCCATCCGCTGAGGATGAGGGGCTTCTCTGAATGATTGTTCGGCGGCGTCCTACTCTCCCACAGGGTCCCCCCTGCAGTACCATCGGCGCTATGAGGCTTAGCTTCCGGGTTCGGAATGTAACCGGGCGTTTCCCTCACGCTATGACCACCGAAACACTATGAAACTGTATGACCGCA
>NZ_JBFUMY010000012.1:0-310476 GCF_054049135.1 Kitasatospora sp. P5_F3 | reverse complement strand
GCCCAGGGCGCGGCCCTGCTGGAGCGCCGCCGGCTGGCCGGGGAGGCCGCCGCGGCCCGCCGGGAGGCCGAGGGCAACCGGATCAGGACCGCCCTGCTGGCCGCGGTCTCGCACGACCTGCGCACCCCGCTGGCCGGGATCAAGGCGGCGGTCAGCTCGCTGCGCGCGGACGACGTCGAGTGGAGCCCGGAGGACGAGGCCGAACTGCTGGCGGGCATCGAGACCGGCGCCGACCGGCTCGACCACCTGATCAACAACCTGCTGGACATGAGCCGCCTGCAGACCGGCACGGTGGCCCCGCTGATCCGCGACACCGACCTGGACGAGGTGGTCCCGTACGCGCTCGGCGGGGTGCCGCCGGGATCGGTCCGCCTCGACGTGCCCGAGACGCTGGCCATGGTCCGGGCCGACGGCGGGCTGCTGGAGCGGGCGCTGGCCAACCTGGTGGAGAACGCTGTCAAGTACAGCTCCGACGTGCTGGTGCGGGCCGCCGCGATCGACCGTCCGGGCGCCGCCCGGCAGGTCGAGGTGCGGATAGTGGACCGCGGCCCCGGTGTGCCCGAGGACGCCAAGGAGCGGATCTTCGCGCCGTTCCAGCGCTACGGCGACGCCCCGCGCGGCGCCGGTGTCGGGCTCGGCCTGGCCGTGGCCCGGGGCTTCGTCGAGGTGATGGGCGGCACGCTGGCCGCCGAGGACACCCCCGGCGGCGGGCTGACCATGGTGGTCGTGCTGCCCGCCGCCGTACCCGAGCCCGACCCCTCTTCGAACCCTGAGACCGATCCCTCACCGAACCGAAAGGCGGAGCCCGTATGACCCGGGTCCTCGTCGTGGACGACGAACCGCAGATCGTCCGCGCCCTGGTGATCAACCTCAAGGCCCGGAAGTACGAGGTGGACGCCGCCCATGACGGTGCGTCAGCCCTGGAACTGGCCGCCGCCCGGCACCCCGACGTGGTGCTGCTCGACCTCGGCCTGCCGGATCTGGACGGCGTCGAGGTGATCCGCGGCCTGCGTGGCTGGACCAGGGTGCCGATCATCGTGCTGTCCGCCCGGCACAGTTCGGACGAGAAGGTCGAGGCGCTGGACGCCGGGGCGGACGACTACGTCACCAAGCCGTTCGGCATGGACGAGCTGCTGGCCCGGATGCGGGCCGCGATCCGGCGGGCCGAGCCGGTGGCCGGCGAGGACGAGTCGACCGTGGTCACCGAGGGCTTCACGGTCGACCTGGCCGCGAAGAAGGTCAACCGGGACGGCGCCGACGTCCGCCTCACCCCGACCGAGTGGCACCTGCTGGAGGTGCTGGTCCGCAACGCCGGCCGGCTGGTCAGCCAGACCCAGCTGCTCCAGGAGGTCTGGGGCCCGGCCTACCGCACCGAGACCAACTACCTGCGGGTCTACCTGGCCCAGCTGCGCCGGAAGCTGGAGGCGGACCCGAGCCGGCCGCGGCACTTCATCACCGAACCCGGCATGGGCTACCGCTTCGAACCCTGACCGGGACCCCCGGCCCTGCCGTTCGAACAGCTGAAACCGGTACCCTTCCGACATGAGTGGTGACAACAGCAGCGAGCAGCCGCAGGGCCGGTTCCGCCGCATGATCAGCCGCCTCACCTCCTCCTCCGAGGAGCTGGACGCGGAAGAGCTGCGGCAGGACACGGCGGAGTCGGGCTGCACTCCGATCGCCAGCTGCGGGGACCGTGAGGTGGTCACCGTGGCCGGGACCCTGCGCACCGTTACCCTCCGCCCCCGGGCCGGGGTCCCCGCCCTGGAGGCCGAGCTCTTCGACGGCAGTGACGCGCTGGACGTGGTCTGGCTCGGCCGCCGTTCGATCATCGGTATAGAGCCGGGCCGTCGGCTCATCGCCACCGGCCGGATCAGTCACGCACGCGGGCGCCGCGTGCTGTTCAACCCCCGCTACGAACTGCGTCCGGCCGGACACGGGAGCGAGTGAGTGTGACCAACCTGCCCGGCGGCGATCCCGCCGCCCAGCTCGACCTGGCCAAGCCCGTCCCCGCCGCCCTGACGGCGGAGGAGGAGCAGGCCGGTCGCGAGGCTGCCTCCAAGGAGGCGGCCGAGACGGTGCTGAAGGCCTTCGGCGGTGTCCGGGGCATGATCGACATGACCCTGCCCGGTCTGGTCTTCATCATCACCTTCAACATCACCCACGAGGTGGCCCCGGCCGCCTGGGCCGCGCTCGGGCTGAGCCTGCTGTTCGTGGTGGTCCGGCTGTTCCGCCGGGAGACCGTCCAGCACGCCTTCAGCGGCGTGTTCGGGGTCGCGCTCGGTGCCTGGATCTCGATGAAGACCGGCAAGGCGGAGAACTTCTACCTGCCCGGCCTGCTCTGGAACGTCGGCTACTGCCTGGGCCTGGCGGTCTCCGCCCTGGTCCGCTGGCCGCTGATCGGCGTGATGCTCGGCCCGATCACCGGTGAGATGTTCACCTGGCGGACCCAGAACCCGGGGCGGCTGGCCGCGTACACCAAAGCGACCTGGGCCTGGGTGGTGGTGATGGGCATCAAGCCGGTGATCCTCTTCCCGCTCTACTTCACCGGGAACGTCAACCTGCTCGGCTGGCTCAAGGTCGCGCTGGGCATTCCGCCGCTGCTGCTGGCGATGTACCTGACCTGGCAGATCCTGCTCAAGGCGCCGCCGCCCATCAAGGCGGAGATCGAAGAGCACACCGAAGAGCACAGCGAAGAACCGAAGTAACGCCGAAGGGCCCCACCGGAGTGGGGCCCTTCGTCCGTTCCGGTTGCCGCTACTGGGCGCCGGAGCCCGCCGACAGGAGCTGCTCGAGCTCCTCCTCGCGCTCCTGGGCCGCCACGAAGAGCAGCTCGTCGCCGCCCTCCAGGGTGTCGTCCTTGCCCGGCACCAGCACCCGGCCCTCGCGGATGATGGTCACCAGCGCGGTGTCGGTCGGCCAGGCGACATCGCCGACCCGGGTGCCGACCAGCTCGGTGTCGGCCGCCAGGGTCAGCTCGACCAGGTTGGCGTTGCCCTGGCTGAACCGCATCAGCCGGACCAGGTCGCCGACGCTCACGGCCTCCTCGACCAGCGCCGACATCAGGCGCGGGGTGGAGACCGCGACGTCCACGCCCCAGGACTCGTTGAACAGCCACTCGTTCTTCGGGTTGTTCACCCGGGCGACCACCCGGGGCACCCCGTACTCGGTCTTGGCCAGCAGCGAGACGACCATGTTGACCTTGTCGTCACCGGTGGCGGCGATCACCACGTGGCAGCGCTGCAGCGCGGCCTCGTCCAGCGAGGTGATCTCGCAGGCGTCGGCCAGCAGCCACTCGGCCATCGGCACCCGCTCCACCGAGATGGAGTTCGGGTTCTTGTCGATCAGCAGGACGTCGTGGCCGTTCTCCAGCAGCTCGCCCGCGATCGAGCGGCCGACCGCGCCGGCTCCGGCAATGGCGACTCTCATCAGTGCTCATCCTCCTGCGGGCCCTGCGCGAACGCGGCCTCGACGGTGACCAGGTCGGCCCGGCGCAGCATCACGTGCACCAGGTCGCCCTCCTGGACGACGAGTTGAGGGGTCGGCAGGACGCCCTCGCCCAGCCGGGTGAGGAACGCGACCCGGGCTCCGGACGCCTCCTCCAGCGCGGTCAGCTTGTGGCCGACCCAGGACGGTGCGTACGCCACCTCGGCCAGCTGCACGCCGCCGCTCGGGTCCTGCCAGAGCGGCTCGCCGCCGCTGGGCAGCAGCCGGCGCAGCATCTGGTCGGCGGTCCACCGGACGGTGGCCACGGTCGGGATGCCCAGGCGCTGGTACACCTCGGCCCGGCGGGGGTCGTAGATCCGGGCCGCGACGTTCTCCACACCGAAGTTCTCCCGGGCGACCCGGGCGGCGATGATGTTGGAGTTGTCACCGCTGGAGACCGCGGCGAACGCCCCGGCCTCCTCGATCCCGGCCTCGCGCAGGGTGTCCTGGTCGAAGCCGACCCCGGTCACCCGCCGGCCGTTGAAGTGCGAGCCGAGCCTGCGGAAGGCGGTCGGGTCCTGATCGACCACGGCGACCGAGTGACCCTGTTTCTCGAGCGCGCGCGCGAGGGCGGAACCCACCCGGCCGCAGCCCATGATGACGATGTGCACGGGACTACCTCACCCGGTCCGTTGGGATCATGACCTGCGCAGACACCGATCGTCATCCTTCCGCCCCCGACTCCGGGGGGACAGTTCGCCGAGTCCTCGGCACCGTGTGGCGCGGGATGTTCCTGATGGTTCCCGCGCACTCATCATCCGACACGCTAGCCCCTCTACCGAACACAGTCCCGACAAAGGGGCCACCGGGGGGCGTCGATGCGGAGGCGACCCCCTACGATTCCTTAACGTGCCTATGCCTGCTGACCTACCGAAACGCATTCTGATCGGCCGCGCGCTGCGCAGCGACAAGCTCGGGGAGACTCTGCTTCCCAAGCGGATCGCTCTGCCGGTGTTCGCCTCCGACGCCCTCTCCTCCGTGGCGTACGCGCCCGAGGAGATCCTGCTCACCCTCTCGGTGGCGGGTGTCTCGGCGATCCACTTCTCCTGGCAGATCGGCATCGTGGTCGCCGTCGTGATGCTCGCGGTGGTGGCCTCGTACCGGCAGAACGTGCACGCCTACCCGAGCGGTGGCGGCGACTACGAGGTCGCCACCGTCAACCACGGGCCGAACTCCGGCCTGGTGGTGGCCAGCGCCCTGATGGTCGACTACGTGCTCACCGTGGCGGTGTCGACCACCTCGGGCGTGGCCAACGTGGTGTCCGCGGTGCCGTCGTTGCGCGGGCACGAGATGGGAATCTCGATCACCCTGGTGATCGTGCTGATGGGGATCAACCTGCGCGGCGTCCGGGAGTCCGGCAGCGCCTTCGCGATCCCGACCTACGCCTTCATGTTCGGCATCGTGGGCATGATCGTCTGGGGCATGGTCCGGGACCTGGTCTTCGGGTCCGAGATGGCCGCCGAGAGTTCCGGCTTCCAGCTGGAGGCGCTGCCCGGCAACGACAATCTGGCCGGGTTCGCGCTGGTCTTCCTGCTGCTCAAGGCGTTCTCCTCGGGCTGTGCCGCGCTGACCGGTGTCGAGGCGATCAGCAACGGGGTGCCCGCCTTCCGCAAGCCGAAGAGCAAGAACGCCGCGAACACGCTGCTGATGATGGCGGTCTTCGCGGTCGTGATGTTCATGGGCATCATCTACCTGGCCCGGCTGACCGGTACTCAGATGGCAGAGGAGTCGCACCAGCTGGTCGGTGCTCCGGCGGACTACCACCAGAAGACCGCGCTGTCGCAGATCAGCGAGGCGGTGTTCTCCAACTTCACCCCGGGCTTCTACTTCATCGCCGCCGTCACCGGGCTGATCCTGGTGCTGGCCGCCAACACCGCCTTCAACGGCTTCCCGGTGCTCGGCTCGATCCTGGCCCAGGACCGTTACCTGCCCCGGCAGCTGCACACCCGCGGCGACCGGCTCGCCTTCTCCAACGGCATCATCCTGCTGGCGGGCGCGGCGATCCTGTTCATCGTGGCGTTCAACGCCGACCCCACCCGGCTGATCCAGCTGTACATCGTCGGCGTCTTCGTCTCCTTCAACATGAGCCAGTCCGGCATGATCCGGCACTGGACCAGGCTGCTGCGCACCGAGCAGGACCCGAAGAAGCGCGCCCACATGCAGCGCAGCCGGGCGATCAACGCCTTCGGCCTGGTGATGACCATGGCGGTGCTGATCGTGGTGCTGGCCACCAAGATCGGCCATGCCTGGATCGCGATCGCCGCGATGGTGGTGCTGTTCGTGATGATGAAGGCGATCCGCAGGCACTACGACCGGGTCTCCCGCGAGCTGGTCGCCGCCGAGGAGCCGGACGACGTGGTGCTGCCCACCCGGGTGCACGCCATCGTGCTGGTCTCCAAGCTGCACAAGCCCGCCCTGCGCGCGCTGGCGTACGCCCGGCTGACCCGGGCGCACACCCTGGAGGCGGTCACCGTCAACGTGGACCCCTCGGACACCGAGGCGCTCCGCCGGGACTGGGACGAGCGCGGCATCGAGGTGCCGCTCAAGGTGCTCGACTCGCCGTTCCGCGAGGTCACCGGGCCGGTGCTGGAGTACGTGAAGAACCTGCGCCGCAGCAGCCCGCGCGACGTGGTCGCGGTCTACATCCCCGAGTACGTGGTCGGGCACTGGTACGAGCACCTGCTGCACAACCAGAGTGCGCTGCGGCTCAAGGGACGGCTGCTGTTCAAGCCCGGAGTGATGGTGACGTCCGTACCCTGGCAGTTGGAGTCCTCCGAACGGCGCAAGCCGCAGAAGGCCTGGTCCGCTCCCGGCGCCGTCCGGCGCGGTGAGCCCCGGCCGCAGCGCGTAGAGTCGAGGACTTCCGCATCCGCCAGTACCGCCAGCAACCCCAGCAAGGACGCCGACTCGTGACCCCCAACAACCCGCCCCGCTCCTCCGGCTCCGGCTCCGGCCGTACCGGCAAGGGCAAGGGCAAGTCCGGCAGCAAGCCGGGTCAGGTCGCCCGGCCCCGCTGGGGCGCCCGCCCGGCCCGCCCGGAGGCGACCGACCGCGACGGCTTCACGGCGCAGACCGCGCCGCTGGCGCCGGGTGAGCCCGAGGTGCGGCCCGAGTCCAAGCGAGCGGCCGGCAACAGCGCGAAGAAGCAGACCGTACGCCCCCCGAAGGCCGCAGGCACCGGCGCGCCCGCTGCCCGCGCAGCCCGTCCGATGAAGACCGAGCGGTCCACCAAGGCGTCCACCCCCAGGGTGCCCGCCGGTGACCCGCTGGTCGGCGAGCGCTACGAGGTCGAGGTCGGCGCGGTCGCGCACGGCGGCGGCCACTGCGTGGCCCGGCACGAGGGCCGGGTGCTCTTCGTCCGGCACGCGCTGCCCGGCGAGAAGGTGATCGCCCAGGTCACCGAGGGCACCACCAAGTCCCGTTTCCTGCGTGCCGACGCGGTGGAGATCCTGGAGCCCGCCAAGGACCGGATCCCGGCCCCCTGCCCGTTCTCAGGCCCCGGCAAGTGCGGCGGCTGCGACTGGCAGCACGTCACCTCGGGCGGCCAGCGCAAGCTCAAGGTCGCGGTGCTCACCGAGCAGCTCGCCAAGCTGGGCGGCCTGACCCCCGCCGAGGCCGGCTGGGACGGTACCGTCGAGCCGGTCGGCGGCAAGCTCCCGGCGGGCGAGGTCCCGGCCTGGCGCACCCGGATCCAGTACGCGGTGGACCCGGCGACCGGCAAGGTCGGCCTGCGCCGCCACCGCTCGCACGAGCTGGAGCCCGTCGACCGCTGCCTGATCGCCGCCGAGGGCATCACCGAGCTCGGCGTCGAGGCCCGCAGCTGGCCCGGCATCAGCTCGATCGACGTGATCGCCGCGGCCGGCTCCTCCGACCGCCAGGTGATCCTCACCCCGACGCCCGGTTCCCAGCTCCCGCTGGTCGAGCTCGACAAGCCGGTCTCGATCTCCCGGGTCGACGAGCAGGACCTGATCCACAAGGTGCACGGCCGTTCCTTCGTCCGTGAGCGGGCGGCCGGCCGCACCTGGCGGGTCTCCAACGGCGGCTTCTGGCAGATCCACCCGGAGGCCCCCGACACCCTGGTCGGCGCCGTCCTGGACGGCCTCGACCCGCAGTGGGGCGAGAGCGCCCTCGACCTCTACTGCGGCGTGGGCCTGTTCGCCGGCGCCCTGGCCGACCGGGTCGGCGAGGACGGCGCCGTCCTCGGCATCGAGTCCAGCAAGCAGGCCGTCGTCGACGCCCGCCACAACCTGGCCACCCTCGACAACGTCCGGATCGAGCACGACCGGGTGGAGACCCTGCTGCCCCGCACCGGCATCACCTCCACCGACCTGATCGTCCTCGACCCGCCCCGCGCGGGCGCCGGCCGCGAGACCGTCGCCCACCTGGCCGGCCTCTCCGCCCGCCGGATCGCCTACGTCGCCTGCGACCCCGCCGCCCTCGCCCGCGACCTCGCCCTCTTCCGCGAGGGCGGCTACCGGCCGGTCTCGCTGCGCGCGTTCGACCTCTTCCCGATGACCCACCACTTCGAGTGCGTGGCCATCCTGGAGCCGATCGCCGAGCAGGCGGTCTGACGGTCTGCCACTGATGGGCGTCGAGGCTTCTGCCTCGGCGCCCATCAGTCGTCTCCGCGGGTGCTGCTACCTCGCTGGTGTGGGCCGGCATCTCGAGTCGGCCGTGGAGCAGTAGCCCATCCAGGTCAGCAGGAAGCGGCCCGGAGTTGCCGAGCAGGCTGGGGCTCGGCCAACGCCCTAGCCTGCGGGGGGGGGTCTCTGAGCCCCCGTCAGCTGTCTCGCCGTCCGTGCGGACCACTGCGCTGCGTCTCGGGGCGGCCTGTCTCGGGGGCCGCGCCCGCCATGGTGGTGCGGTCGGAGGGGTGCATCCGGAGCCGGTGGTGGGGAAGGCGGTGTTCGGGCTCGGGGTGCTGGCGGTGGTGCTGATCGCCTGGTACGCCTACTACCTGTTCCGGATCGGGCGGTGCGGCGAGACCGATGAGGAGGAGCTGATCGGGGTGCCGGCCCGGCTGGCCCAACTGCCCACCAGGCGGCGCCGGATGACGACGGTGCTGGTGTTCGCGGTGGCCGCGGCGGTGGGTTTCGCCTGGTGGCTGCGCGGCGATGACGGCCTCGGCGCGTTGCTCTCCAGCAAGGTCAATTAGTGGACCGTGCCGATCGCCTGCCTGCCGCTCCCCTGCGCGGCGGGCGGCGGCAGTTGGTCGCTGCCGCTGGACCTGCGCTTCCTGCCGTGGAAGGCGGGGCTGCTGTTCGTGGTGCAGTGCGTGCTGCCCGGTGAGAACGCCCGCCTAGTGCTGGGCTGCGTCTACCTTGTGCTCGCGCTCGCCCTGCTCACCCGGTGCTCGCGCGAACTCGTCCCGACAGCACGGGCGTTGGGTGGCCGGATCGAGGGTGAACCGCATTGATCCACGCCTGGGGGAGCTCGCCCCGGGCCGCAGCTCGAGGCGCAGGTCCGGGTCGCCGGATGGCATTTTTTTACCGCACTGGATGGGCCACCTGGGTGCCAATCCGGTCGTGCGCGGGTAAGGGAGTGCGGAGGCCGGAATGCGCCCTTGTTGTGCTAGCACATCAGCGCTAGCGTGAAGCATGGCCAAAAAGCAGCTGAACGTCAGGGTGGACGCCACGACCGCCGAGATCGCCCGGGAGCGGGCCGAGCAGCAGGGGATCAGCATGAACCAGTACATCGAACGGCTCGTGCAGCAGGACATGGGCGAGGCAGGGCGACTGTTCGTCGACACCGCCGCGCAGTTCATGAAGGAGTACGAGACCGCCTTCCTCGCCGAGTTCGAGCGCGGCGCCGAGCTGCAGGACGTGCGCCGTTGAAACTTGAGGTAGACCTGTCCTGGCTGCTCATGACAGCCGAGCAGTACACCCCGGGCGACCCGCAGGTGACCGACTACGGTTCGCTGCTCGCCTCGGTTGCCCGGCACCAGGCCGAGATCTTCGACATCGCCGTCTACCCCGAGCCGCAGGACCGTGCTGCGGCCCTGATGCACCAACTGATCCGCGTTCCTGCCCTGGAGCGGACCAACGAGCTGTTCGCCACCGCCGTCGCCTACTCCTACCTGGTGGCAAGCGGCTGCACCGTCGCCACCACCGCCCGTGAGGTACGTAGCCTGGCCCGGGCCATCCGGGAGGGCAAGCTCAGCGTCAGTGGGGTCGCCGAGCGGCTGGCCGGCTGGATAGTCGACGACCCCGAGGACGAGGAGGTCAGCGGCGAGGACGACGGCGAAGAGGGCGAAGCTGATTGAGTAGCCTGGTGGTCCACCCCCACACCGGCGAGGACCATCCACGTTGTTGCAGGACATCGAGCGCTATCTGGCCTGCCCGCACTGCGCCCGGCCGTTGAACCTGGACGGCCGGACCCTGCGCTGTGCGGCGGGCCACAGCTTCGACCAGGCGAAGCAGGGCTACGTCAGCCTGCTCGCCGGTGACGCCCACACCGGCACCGGCGACACCGCCGAGATGGTGGCCGCCCGGGGGGACTTCCTGGCCGCCGGGCACTACCACCCGATCGCCGACGCACTGGCCGAGGCGGCCGAGGTGGCAGCGGCAGCCGGCCAGGGCGGCGACGGGTCGACGGGCCTGGTCGCCGACCTGGGGGCGGGCACCGGCTACTACCTGGCGCACGTACTCGACCGGACGGGCGGGGCCGGCGCCGCGCTCGACATCTCCAAGTTCGCACTCCGGCGCGCAGCCAGGGCGCACCCCAGGATCGGCGCGCTGGTCTGCGACGCCTGGCGCCCGCTGCCGCTGCTGGACGGCTCCGCCGATCTGCTGCTCAACGTCTTCGCGCCGCGCAACGGCCCTGAGATCCGTCGGGTGCTCCGCGCCGGCGGCCGGATGCTGCTGGTCTCGCCGACCTCCCGTCACCTCCGAGAGCTGGTGGACGCGTTGGGACTGCTCTCGGTCGACGAGGACAAGGAGCGCCGTACGGACGAGAAGCTCAGCCCGTGGCTGACCCGCGCCGACCGCACCGAGGTCGAGTTCCGGCTGCGGCTCTCGCACGCGGAGGCCAACGAGGTGGTCGCGATGGGCCCGAACGCCTGGCACACCGACCCGGCCCGGTTGGCCGCCGCGCTCGCCGAGCTGCCCGACCCGGTCGAGGTGACCGGCTCGGTGCACCTCACCACCTACCGCTGAGCGACCGAGCCCCCGAGTCGAGCCCGAGCCCGGGTCGGGCAGGGCGGGGAAGGGCCGGGGACTCGTTGGGATGAAGATCCGCCGCAGGCACGTTTCGGCACCTTCGACGGCGGCTAACGTCCCACCAGTGACCAGCGAAGTCGTCCGTCCCGCAGCCGTCCGCCCCGTCCTCCGCCCCACCGTGGAGGAGCTGCGCCTCACCTCCTTCAAGTCCTACCGGCGGACCACCCTGCCGCTCTCCCCGCTGACCGTCCTGTACGGCCCCTCGGGGGTCGGCAAGTCGAACGCGCTGGACGCACTGGCCACCCTCTCCCGGCTCTCCCTCGGCGAGCCCATCGGTCCTTCGCTGGACGGCCTCGGCGGCAGTTCGGGCCCGCTCGCGCTGCCGATCCGCGGCGGCATGCTCGGCTGCGTCCCGCACGGCCGGAACGCGATCATCCTCGGCTGCACCGTCCGCTCGGCCGCCGGGCCGATCCGGCTCGAACTGGTGGTCCGCACCGACGGCCCGGTCCGGGTCGCCCGGGAGTGGCTGACCTGCGCCGGGCAGACCCTGGTGGAGACCGGTGAGCAGGATGTCGCCCACGGCAGGGTCAACGTCACCTGGCACAACGACAGCAGGCAGGGCGACATCCGGGCGCCGTTCCCCAACGACAGCCTGATCACCGCTCAGATCCCGCTCCGGGTGGCGGGCTCCTCCAACGGTGAGCGTCAGGTGCTGGCCGCCGCCGAGCAGCTGCTCACCGCCCTGCGCGAGGTCTTCCCGCTGCACCCGGTGCCCGCACTCATGCGCGACTGGGCCGAGCCCGAGCAGGAGGCCAGGCTGCTTGCCTCGGCGGCCAACATCTCGCCCGTGCTGGCCCGGGTGAAGCAGCAGTGCACCCGCCGGTACGGCCGGCTGCTCAAGGCCGTTCAGCAGGCGGCCCCGCACCCGTTGCTCGGCCTGGACGTGGCCCGGCGCGGCCCTGAGGCCCGGGAGCAGCTGCTCGCCGTCTTCGACGAGGGAGTACTCGGCCGGACGGGCGCGGACCAGGCCTCGGACGGGATGCTGCGACTGCTCGCCTTCGCCACCGTCCTGCTCACCGGAGCCGGGGTGCTGGACGTCGATCCGGCCGTCGAGGTCCCGGCGGCGCACCGTCAGTTGACCGTGCTGGCCGAGGACTTGGCGGCCGGTCTCGGGGCGGAGCAGGTCTCGGCGCTGCTCCGGCTGGCCCGGGAGGTGTGCGAGAAGGAGGACATCCGCCTGCTGGGAGCGGTGCAGGACGTGGCTCCGGCCCGGGAACCGGGCCTGGGCGTCGAGCTGATCGAGTGCCGGCGCGATTCGGCCAGCGGCCACAGCGTGCTTCGGCCGGAGTCGGCCCGGGTGCCGCTGCAGGGCGCCCGGGCCGGCGTCGATGGGGTAGACCTGTAGTCGTGACCGACAAGACCCTCGATGACCTTCAGCAGCGGCTCACCGACTTCGCGGCCGCCCGGGGCTGGGAGCCCTTCCACACGCCGAAGAACCTGGCGGCCGCGCTCAGCGTGGAGGCGGGCGAACTGCTGGAGATCTTCCAGTGGTTGACTCCCGAGCAGGCGGCGACGGTGATGGCTGACCCGGACACTGCGCACCGGGTCAGGGACGAGGTCGCCGACGTGCTGGCGTACCTGCTCCAGTTCTGTACGGCGGTCGGCGTGGACCCGGCGGCCGCGCTGGCGGCCAAGATCGAACGCAACGAGATCCGCTTCCCGATCTGAGTCCGGTCCCCTGTCAGGCCCCCTGTCCGGTCCCTCGTGTGGGTGACGGAAGTTGTCCACAGGGGGTGGGTTGTCCACAGCTTCCCGGCTGTTTCGCCCGCACTACCCGGGCCCGCCGCACTCTTGCCGCGTGACACACCGTCGACGACGACGGTCGGACGGTCGTACGCGAGCGAGGGGAGCGGCGAGGCATGGACGCGCTGCGATTGATCAAGACGGCCCGGCACGCCCTGGCGGAGGCCCGGAGTGCGCCGGACGCACTGGTGGAGGCCTGGCAGGCGGGCCTGCTCACCGAGGCCGTCGGGGCCGGGATCGCCGGGCGGGAGAGCGGGGAGCTGGCAGCCTTGGGGCAGCTGCTCTGCGATGCGGGTGCGCACGCGGTCAGCTGTCTGGAGGAGCCGGGGCCGGCCGAGAGCGCCCAGGAGACGGCGGAGGCGGAGTGGCACCGGGCGGACTGGGGCGGCAACGGCCGGGCCGCCCGGCTGGACGAGCTCGGCGAGCTGGAGCCGGTGCTGACCGAACTCGGCCTGCTGCTCTACGACATGGCCGAGGCCCTGGTGGTGCTGGCCTGCGGGGCGGACGGGGAGAGCCTGTACTGGCGCTGCATCGACGGCGTGGACGCGGGCTCCGAATGCAAGGACGTGGTGGTCGAGCTGCTTCGGACGCTCCGCCGGGAGGCGGCGGAGGTGGAGCCGGTCGATTCAGTGCAGCCGGCAGACAGGGAGGCTGCGGCAGAGGTGGAGCGGGTGGCGACTCCCGGAGGAGCGGTGGCCGGGGCCGGACCGGCGGAGAGCCAGGGGGTGCCGACCTTGGTCGTCCCGCTGGGGCCGCCGGTCACGGCGCGAGGCGGTCAGCCCCGGGCGGCGGACCCGGCGGAGCGGTCGTCCGCGTCCCGCTGCTCGCCGGTCCGCCCGGCCGAGGACTGCAGATCGGCGTCCAGTCCCGCGAGGTTGGCGTTCAGGTCGGCGAGCATGCGCTGCATCTGCTCCAGCAGGGTGCCGGGCGAGGCCGCCGGGGCGGGCGCGTCCTGCTGCGGTGTAACGGGTGCCTCGGACCAGGGCTCGGACATGAGCGGACCCCTCCAGCTCGGTAGTGCGGTGTGAACCGACGGGCGTCGGTGGCAGAGCCGCCGCTCGGGCAAGCGGCCCCGCCGGTCCAACGACCTCTGCCGACACCCGGTCACCCCAGACCACTCGTAGAGGTCCAACACCCGCCCCCGGTCAGCCTCAGGGGTGATCCCGGTTTGCGGCTCGCCCGGCCACTGGGCTACGCGGCCCGGCCCGTACCGGGCCGCCACCCACGGGCCTGCCGGACACGCCGGAGGCGCGGCCGCCGGTTGCCCGGCCCCGCGCCTCCATCGCCCTGGCTCAGTCCTGCCGGTCCACAGACCGACCGACCCTGACGGGAGATCAGTTGTGAGCGTGCAGCTCCGCGTTGAGACCGCCCCACGAGCCGGACCGCGCGATGACCTCGACGGCGCCGCTCTGCGAGTTGCGGCGGAACAGCAGGTTGTCCTGGCCGGACAGTTCGACCGCCTTGGCGATCTTGCCGTCCGGGGTGGTGACCCGGGTGCCGGCCGTCACGTACAGACCGGCCTCCACCACGCAGTCGCTGCCCAGCGAGATGCCGATGCCGGCGTTGGCGCCGAGCAGGCAGCGCTCGCCGACCGAGACGACCTGCTTGCCGCCGCCCGAGAGGGTGCCCATGATCGAGGCGCCGCCACCGATGTCGCTGTTGTTGCCGACCACGACACCCGCGCTGATTCGGCCCTCGACCATCGAGGTGCCCAGGGTGCCCGCGTTGAAGTTGACGAAGCCCTCGTGCATCACGGTGGTGCCGACGGCCAGGTGCGCCCCGAGCCGGACGCGGTCCGCGTGCGCGATCCGGACACCGCTCGGCGCGACGTAGTCGGTCATCCGGGGGAACTTGTCGATCCCGTACACGGCCAGCTGCCCGCCCTGCGCACGGACGGCGAGCCGGGCCCGCTCGACCTGGTCCACCGGCACCGGGCCGATGGAGGTCCAGGCGACGTTGGCGAGCAGGCCGAAGAGGCCGTCCAGGTTCTGGCCGTGCGGCTGGACCAGACGGTGGCTCAGCAGGTGCAGGCGCAGGTAGGCGTCGTGCGCGTCGATCGGCTTCTCGTCCAGCGAGGCGATCGTGGTCCGCACCGCGACGACCTCGACGCTCCGGCGGGCGTCGGCGCGCAGCGCCTCGGCGGCGCCGGCGCCAAGAGCGGCGTCGGCCTCCTCGGCGGTCAGCCGGACGGTGCCGGCCGGGCCGGGGGCAGCGGCCAGCTCCGGGGCGGGGTACCAGGTGTCGAGGATGGTGCCGTCGGCGGCGATGGTCGCCAGGCCGACGGCCAGGGCACCACTTGCGAGGGAGGAGGTTTCAGCAGTCACATCGAGCACGTTAACGAATCACCGCCCGGGCTGACGAACACGCTCACCGTGCGGACATCGGACCACCCCTCCGAACAGCGGTCGCGTGGCCCCTCACCTCGGGGAAAACCCGATGCCGCACTCATCCGCGGTCAGCAATACTCGGACAGGTGTTCATCTCGATCTCCACCACAGGCACGGCCGAACGCCCGGCTTCCGACCTGGGCTTTCTGCTCCACAAGCACCCCGACAAGGTGCAGCGCTTCTCCACCTCGCACGGTGTGGCCCACGTCTTCTACCCGGAGACCGGCACCGAGTCGTGCACGGCGGCGATGCTGCTGGACATCGACCCGATCGCACTGGTCCGCAAGGGCCGGGGCAAGGGTCGCGGGGGCTCACCCGACTTCGCCCTGGCGCAGTACGTCAACGACCGCCCCTACGCAGCCTCCTCGCTGCTCGCGGTCGCGTTGCGGACGGTGTTCCGTACGGCGATGAAGGGTGTCTGCGAGCAGCGTCCCGGCCTGGCCGAGCAGCCGCGCCCGTTTCGGATCGCGCTGCCCGCCGTGCCCGCCAACGGCGCGGGGGAGGAGGGCGGCCCGGCCATGGTGCGGCGGCTGTTCGAGCCGCTGGGCTGGCAGGTCGAGGCCACCGCGATCCCGCTGGACGAGACCTTCCCGGAGTGGGGCGACTCCCGCTACGCCCGGGTGGAGCTGTCCGCCGAGATCCGGCTGGCCGACGCGCTGCAGCAGCTCTACGTGCTGCTGCCGGTGCTGGACGGTGCCAAGCACTACTGGGTCGCGCCCGACGAGGTGGACAAGCTGCTGGCTGCGGGAGAGGGCTGGCTCGGGACGCACCCGGAGCTGGCACTGATCACCCGTCGGTACCTGGCCCGCCGCTGGTCGCTGACCAGGGCGGCGCTGGAGCGGCTGGAGCTGGCCCGGCTGGCCGAGGCCGACGACCGGGAGGCCGAGGAGCTGGACAACGCCGTCGACGACACGCTCGAATCCAATGACACCACCGAGCCCGACGACACACCGGAGTCCAACAGCGGACCCGAGCAGCGACCCGACCTGACGGTGGCTCAGACGTCCAAGCCGGTCAGCCTCGGGGTCCTCCGCCGGGAGGCGATCCTGGCCGCGCTGGCCGAGGTCGGCGCCGTCCGGGTACTCGATCTCGGTTGCGGGCAGGGCGAGTTGGTGGAGGCGCTGCTGAAGGACGTTCGGGTCACCGACGTGCTCGGTGTGGACGTGTCCTCCCGTGCCCTCACCGCCGCCGCCCGCAAGCTGCGGCTGGACCGGATGTCGGAGCGTCAGGCGGCCCGGGTCCGGCTGGTCCAGGGCGCGCTCACCTACACCGACGACCGGCTCAAGGGGTACGACGCCGCGGTGCTCTCCGAGGTGATCGAGCACCTCGACCTGCCCCGGCTGCCCGCGTTGGAGTACGCGGTGTTCGGCTCGGCACGCCCTGGTGCCGTGGTCGTGACCACCCCCAACGTCGAGTACAACGTCCGCTGGGAGACCCTCCCGGCCGGCCACGTCCGGCACAGCGACCACCGCTTCGAGTGGACCAGGGCGGAGTTCCTGGCCTGGGCCGAGCGGATCGCGGCCGACTACGGATACTCCGTCACCGTCCGTCCGGTCGGTCCGCTGGACGAGCAGGTCGGTGCGCCGACCCAGCTCGCCCTGTTCCGCCGCACCTCCGAAGCCGGATCCACAGCCGCCGCCACAGCCGCCGCCACAGCCGCCGCCACCGCAACGACCGTCACCACCGAAGGGAGCGCAGCCTGATGACCACCGACACCGACGCCGGAACCCCGGCCGAGCGCCCGTCCACCCGCTCCCTTCCCGTCACCGACGTCTCGCTGGTCGTCCTGGTCGGCACCAGCGGCTCCGGCAAGTCCACCTTCGCCCGTCGTCACTTCCGCCCGACCGAGGTGGTCTCCTCGGACTTCTGCCGTGGCCTGGTGGCCGACGACGAGAACGACCAGTCGGCCTCGGCCGATGCCTTCGACGTGCTGCACTACATCGTCGGCAAGCGTCTGGCGGCCGGCCGCCGCACCGTGGTGGACGCCACCAACGTCCAGCCGGAGAGCCGCAAGCAGCTCGTCAAGCTGGCCCGCGACCACGACGTGCTGCCGATCGCGATCGTGCTCGACCTCCCGCAGGAGGTCTGCGCCGAGCGGAACAAGGCCCGCCCGGACCGCCAGTTCGCGGCGCATGTGATTCCCCGTCAGCAGCGCGAGCTGCGCCGCTCGCTGCGCGGCCTGGAGCGCGAGGGCTTCCGCAAGGTGCACATCCTGCGCGGTGAGGCCGAGGTGGCCGCCGCCGAGGTGGCCACCGAGAAGCGGTACAACGACCTGCGCGAGCTCACCGGCCCGTTCGACATCGTCGGTGACATCCACGGCTGCCGGTCCGAGCTGGAGACTCTGCTCACCACCCTCGGCTACGCCCTGGCCAGGGACGAGCAGGGCCGCCCGGTGGACGCGGTCCACCCCGAGGGCCGGACCCCGGTCTTCGTCGGTGACCTGGTCGACCGCGGCCCGGACAGCCCGGGCGTGCTGCGTCTGGTGATGGGCATGGTCGAGGCGGGTCACGCGATCTGCGTGCCCGGCAACCACGAGAACAAGCTCGGCCGTTGGATGGACGGCCGCAAGGTCACCGTCTCGCACGGCCTCCAGGAGAGCATCGACCAGCTGGCCGAGGAGAGCGAGGAGTTCCGGGCCCGGGTCCGTGCGTTCATGCGCGGCCTGGTCAGCCACTACCTGTTGGACGGCGGCAACCTGGTGGTCTGTCACGCCGGTCTGCCGGAGAAGTACCACGGCCGTAACTCCGGCCGGGTCCGCTCGCACGCGCTGTACGGCGACACCACCGGTGAGACCGACGAGTACGGTCTGCCGGTCCGTTACCCGTGGGCGGAGGAGTACCGGGGCCGGGCCCTGGTGGTCTACGGCCACACCCCGGTGCCGACCGCGAGCTTCGTCAACAACACCATCTGCCTGGACACCGGCTGCGTCTTCGGCGGCAGCATGACCGCGCTGCGGTACCCGGAGCGTGAGCTGGTCACGGTCGAGGCGGAGCAGGAGTGGTACGCCCCGGTCCGGCCGCTGCACACCGATGCGCCGGGTGGCAGGGAGGGCCGTCCGCTCGACCTCCAGGATGTCGCGGGCCGTCGGATCGTGGAGACCACCCAGCACGGCCGGGTCTCGATCCGGGAGGAGAACGCGGCTGCCGCGCTCGAGGTGATGAGCCGGTTCGCGCTCGACCCGCGGCTGCTCGCCTACCTGCCGCCGACCATGGCACCGGTCGCCACCTCGCGCCGGGACGGGTTCCTGGAGCACCCGGAGGAAGCCTTCCTCGGCTACCGCAACGACGGGGTCCAGCAGGTGATCTGCGAGGAGAAGCACATGGGCTCCCGCGCGGTCGTGCTGGTCGCGCGCGACCAGGCGGCGCTGGAGCGCCGGTTCGGCCTGGCCGGTCCGGGCGCGATCTGGACCAGGACGGGCCGGGCCTTCCTGAACGACAGTGAGCTCACCGACGCGGTGCTGGAGCGACTCCGGGCGGCGGCCGAGCGGGCCGGGCTGTTCGAGGAACTGGGCACCGACTGGCTGTTGCTGGACGCGGAGCTGATGCCCTGGTCGCTGAAGGCGGTCGAGCTGCTGCGCCGTCAGTACGCGGCGGTCGGTGCGGCGGCCGGTGCCGCGCTGCCGGAGGCGCTCGCCGCACTCCGGCTCGGTGCCGGCCGTGGCCTGCCGCTGGATGAGCTGATCGGGCGTCAGCAGCAGCGTTCGGCGGACGCGGCGGCGTTCACCGTCGCGTACCGGCGCTACTGCTGGCCCACCGAGGGCCTGACGGGTCTTCGGCTGGCCCCGTTCCAGGTGCTGGCGGCCGAGGGGACGAATCTCGCGGTCCGTTCGCACGACGAGCACCTCGGCTGGATCGACCGGCTGGTGGCGGCGGACGACCCGGTCGCGCCGATCCTGCACCGGACGGGGCGGCTGCTGGTCGACACCTCCGACGAGGCCTCGGTCGCGGCCGGTGTCGCCTGGTGGGAGGAGCTGACCGGGGCGGGCGGCGAGGGCATGGTGGTCAAGCCGCTGGCCTCGCTGGTCCGCGGCGGGGCCGGCGGCCGGGGCGGCCTGGTCCAGCCCGGTGTGAAGGTCCGTGGCCGGGAGTACCTGCGGATCATCTACGGTCCGGACTACACCGAGCACCTCGGCGAGCTGCGTCAGCGTTCGCTCGGCCACAAGCGTTCGCTCGCCTTGCGGGAGTACGCCCTCGGCCTGGAGGCGCTGGACCGGTTGGCCGGGGCCGAACCGCTCTGGCGGGTGCACGAGGCGGTCTTCGCCGTCCTGGCGCTGGAGTCGGAGCCGGTCGACCCCCGGCTCTGATCCCCGGCTCCGACCCACGGCTCCGACCCACGGACCCAGGCGGGCCACCCACGCGGGCGGGTGGCCCGCCACGCCCACCTCCCGTTGCATAAGAATTCTGGAAGTCGTATACACTTCCCGTCTCATTGTCCCCGCAACCCAGGAGCCCGGCATGGCCTTCAACCTCCGGAACCGGCACTTCCTCAAGGAGCTGGACTTCACCGCGCAGGAGTTCCGCTTCCTGCTCGAGCTGTCCGCCCAGCTCAAGGCCGCGAAGTACGCGGGGACCGAGCAGCCCCGACTGACCGGCAAGAACATCGCGCTGGTCTTCGAGAAGACCTCCACCCGGACCCGTTGCGCCTTCGAGGTGGCCGCCCACGACCAGGGTGCCAGCACCACCTACCTGGACCCGTCCGGCTCGCAGCTCGGCCACAAGGAGTCCATCAAGGACACCGCCCGGGTGCTCGGCCGGATGTTCGACGGCATCCAGTACCGGGGCCACGGCCAGGTGCTGGTGGAGGAGTTGGCCACCCATGCGGGCGTCCCGGTCTGGAACGGGCTGACCGACGAGTGGCACCCCACCCAGTCGCTGGCCGACATCCTGACCGTCGTCGAGCACAGCACCAAGCCGCTGGAGCAGACCACGCTGGTCTACCTCGGCGACGCCCGCTACAACATGGGCAACTCACTGCTCGTCACCGGAGCACTGCTCGGGATGGACATCCGGATCGTCGCGCCGCAGCAGCTCTGGCCCGCCCCTGAGGTGCAGAAGGCGGCCCAGGCGCTGGCCGAGACCAGCGGCGCCCGGATCACCCTCACCGAGGACGTCGCCGAGGGCGTGGCCGGCGCCGACTTCCTCTACACCGACGTCTGGGTCTCGATGGGCGAGCCCAAGGAGGTCTGGGCAGAGCGGATCGCGCTGCTGAAGCCGTACCAGGTCTCGATGGAGACGATCCGGGCCACCGGCAACCCGGCGGTGAAGTTCCTGCACTGCCTGCCGGCCTTCCACGACCTGGGCACGGAGGTCGGCAGGCAGCTCTTCGAGGTCAGCGGCCTCAGCGAGCTCGAGGTCACGGACGAGGTCTTCGAGTCCGCCCACTCGGTGGTCTTCGACCAGTCCGAGAACCGCCTGCACACCATCAAGGCGATCCTGGTGGCGACGCTGGGCTCCTGAGGCGCTGGGCTCCTGACCGGCCCTCAGAAGTCCACGTTGACGCAGCCCACCCGCTGCGCCAGGGCGTGCCCGTGCCCGTCCTCTCCGGCGTGCAGCACCACCGAGCCGGCCTCGCCGTCCCGGAACTCCCACTCCACGGTGGTGCTTGCGGTGGCGTGGCCGGTCCCGTCGGTGCGCAGCGCCAGCCGGAGCTCGTTCCGGTCGTTGGCGTAGGCGGGGTCGGTGGAGGGCTGCACCGGGTCCCGCCGGTCCTGGTAGTGCGGGCCGGAGTCGGCCGGTACGGTGCCGCAGCCACCGGTGTGCGCGTGCACCGGGTAGACGTGACCGGGCGTCAGTCCGTCCACCGTCATCGAGACGGTGGTGTGTCCCGACGCCCGGTGCACCACGATCCGGGCGTCCGCGCCGTAGGGGACGGCGTCCGGGGCGAAGCTGACGGCGGTGGCGGGCACGATGCCGTCCGGCCGGTCGAAGGTGGCCTCCACCGTGTGGGCGGGTGGGAGCAGCGGCTGCAGCAGGGCGAGCGCCAGGACAGGGGCGGCGTACATGAGCGGGCCTTTCCGGAGAGGTTCAGCCCCAAGCTGCCAGTTCCGGCCGCGCCGGGGTGCACCCCGCCCCCGGAAGTCACCCGTACGGGGCGTCCGCCACGAGGCCGCCCGAGTAGCCCAACCCGGCGGGCCGGGTCGCCACCCCGGGGGCGTCACGGGCCGGATCGATGCCCCGGATCTCGCAGCGCGGCCCGCTGGCCCGCATCAGCCGCAGATCCGCCGTCACCAGCGGCACCCCGAGCTGCTCCGCGACCGCGACGTACGCCGCGTCGTCGGGCGTCAGGTTGTCCTTGAGCTCCCAGACCCGCCCGAGCAGCGGGGTGACCGAGATCTTGCGGATGGTCAGCCCGGGCAGCTCGGCGGCCAGTTCGGCCACCCGCTCGGCCGGTACCTCGCGGGCCAGGTAGAGCCCGCGCAGGGACTGCATCACCTCGATGAGCACGTGCTCAGGTGCGGCCCACTCCTGGTCCGCCGCCAGCTCGGCCCGGGCGGCCTCACCCCGGGGGCCCTGGTCGGCCAAGGCCAGCACCAGCGCGGAAGCATCGACGACGATCACGGGAAACACCCTCCGACACGCAGACGGACACGGACAAGCAGACCAGCAGAAACACGCGCGCACGCACGCGCGCGACGACCACGGATCCGCCCCACCGTAGCCTGACGGCGGGTCAGCACGACGGCCCGGTGACCGGCCCGTGCGGAGCGGCGAAGTTGCGTGATGAACAGGGGCCTGCCTGACGCGGCGCTCACCCGGGCATGCACTATGGTTTATCTCGACATCGAGATAACTCCGCGCTATGGTTTATCTTGACGTCAAGATACTTGCCGAGAGGCGTACGCCCCCACCGGAGGCCGGGCGGGCCCAAGTTAGGGTCACCTTACCACCGGGTGGATCCAAAAGGAGTCAGTCGTGTCCGCGAACAGCTTCGACGCCCGCAGCTCGCTGCAGGTGGGCGACGAGTCGTACGAGATCTTCAAGCTCTCCGCCGTCGAGGGTTCCGAGCGGCTGCCGTACAGCCTCAAGGTGCTGCTGGAGAACCTGCTCCGCACCGAGGACGGCGCGAACATCACCGCCGACCACATCCGGGCGCTGGGCAACTGGGACGAGAACGCCCAGCCGAGCGAGGAGATCCAGTTCACGCCCGCCCGCGTGATCATGCAGGACTTCACCGGTGTCCCCTGCGTGGTCGACCTGGCCACCATGCGTGAGGCCGTGAAGGAGCTGGGCGGCGACCCGGCGAAGATCAACCCGCTGGCGCCGGCCGAGCTGGTCATCGACCACTCCGTCATCGCCGACAAGTTCGGCACCCCGGACGCCTTCGTCCAGAACGTCGAGATCGAGTACGGCCGCAACAAGGAGCGCTACCAGTTCCTGCGCTGGGGCCAGACCGCGTTCGACGAGTTCAAGGTCGTCCCCCCGGGCACCGGCATCGTCCACCAGGTCAACATCGAGCACCTGGCCCGCACCGTCATGGTCCGCAACGGCCAGGCGTACCCCGACACCTGCGTCGGCACCGACTCGCACACCACCATGGTCAACGGCCTGGGCGTGCTGGGCTGGGGCGTCGGTGGCATCGAGGCCGAGGCCGCGATGCTCGGCCAGCCGGTCTCCATGCTGATCCCGCGCGTGGTCGGCTTCAAGCTGAGCGGCGAGCTGCCGGCCGGCACCACCGCCACCGACCTGGTGCTCACCATCACCGAGATGCTGCGCAAGCACGGTGTGGTCGGCAAGTTCGTCGAGTTCTACGGCGCCGGCGTCACCGCGATCCCGCTGGCGAACCGCGCCACCATCGGCAACATGTCGCCGGAGTTCGGCTCGACCTGTGCGATCTTCCCGATCGACGCCGAGACGATCAGCTACCTCAAGCTCACCGGCCGCTCGGCCCAGCAGCTGGCGCTGGTCGAGGCGTACGCCAAGGAGCAGGGCCTCTGGCACGACCCGTCGGTCGAGCCGGTCTACTCCGAGTACCTCGAGCTGGACGTCTCCACCGTCGTCCCGTCGATCTCCGGCCCGAAGCGTCCGCAGGACCGGGTGATCCTGGCCGAGGCGGCCGAGAAGTTCGCCGAGGTGCTGCCCGCGTACTCCGCCGAGGCGTCGAAGCCGACCGCCGTCACCGCTCCCGACGGCAGCAGCTACCAGATCGACAACGGCGCGGTCGTGATCGCCTCGATCACCTCCTGCACCAACACCTCCAACCCCTCCGTCATGCTGGGCGCCGCCCTGCTGGCGAAGAAGGCCGTGGAGAAGGGCCTGCACGTCAAGCCCTGGGTCAAGACCACCCTGGCCCCCGGGTCCAAGGTCGTCATGGACTACTACGAGAAGGCCGGCCTCATCCCCTACATGGAGAAGCTCGGCTTCAACCTGGTGGGCTACGGCTGCGTCACCTGCATCGGCAACTCGGGCCCGCTGCCCGAGGAGGTCTCGGCCGCCGTCAACGAGGCCGACCTCGCGGTCGTCTCGGTGCTCTCCGGCAACCGTAACTTCGAGGGCCGGATCAACCCCGACGTCAAGATGAACTACCTGGCCTCCCCGCCGCTGGTGGTCGCCTACGCGCTCGCGGGCAACATGAACATCGACATCACCCGGGACGCGCTCGGCCAGGACCAGGACGGCAACGACGTCTTCCTCGCTGACATCTGGCCTTCCGAGAAGGAGGTCGCCGACACCGTCGCGTCCTCGATCGACGAGGCGATGTTCGACAAGGGCTACCAGGACGTCTTCGCCGGTGACCACCGCTGGCAGTCGCTCCCGATCCCGACCGGCAACACCTTCGAGTGGGACGCCGAGTCCACCTACGTCCGGAAGCCCCCGTACTTCGAGGGCATGGCCAAGACCCCGAGCCCGGTGAACGACATCGCCGGCGCCCGCGTGCTGGCCAAGCTGGGCGACTCGGTCACCACCGACCACATCTCCCCGGCCGGCAACATCAAGCCGGGCACCCCGGCCGCGCAGTACCTCACCGAGAACGGTGTGGAGAAGCGCGACTTCAACTCGTACGGCTCGCGCCGTGGCAACCACGAGGTGATGATCCGCGGCACCTTCGCCAACATCCGGCTGCGGAACCAGATCGCCGAGGGCACCGAGGGCGGCTACACCCGCGACTTCACCCAGGCCGACGCGCCGGTGTCGTTCATCTACGACGCCTCGCAGAACTACCAGGCCGCCGGCATCCCGCTGGTCGTCCTGGCGGGCAAGGAGTACGGCTCGGGCTCGTCCCGTGACTGGGCGGCCAAGGGCACCGCGCTGCTCGGCGTCAAGGCCGTCATCGCCGAGTCCTACGAGCGCATCCACCGCTCGAACCTGATCGGCATGGGCGTCCTGCCGCTGCAGTTCCCGGAGGGCCAGACCGCCGAGTCCCTCGGCCTGACCGGCGAGGAGACCTTCTCCTTCACCGGCGTGACCGAGCTCAACGAGGGCCGCACCCCGAAGACCGTCAAGGTCACGGCGGGCGACGTCAGCTTCGACGCGGTGGTCCGGATCGACACCCCCGGCGAGGCGGACTACTACCGCAACGGCGGCATCCTGCAGTACGTGCTGCGTAGCCTCATCGGCTAAGGCGCAGAACAGGAGGCATCGAAGCGGTCCGGGCCTCTTGTGCGTTCGCGCGCAATGGACTAAACCTCTCAATCAGCACATGGTCCAGACCAATTGACGCTGATTCAGAGAACGGGTCCCGCATGCCCAGAAGAACCTCTGCACTGCTCGCGGCCGTCACCATCGCCGCCGTACTGGCCCCCACCACGGCTCAGGCCCACGCCACCCCGCGCCTGAACGGCGAGCGGGTCGGTTACTTCACCCAGTGGGGCGTCTACAGCGGCTTCTCGTTCAAGAACGTCCAGACCTCCGGCCAGGCCGCGAAGCTCACGGTGATCAACTACGCCTTCGGCAACGTGAACGCCGAGGGCAAGTGCTTCGAGGCCAACGAGGCCGGGGTGGGCGACGCCTGGGCCGACTACCAGCGCCCGGTCGGCGCCGAGGAGTCGGTGGACGGCCAGGCCGACGCCGCCGAGCAGCCGCTGAAGGGCAGCTTCAACCAGCTGCGCAAGCTCAAGGCGAAGAACCCCCAGCTCAAGGCCGTGATCTCGCTGGGTGGTTGGACCTGGTCGAAGTACTTCTCGGACGCCGCGCTGACCGATGCGTCCAGGAAGGCCTTCGTCTCCTCCTGTCTGGAGCTGTACGTCCGGGGCAACCTGCCGCAGCTCGGATCGGCCGAGGGCGGCACCGGGGCCGGCGCCGGTGTCTTCGACGGCATCGACCTCGACTGGGAGTACCCGGGCGGCGGTGGCGACGCGGGCAACGTGGTCCGCCCGGAGGACGGTCGCAACTTCACCCTGCTGGTGCAGGAGTTCCGGCGTCAGCTGGACGAGTTGGGGAAGAAGTCGCGGCAGCACTACCTGCTGACCGCCGCCGTGGCTGCCAACGAGACCGTGGCGGACCGGCTGGAGCTCCCTAGGGTCGCCAGGTCGGTCGACTGGCTCAACCTGATGACCTACGACCTGCACGGCCCCTGGGAGGGCACCGGGCCGACCGCCCACCAGGCCAACCTGTTCGCGGACAGCGCAGACCCCTCGCCGCAGCAGCGCAGTGGTGACAAGGTGGTCAGGCACTACATAGAGCGTGGCCTGCCGGCCCGTCAGGCCGTGCTCGGGGTGCCGTTCTACGCCCACGGCTGGACCGGTGTGCAGCCGGGTCCGAGGAAGAACGGCCTGTACCAGCCCGCCACCGCGGCGGTGCCCGACCTGCCGTACAAGGAAGTGAAGAACCTGCCGGGTACGGTGCACACGGACTGGCTGCGCGGAGCCAGCTGGAAGTACGACGGAACGACGCTGTACACCTTCGACACTCCCGAGGTGCTCAGCTACAAGGCCGCCTACTCGCGCTTGAACGGCCTTGGTGGTGTGATGCTCTGGGCCCTGGACAACGACGACAGCAACGGCACCCTGGTGAAGGCGCTGGACAAGGGTCTGAGGTTCTGACGGCGGTTCAACCCGTGACCTGAGCCGGGCCGAACCCGCGCTCGACCCCACGCGCAGTTTCGTGCGTCACTGTTCTGTGATGCGCGAAGCTGCGCGTTTCTATGTTCAAACGAACACAAGCGCGCTAGATTCTCCTGCATCGACGGGCCGGATGGGCAAATATGCAGGCCCCCTGCACATTGCACATGCTGCATCGCCGACAACGCTTTGGCCCCCAGGGGCCGCATCAGGCGGTTCGGCTATTGCTGTCAGATGAACAGTGGACTATACCTTTGCCCATCACAGAAACCGCCTCTGACCGGCCCCTTGGCCGCTGGGCGCGCCTCACTGGCAGGAATTGACGATCCGTCAGTACCTGTACGCATCTTCTGGACACCGAGGGGTTAGGGCACTCATGGGCTCTGCAACCGAGTACAACCGCCGTGACATCTTCAAGCGGGCCGCGGCCATCACCGTGCTCGCGGCCGGCAGCGGCTCGCTGCTCGCCGCCTGCGCCGGTGGCAGTGGCAGCAGCGACAGCAAGAAGGCCGGCGAGTACAACCTGAAGGACGCCAAGAACCCGTTCGGCGTGGACCCCAAGAAGGGTCTTGAGGCCTTCATCTTCGACGGTGGCTACGGCAAGGACTACCTGGCCGCGTTCGCCGCGATCTACGCCAAGACCTACCCGGACGCCAAGATCGACCAGCAGGCCGACAAGGACATCACGGGCAAGCTGCAGCCGCGCTTCAACGCCGGCTCCCCGCCGGACGTCATCGACGACTCGGGCAACAAGCAGATCAAGCTCGACGTGCTGGCCAAGGACAAGAGCCTGGTCGACCTGGCCCCGCTGCTGGACGCGCCGTACATCGACGACCCGTCGAAGAAGGTCCGCGAGGTCCTGATGCCCGGGACCATCGAGTCCGGCACGATCGACGGCAAGGTCTACAACCTGTCGTACGCGTACACCATGTGGGGCCTGTGGTACTCCGGCAAGCTCTTCAAGGACAACGGCTGGACCGTGCCGAAGACCTGGGCCGACTTCATCACCATCTGTGAGCAGGCCAAGGCCAAGGGCATCGCCCCGCTCGCCCACCAGGGCAAGTACCCGTACTACATCAACGTCGCCATCCTGGACATGATCGCCAAGCAGGGCGGCCTCGACCTGATGGCCCGGATCGACAAGCTCGACCCGACCGCGTGGGACGACCCGGCCGTGAAGACCGCCGTCGAGGCGTTCTTCCAGGTGGTGGAGAAGGACTTCCTGCTCCCCGGCACCAACGGCATGACCCACACCGAGTCGCAGACCGCGTGGAACCAGTACAAGGCGGTCTTCATCCCGTCCGGTTCCTGGCTGGAGAACGAGCAGCTCGCCTCCACCCCGGCCGACTTCGAGATGACCTTCCTGCCGATGCCGTCGCTCCCCGGCGACAAGCTCCCGTTCGAGGCCATCCGGGCCGGCTCCGGCGAGCCGTTCGTGGTGCCGACCAAGGCCAAGAACGTGCCCGGCGGCCTGGAGTTCCTCCGGATGATGCTGACCAAGGAGGCCTCGGGCAAGTTCGCCCAGGCCGCCAACAGCCTCACCTGCCTCAAGGACGGTGTCGGCCCGGACGTCCAGCTGAAGCCGGGCACCAAGTCCACCGTGGTGGCGCTGAAGGCGGCGGGCGACAAGGTCTTCAACTTCCAGTACCCGAACACCGCGAGCAAGTTCGACGAGGACCTGCAGAACGCCTCCGGCGAGCTCCTGGCCAAGCGCATCACTCCGGCGGAGTGGATCAAGCGCGCCAAGGAGTCGGCCACCAAGAACAAGAGCGCCTGACCGGCGATGTGTTCCGGCGCACCGGGGGCCTCCCGCACCAGGCCCCCGGTGCGCTCACGCCTGACGGACAGGAGATGTGACCATGCGTCACGGCAAGTACCCCTTCATCGTGGGGTTCCTCTTTCTTCCGATCCTGCTGTACGTGGGCCTGGTGCTCTGGCCCTACGCGCAGACGTTCGGATACTCCCTGACCGACTGGTCCGGGCAGAGCCAGGAGATGAACTTCGTCGGCCTGGACAACTACACCAAGCTCCTCGGTGACGAGGTCTTCCTCGGCGCGCTCTGGCACAACCTGCTCCTGCTCGCCGTGCTTCCGGTCGCCACCATCCTGATCGCGCTGTTCTTCGCCTTCATGCTCAACGTGGGCGGCAAGGGCGGCACCGGCGGTGTCCAGGGTGTCGCGGGTGCCGCCTTCTACAAGGTGGTCTTCTTCTTCCCGCAGGTCCTGTCGATCGCCATCCTGGCGGTGCTCTGGCAGGCGGTGTACCGCAGCGACGGCGCGGGCCTGGCCAACGGCGCGCTGCTCAAGCTCGGCCTGGGCGACCCGCAGCACCCGGTCGAGTGGCTGAACGACCCGAACCTGGTGCTCTGGTGCATCATGGGCGTCCTGATCTGGGGCGGCGTCGGCTTCTACCTGGTGCTGTTCTCGGCGGCCATGCAGTCGATCCCGAAGGACATCTACGAGGCGGCGCTGCTGGACGGCGCCAAGCGTGGCCAGACCTTCTTCAAGATCACCCTGCCGCTGCTCTGGGAGACCATCCAGACCGCCTGGGTCTACCTCGCCATCGTGGCGATGGACGCCTTCGCGCTGGTCGCCAGCATGACCCCGGGCCGCACCTACGGCGGTGGCCCGGACCACCACAGCGAGTTGATGTCGACGTACCTGATGCGCAACTTCCTCGCCTTCGGTGAGGCGGGCTACGCCTGCGCGATGGGTGTTGTGATCTTCTTCTTCACCCTCATCCTGTCCGTCGTCTCGCTGCGGGTCACCCGGCGCGAGCGCATCGAGTACTGAGCGGGGCATGGCATGAGTACCAGCATCGACAAGACCACGACCGTTCCGGCCCAACGCTCCGTCAAGCCCCGGCCGCCGGCCAAGGAGGCGCGCTTCGCCGACGGCGGCGGGGTGCTGAACGTGTTCTCGCACGGCTTCCTGGCCATCTGGGCCCTGCTGATCCTGTTCCCGCTGGCCTGGGTGGTGCTCGGCTCGTTCAAGACCGACACCCAGATCAACACCAGCGCCTGGAGCTGGCCGACCTCCTGGAGCTTCAAGAACTTCGGCAGCGCCTGGGAGAAGGGCATCGGCGGCTTCTTCGCCAACACCCTGATCGTGCTGGCGGGTTCGCTGACCCTGACCATGCTGCTCGGCGCGATGGCGGCCTACGTGCTGGCCCGCTACGAGTTCAAGGGCAACCGGTCGATCTACTTCCTGTTCGTCGCGGGCGCGATGTTCCCCGTCTACCTCGCGCTCGTCCCGCTGTTCTTCATGGTCCGCAACCTCGGCGAGATCAGCCCGTACCTGGGTCTGAACAGCTACGGCGGCCTGATCCTGGTGTACACGGCGTACTCGCTGCCGTTCACCGTGTTCTTCCTGCACTCGTTCTTCCGCACGCTGCCCACCGCGATCCACGAGGCGGCCATGCTGGACGGCTGCTCGCACGCGCGGGCGTTCTTCCAGGTGATGGTGCCGATGGCCAAGCCCGGCCTGATCAGCGTCGGCATCTTCAACGTGCTGGGGCAGTGGAACCAGTACATCCTGCCGGTCACCCTGATGCAGCCGACCTCGGCCGGCGAGGCCGACCACTCGATGCTGGCCCAGGGCCTGGTCAACCTCGCCCTGCAGTCCGGTTACAAGAGCGACGCCCCGGCGCTGTTCGCGGGTATGACCATCGCGATGCTGCCGGTGCTGGTGGTGTACCTGTCCTTCCAGCGGCAGGTGCAGTCGGGTCTCACCTCGGCCACCCTGAAGTAGTCGCCCTGAAGTAGTGCCCACTTGTCCAAGTGGGCGGCCCCTTCAGTGCGTTCAGCCCTGGTCGACCGCCTGCGCGCGCAGCGCGCGGGCCAGGTCGTCCCGGCACTCCAGCACCAGGCGGCGCAGCGCGGGAGCGGCGCCCTGGTGCCCCGTCAGCCAGGCGTCGGCGGCGGCCAGCGTCGCCTCGTCGGTCTGGAACCGCGGGAAGAAGCCGCCGACGATCCGCATCGCGATCTCGATCGAGCGCTGGGCCCAGACCGACTCGATCACGTCGAAGTAGGCGTCGGTGTACCCGGCGGTCAGCTCGCGCTGGCCGGGCTGGGCGAAGCCCGCGATCTGGGCCTCCACCAGCGCGTTCGGCAGCTCGTCGGACTCCACCACGGAGGCCCAGGCGGTGGCCTTGGCGCCGGGGGTGGGCAGGGCGGCCAGACCGTGCGTCAGGTGCTGGCGCCCGCTCGCGGTGTTGTCCAGCTCCAGCTCGCCGCGCAGCTGCTCGGGGGTCGCCCGCCCGGCCGAGGCGAGGGACAGCCAGAGCGCCCAGCGCAGTTCCTGGTCCACCGCCAGACCGTCGATCCGGGCGGTGCCGGCCAGCAGGCCCTCGACCAGCTGGAGCTGCTCGGACTGGTCGGCGGTCAGCGCCAGGAACCGGGCCCAGGCCAGCTGGTGGTCGCTGCCGGGTTCGGCGGCGCGCAGCTCGCGCAGCGCGCAGGCCGCCAACTGCCGTGCGCCCGCTGCCCGGTGGTCCGGCGCGGCGTACAGGTCGAGGGCGCTCTTGGCCTGCTGGTGCAGCGACTGCAGCACCCCGATGTCCGACTCGGGGCCGGCGAACCGGTCCACCAGGTCGAGGTAGTCCCGGGTCGGCATCAGCCCGTCCCGGGTCAGGTTCCAGGCGGCCGACCAGGCCAGCGCGCGGGACAGCGGATCGGCGATCTCGCCGAGGCCCTCGCGCAGGGTCTCCAGCGAGTGGTCGTCGAACCGGATCTTGCAGTACGTCAGGTCGTCGTCGTTCAGCAGCACCAGCGCCGGGCGCGGCTTGCCGGCCAGCTCGGGCACCACGGTGCGGGCGCCGTCCACGTCCAGCTCGACCCGCTCGGTGCGCACCAGCGCGCCGTCGGCGTCCCGCTGGTAGAAGCCGATCGCGATCCGGTGCGGGCGCAGCGTGTCGCCGTCCTGGAGCACGGCCAGCTCGGTGATCCGGCCCTCGGCGTCCACGGTGAGCTGCGGGGTGAGCGAGTTGACCCCGGAGGTCTGCAGCCAGGCGGCGGCCCAGGAGGTGAGGTCCCGTCCGCTGGTCGCCTCCAGCGCGCCGAGCAGGTCGCCGAGCACGGTGTTGCCGAAGGCGTGCCGCTTGAAGTACTGCCGGGAGCCCTCGAAGAACGCCTCCGCGCCGACGTACGCCACCAGCTGCTTGAGCACCGAGGCGCCCTTGGCGTAGGTGATGCCGTCGAAGTTGAGCTTGGCGTCCTCCAGGTCACGGATGTCGGCCGTGATCGGGTGGGTGGTGGGGAACTGGTCCTGCCGGTACGCCCAGGCCTTGCGCCGGTTGGCGAAGGTGATCCAGGCCGCCTTGTACTTGGTGCCCGCGCCGATCAGGGCGTACGAGCCCATGAAGTCGGCGAAGGACTCCTTCAGCCAGAGGTCGTCCCACCACTTCATGGTGACCAGGTCGCCGAACCACATGTGCGCCATCTCGTGCAGGATGACGTTGGCCCGGCCCTCGTACGCGGCCTCGGTGACCTTCGAGCGGAAGACGAACTCCTCGCGGAAGGTCACGCAGCCCGGGTTCTCCATCGCGCCGATGTTGTACTCCGGGACGAAGCACTGGTCGTACTTGCCGAACGGGTACGGGTAGTCGAACTCGGCGTGGAAGAAGTCCAGGCCCTGCTTGGTGACGGTGAAGATCTCGTCGGCGTCGAAGTACTTCGACAGCGACTTGCGGCAGGTCGCCGCGAGCGGGATCTCCAGCGTCGAGCCGTCGGCCGACTCGCGGCTGTAGTGGTCGCGTTCGACGTGGTACGGGCCGGCCACCACGGCGGTCAGGTAGGTGGAGATCGGCTGGGTGGGGGCGAACTCCCAGACCCGGGCGGTGCCGTCCTCGGTGATCGCGGTGTGCACCGCGTTGGCGTACACGTCCCAGGCCGCCGGGGCGGTCACCGTGAAGGTGAACGGGGCCTTCAGGTCGGGCTGCTCGAAGTTGGCGAACACCCGCCGGGAGTCGGCCGGTTCGAAGTGCGTGTAGAGGTAGGTCTCGCCGTCCACCGGGTCGACGAAGCGGTGCAGGCCCTCGCCGGTCCGGCTGTAGGCACAGTCCGCCTCGACCACCAGCAGGTTCTGCTCGGCCAGGCCGGCCAGCGTCACCCGGGTGCCGTCGAAGACCTCGGCCGGGTCCAGGGAGCGGCCGTTCAGGGTCACCGCCCGCACCTTCGGGGCCAGCAGGTCGGCGAAGGTCGCCGCCCCGGCCTCGGTGGAGCGGAAGGCGATGGTGGTGGTCGACCGGAAGGTGGCGGCCGTCGGATCGACGGCCGAGGTCAGGTCGAGGTGGACGCGGTAGCTGTCCACGGAGAGGATGGCGGCCCGCTGCTGGGCTTCCTCGCGGCTCAGGTTCTTGCCCGGCACGGTGGTTTACTCCTCTGTCCGGCTCGCACGGT
Source organism: Kitasatospora sp. P5_F3 (assembly GCF_054049135.1). Lineage (NCBI taxonomy): Bacteria > Bacillati > Actinomycetota > Actinomycetes > Kitasatosporales > Streptomycetaceae > Kitasatospora > Kitasatospora sp. P5_F3. The sequence goes on along the minus strand of NZ_JBFUMY010000012.1, from coordinate 278,253 downwards.
CTCTGTCGGGAGGTCGTCCCAGGCGCATCCTTTCACGGGGGCCGCGTGGTGCCATTGCACAGGTCCGCCGGAATCAGTGGCGGCCGGCCGCTGTTGCTGACCCGTGGAACCGCCCATACGAGCGAAGGACGCGTCAGTGACGACCGCAGACTCCAAGAAGATCGCCGACTTCTGGTTCGACCCGGCCTGCCCGTGGGCCTGGATGACGTCCCGTTGGATGCTGGAGGTGGAGCAGCTCCGCCCGGTGCAGACCCGCTGGCACGTGATGAGCCTGTCGGTGCTGAACGAGCACCGCGAGGACCTGCCGCAGCAGTACAAGGACTTCGTCGCCAAGGGCTGGGGCCCGGTCCGGGTGCTGATCGCCGCCGCCCAGGCGCACGGTGACAAGGTGCTCGGCCCGCTCTACACCGAGCTGGGCACCCGCTTCCACAACCAGGGGCTGCCCAACGAGCGGGCCACCATCGAGGCGGCCCTGGTCGCGGCCGGTCTGCCGGTCGAGCTGGCCGACGCCGCCGACTCCACCGAGTACGACGAGGCGCTGCGCGCCTCGCACGCCGAGGGCATCGGCCTGGTCGGCGAGGACGTCGGCACCCCGGTGATCGCGGTGGACGGCCCGGACGGCGGCCGGGTCGCCTTCTTCGGCCCGGTGGTCACCCCGACCCCGCGCGGCGAGGCCGCCGCCCGGCTGTGGGACGGCACCCTGCTGGTGGCGGGCACCCCCGGCTTCTACGAGATCAAGCGCACCCGCACCGCAGGCCCGTCCTTCGAGTGACGGCACGCCGATGGGCCGGTACGCGACGCGCGTACCGGCCCATCGGCGTTGCTCAGGCGTTCCGGCGTTGCTTCCAGTAACCCGCCGCGGCCAGCGCCGCGACCAGGACCCCTGCGGCGTAGAGCTGGTCGCGGTTGCCCTCGGTCGTGGTCATCAGGGCCAGGATGCCGACGTTCGCGAGCAGCGCGGCCCAGGTCAGGTACGGGTAGCCCCACATCCGGACGGTGAGCAGCTCGGGCGACTCGCGCTCCAGCCGTCGGCGCATCCGCAGTTGGGCGACGCAGATGAAGATCCAGACCACCAGGATCGCCACCCCGGTGGTGTTCATCAGCCAGGTGAACACCGTGTCCGGCCAGACCTTGCCCGCCAGCACCGCGCCGAAGCCGAAGGCGCAGGAGACCAGCACGGCCAGGCGCGGCACGCCGCCGCTGACCTTGGCCAGCACCCTCGGCCCCTCGCCCCGGCCGACCAGCGAGTAGGCCATCCGCGAGGCGCCGTAGATGTTGGCGTTCATCGCGGACAGCAGTGCGATCAACACCACGGCTTGCATGATGGTGTCCGCGCCAGGGACGTCCAGGTGCCGAAGCACCGTCACGTACGGGCCATCCGAGGCGACCTGCGGGTCGTTCCAGGGCACCAGGGTGACCACCAGCGCCATCGACCCGATGTAGAAGACGGCGATCCGCCAGACCGCGGTGCGCACCGCGTTCGCCACGTTGCGTTGGGGGTTGTCCGACTCGGCAGCGGCGATGGTCACCGTCTCCAGCCCGCCGTACGCGAAGACGGAGGCCAGCAGGCCGACGATCAGACCGTCCATCCCGTTCGGCAGAAAGCCGCCGTGACCGGTGAGGTTGGCGGTGCCGGGCGCCCCGTCGCCGAGGACACCGGCCACACCGAGGACGCCGAGGGTCAGGAAGGCCACGATCGCGGTGATCTTGACGGCGGCGAACCAGAACTCGAACTCGCCGAAGTTCTTGACACCGGTGAGGTTGCTGGCGCAGAAGAACGCCATGAAGACGGCGACCCAGGCCCAGCCGGGTACGTCCGGGATCCAGCCGTTCATGATCGTCCCGGCGGCGGTCGCCTCGGCCGCGACGCCGCAGCAGAGCATCACCCAGAACATCCAGCCCGCCGTCACTCCGGCCCAGGGCCCGATCTCCCGCTCGGCGTGCACCGAGAAGGAACCGGAGGACGGCCGGGCGGCGGACATCTCGCCGAGCATCCGCATCACCAGCATGACCAGCAGGCCGGAGAGCGTGAACGCCAGGATGATGGCCGGGCCCGCGGCGGCGATGCCCTTGCCCGTGCCGACGAAGAGACCGGCACCGATCACGCCGCCGAGCGCGATCATCGACAGGTGACGCTGCTTCAGGCCGTGGGACAGCTGCCCGGACGGGGCGGGCCCGGCCGACTGCTCGGTCTGCTCCAGCGTCGGCTGGGGAGTGGGGGACGTCATCAGGCGGGTCCAGACTCTGTACGGATAGCGGGAGGACCCGTTCACTATTCGGTACGAACGGTGGGCATGCCAAGATCCAGGGCAAGGAGACCGCCATCCGGACGATCATCTGACGGAAAGTGATCGCTTCTTCACTCGTACTGGCTGGAACAGGTCGGACACGACAAGTCGGTGCACTGCCTCTTGGTCGGATCCGACGCCCTCGCCGGCCCGGGCGACGACATAGGTTCACAAGTGATCACCCAACGAGTCGTCAGGAGACCCGCCCATGGCCACCGCCACGTCCGCCACCGCCACCCCGGTCCTCGCCGACCTGCTCCCGCAGGCCGGCTCCCGGTTCGGCGCCCAGGCTCGCGAACTCGCCCTGGCCGCCGGGGGAGCGGCGGTCACCGGCCTGGCCGCCCAGCTCTCGGTGCCGGTGCTCGGCTCGCCGGTCCCGGTCACCGGCCAGACCTTCGCCGCCCTGCTGGTCGGCACCGCGCTCGGCACCCGGCGCGGCGTCGCCGCCCTCAGCCTCTACCTGCTGGCCGGGATGGCGGGCCTGCCCTGGTTCGCCGGCGGCAGCTCCGGCTTCGCGATGCCCAGCCTCGGCTACGTGGTCGGCTTCGTGCTGGCGGCCGGCCTGGTCGGCGCGCTGGCCCGGCGCGGCGCGGACCGCAGCCCGCTGCGGACGGCCGGCGCGATGCTGCTCGGCACCCTGGTGATCTACGCCGTCGGAGTCCCGTACCTGGCCGCCTCGCTGCACGTCCCGCTGGCCCGCGCGGCCGAACTGGGGCTCTACCCCTACCTGGTGGGCGACGCGCTGAAGCTGGTGCTGGCGATGGGCGCGCTGCCGCTGGCCTGGAAGCTGGTCCGGCGCGCCTCCTGATCCGACCTGCCGACGGCGGTCCGGGGACCCGCGCGTGCCACAATCTGCGCATGCGCGTGTACCTGGGTTCCGACCATGCCGGATATGACCTCAAGAACCACCTCGTCCAGTGGCTGAAGGAGAACGGCCATGAGCCGGTCGACTGCGGCCCGCACATCTACGACGCGGTGGACGACTACCCGCCGTTCTGCCTCCGGGCGGCCGAGCGCACCGCCGCGGACCCGGAGTCGCTGGGCGTGGTGATCGGCGGATCCGGCAACGGCGAGGCGATCGCGGCCAACAAGGTCAAGGGTGTCCGGGCGGCGCTGGCCTGGAGCGAGCAGACCGCCTCGCTCGGCCGCGAGCACAACAACGCCAACGTGATCAGCGTCGGCGGCCGGATGCACACCGAGGCCGAGGCCACCCGCTTCGTCGAGATCTTCCTCAACACCCCGTACAGCGGCGAGGAGCGGCACACCCGCCGGATCGAGATGCTCTCCGAGTACGAGACCACCGGCGAGCTCCCCCCGATCCCCGCCCACCACCCGCAGGTCTGACCTTCCCGACCCTCCGGGGCCCGGGGGCCGTGCGACGAGCACGTCCCCGGGCCCCGTCGGTTTGACGGGCGGTCAGAAGCCGTGCGGCAGCCACGGGGCGAGGTCCGAGGCGAAGGCCCGGTCGGCCTCGGCCAGTGCGCCGTCGCCCAGCTCCCGTACCAGCCCGGCCCGGCCGAGCGCCGCGAGCCTGACCCCGCCGAGGTAGGCCGCCCCCAACTCCCGTACGTCCAGCGCGAGAGCGGCCGGGTCCTCGGTACGGACGCAGCTCGCCCCCTTGCCGGGCCCGGCACTGCGCAGCCGCCAGCGTCCGGCGTTCCACGGACAGAACCGGTCGGTCACCTCCAGCACCACGTCCAGCGCCGTCGCGTACTCGCGCAGCTCCAGCGCCTCGCCGATCCTGACCAGCCGGACGTGCAGCGCGTCGCCCAGCCGGGGCTCCAGCCGACGGGGGTCGTCGACCAGGTGCAGCACCGGGTCGTCCGCCGGGCGGTTGGCGACGGTCACCCGGTCGACCAGGTCCAGGCTCAGCAGGTAGTCCCAGAGCGCCGCGTACACCCCGGGGGTCAGCGCCTCGACGTCCCGGACCCGGACGGTGCCGTCCGGGATGTCCTCGGTGCCCCAGGCGACCGAGGCCGAGTAGCGGGCGTAGCCGAGCAGCCGGCCGCTCTCCCGGTCCTCGGCGAGGACGCACTGCTGCGGGGAGGCGCCGTCCCGTCCGGCGGGCGGGTCGAGCAGCGGAAGCCGCTCCCAGCCGGGGCGGCGCTCCAGCATCCCCGGCCGCCCGGGCACCAGCCGGGCGTACAGCTCCTCGCAGGCCGGGCCGCTCCCGGCCGGGTCGGCCAGCCGGAGCCGGACGCCGCGATCCACCGGCGCCTGCACCCTGACCTTGCGGGTCGGCACGGTCAGCGCCATCCGCCAGCTGCCCAGTCCGTACCCGAACCGGCCGTAGATGCCGGACTCCGAGGCGGTCAGCACCGCGAGCGCCTCGCCGCCGTCCCGGAACCCGGTCAGTTGACGGCGCATCAGCCCGGTGAGGATGCCGCGCCGCCGGTGGGTCGGCAGCACGCCGACCATGGTGACCGCCGCGACCGGGACCACCGCGCCGCCCGGCACGGTCATCCGCAGCGAGAACGCCCCGGCGCAGGCCACCGGGTCGGGACCGTCCCAGACGCCCAGCGAGCGGTCCGGCTCGGTCAGTTCGCGCCAGAGCGCGCGCTCCTCGGGATGCTCCTCCTGGCCGCCGAAGGCAACCTCCAGGGTCCGGTACCAGCCGTCCCACTCCTCGCCCGTCAGGGTACGTACCGTCAGGCCGTCAATGCTCGGGCTGTCAAATGTCTCGGTATCTGCGGTCATATGCCAACAGCTATCACCGAGTTGCATCGTGCGCGACCGGCTTTCGGCGGCTTGACCTCCCGGGTTCCAGCGGCTGGTGGGCGGCTCCGGCGGCCGAAATCCGTTGAACCCGAGCGGAACGATGCGCCCGGCGGCGCCCCAACCGTCGACGGCGGGCTCCGCCGGTGGATAAGGTCATAGCCCATGGCTGGCAGCACGCCGGGCTTCACGCCCCGGCCGACTGAGACGGGCCCGGTCGCACAGGCGGCCGACACCCCGTGGACGGCCCGGTTGCGCAGCAGGCTCTACCGGGTCCGCCGAGTGCTGCGCCGGACCGGGGTGGACTACTTCCGCGGCGACGCCTCCGACTGGCTCGCCTTCGCGGTGCTGTTCGCGGCCGTCCCGCTGCTGGTGGTGCTCAACATCCTGATCCCGGCCTGGGCCCCGCCCACCGCACTGGTACTGCCGATCCTGGCCGGGGCGCTGCTGCTGCGCCCGGGCACCCTGGTGGTGCTCTACGCGGCCGCCGCGCTCGGGCTCTCGGTCGAGTCGCTGATCCACACCGGCGAGCGGGTGGCCAGCGACCGCCCCGACATGTACGTCTTCGGCGTCACCCCCGGCGCCGCCCTGGTGGTCGGCGCGGTCGGGGTGGCCGGGCTGCTGCTGGCCCAGTTCCGCAGCCGGGTCGGCGTGCCCTGGCGGGGCGGCGGCTCGATGCTGTTCGACCTGCGCGAGCGGCTGCGGGTGCAGAGCCGGGTGCCCGCGCTGCCCGAGGGCTGGTCCGCCGACATGGCGCTCCGCCCGGCCGGCGGCCAGTCCTTCTCCGGCGACTTCGTGGTGGCCACCAGGACCGGTCCGGGCCGGCGGACCCTGGAGGTGGTGCTCGCCGATGTCTCGGGCAAGGGCATGGACGCGGGCTCCCGGGCCCTGCTGCTCTCCGGCGCGTTCGGCGGGCTGCTCGGCTCGCTGCCGGCCCATCAGTTCCTGCCCGCCGCCAACGGCTACCTGCTCCGCCAGGACTGGGACGAGGGCTTCGCGACCGCCGTGCACCTGGTGCTGGACCTGGAGACCGGCGAGTACGAGCTGCTGTCGGCCGGGCACCTGCCCGGGATGCAGCGGCACGCCGGCAGCGGTCGCTGGGAGGTCAAGGAGTCCGTCGAGGGCGCGCTGCTCGGGGTCTACGACGGCGCGGTGTTCGAGGCGGTGCGCGGCCGGCTGGACCAGGGCGACGTGCTGATGCTCTGCACCGACGGCATGGTGGAGATCCCCGGCCGGGACCTGACCGAGGGGATGGACCGGCTGATGGGAGAGGCCGACCGGCTGGTCGGCGGCGCCCCGTTCTCCCAACACGGCGGCCGGGGCTCGGCGGTGAAGCTGATCGAGTCGGTGGCCAAGGACGTCAACGACGACCGGGCGGTCCTGCTGCTCTGGCGCGGGTGACCGACCGATGGTCGGACCGTGTCAAGTCGGTGCACCGGTCTTCGGCCATTCCTGACGGCAGCCCAATGGAGTGGATCTAGGTCCGCTCCCACCAGCGCGGAAACGGTCAACTTCCAGTTAGGGGTACCCGTTCGACGGCCCGTCAGGTCAACTGGGCTATCGTCTCGGTCGGCGGAAATTCGTCTCACATCGCAGGATCTTCGCGGCTGCGTTCCGGCAAGTCCTTTACGCAGTCGGCACGAACGACCACACTGAGTTCGGGTGGGACGGTCGGTTCTCGGGGGGTCTCGGGGGATTGGGCCCGCCACGAAGCTCGCTACGAAAGAATGAGGAAGTGAGTCCTGGTGGCCTTCTCCGTCTCAGCGCTGGTCCTGTTCGGGATCATCGTGGTCATCTTCATCCGCAACGGGCAGTTGAAGACCAGTCATGCGATCATGGCTGCGCTCTTCGGCTTCATGCTGAGCCAGTCCACGGCGGCCAAGCCGATCCAGGACTTCCTCACCCAGCTCGCGCAGACCATCTCCTCGGTCGCCAGCTGACCAGGCACGGCTGACCCGGGTCGGGCCGGCCGCGGCCGGTCACGGACCGGCCGGTCTCAGCGACGGCTCCGCCACCAGCGGCCCAACCAGTGGCGCTGCGGCGGGGGTTCGGCCTGCCCGGATGCCTCCGACCGGGGGTGCTCGGCGACCAGCAGCAGGAACAGCCGGGCCCAGCAGAGCCGTTCGCCGCGGGGCCAGTCCAGCGCACGCAGGGCGGCCGAAGCCTGCTCGCAGACCGTCCCGTTGATCCGGACCTCGGCGACGTCGTCGCCCGCCTTGCCGCCGAAGAACAGCTTCACGCCGTTGACCTGACGCTCGGTCAGCTTCGGCAGTACGGCGGCGGCCAGCACCGGGCCGAGGTCCCGCTCGGTGACCCAGTCGAACAGCGGGTCGGTGTCGGCGCCGAACACCGCGGCCGGGCCCTGTACGACGTGCCAGCCGGGGAACTCGGGGGCGTCGTAGTGGTCGCCGCTGCCGGTCAGCAGGCTCACCACGGCGGACGCCGTGGTGCCCGCCCACATCCGTACCGCGCTGTCCAGCTGCTCCACCTCGGTGCCGCCCACGCCGGCTGCGCAGTCCCAGATCACCGGTGCGTCGCCCTGGCCGAGCCGCAGCACGTACCCCAGGTCGACATGGCCGCCGCCGGTGCCGCGCTCGTCGTGGTCGCGGAAGGCCACCGCCGTGGTGCCGGGCCCGCGGACCAGCGGGCCGTCCACGGTGAAGTCCTGACCGAGCCCGGCCATCTCGCGGATCACCGCGCGCTGGATGACGGCCAGCCGTTCCTGGGGGCGCACAGGCGGGCTCCTTGCTCAGCGGGTGCTTCGAACACCGGCGTTCGAGCTCGACCGTGGGCGAGCGTATCGGCCCGGCGTGACCGGTGTCACGGCGCACGCTGGCGGAGCGGGTCCAGGTGGGTACGGACGGCGATATCGGCCACCCTCCGTGAACCGATCGGGGACGAAGCGTCGCCGATTCGGGCCGTCCGGGTCGCAAGTCCCGGCCGGGACGTGACCTACGTCCCTGATCATCCTTGTTCACCGTTCAACCGGGGCTTGCCACGAAGCGGTCGATCGGCTTTGCTTCGAGGCCTGTCCGGTGAACGACCGGACGGGCTCAACCGGGCGGAACGCCGAGTCCTGCCGCCGCCCGGCGCCTCGAACAAGGCACGCATGGCAGGAGCGGGGGACCCAAGGTAAGTCGCCGAACCGGTGTGAACCGGGACGGCTTGGGGTGAAGCCGCATTCCTGCGGCCGGGCATCTCCCGCCCGAACCCGACAGCTCACCTCGTAGGCGTCGGAGAGGACTACCCCCATGTCCGCACAGGGCAAGCACCGTCGCGTCCAGCTGTCCCACCTGACCCGGATCGCCGTCGCGACCGGCGTACTCGGCGCCACCTTCGCACTCCCGGTGGCCGCCGCCAGCGCCCACCAGGGCCACGCCGCCGCCTCCGTGCCCCAGGCCGCCCCGGCTGCCGTCACCACCATCGCCACCGAGACCGCTGCGCCCGCCGTGGTGCCGGTCGCCGCCGCCACTCCGGCCGCGAGCAGCTACCAGGTCGTCAGTGGCGACACCCTCTCGAAGATCGCCAACGCCAAGCAGGTGGACGGCGGTTGGGAGAAGCTCTACCAGGACAACCGCACCGTGGTGGGCGGCAACCCGAACCTGATCTACCCGGGCCAGCAGCTCTCGCTCGCCGGCCAGGCCGTGGCCGCCGCGCCGCAGCCCGCCGCGGAGGCCCCGAAGGCCGCCGTCGAGGCGCCGAAGACCGAGACCAAGTCCTCCTCGTCTTCCTCTTCCTCCGCGAGCACCACGGACTCCACCAAGGCGTCCCGCTCCAAGTCGACCACCGTGGCCCCGAAGGCCGCCGCCGCCCCGAAGGCCAGCACGGCCCCGAAGGCTGCTGCGGCTCCGAAGGCCCAGTCGACCACCGTGGCGGCCGGCGGCTACGTCGCCCCGGTCAGCGGTGGCACCTCCACCGCGTACCACGCCTCCGGTTCCTCCTGGTCCAGCGGCTACCACACCGGTGTCGACTTCCGCGCCTCGACCGGCACCGTCGTCAAGGCCATCACCACCGGCACCGTGGTCTCGGCCGGCAACGGCGGGTCCTACGGCAACGAGGTCGTCGTCAAGCACGCCGACGGCAAGTACTCCGAGTACGCCCACCTCTCCTCGATCTCCGTCAAGGTCGGCCAGACCGTCTCGGCCGGCCAGCAGCTCGGCCTCTCCGGCGCCACCGGCAACGTGACCGGCCCGCACCTGCACTTCGAGGTCCGCACCGGCCCGTCCTACGGCTCCGACATCGACCCGGTCGCCTACCTCCGCGCGCACGGCGTCAACGTCTGATCCGTCTGACCCCGCCTCAGACGACTTCGGCCCCCCGGTCATTGACSGGGGGGCCGAAGCGTTGGAGCGGGTGACGAGAATCGAACTCGCGTGACCAGTTTGGAAGACTGGGGCTCTACCATTGAGCTACACCCGCGGGTGGTGCCGGAGCACACAGTGACCTCGGGGCCGTTGCCGGTCGCGAGGACAGGGTCAGCGTACCTGGTCGGGTCGGTTGCTCGCACACCGCTTTGGCGGTTCGGCCCGTTCGGCGGGTCTCCGATATGACCAATGGGGCGGCTTGGGTGGCGTGTACGCTTCCTCTCGGCACCACGGGGTGTGGCGCAGCTTGGTAGCGCGTCCGCTTTGGGAGCGGAAGGCCGTCGGTTCGAATCCGGCCACCCCGACAGTGCGGCAGGGTCTCGTCAACGGGCGGGGCCCTGTTGGCGTTTGGGGATGCCGGGTGGGTGCGTGGCGGGTGCGAGGAGGGTGAATTCCGGGCCCGCGCAGCGGCCGTCACAGTGGCCATCAGGGGGCCGTCGTCACTCGAACCGCGGCGCCCTGGCGTCCGCCTTTCGTGGTACCGGTAGGATGGGCCGCTGGCGGTCGTCCCTGTGGCATGTGCACAGGTCAGACCGCCCGAGGGCGAGGAGTCACGCTCACCGTCCACCCCCGTACGGGAGATGCAGCTCCAACCGCCCATCGCCCGTCTCGCCCGAACCCGATCGGCCCACGGCCGGTCGTCGGACGGCGTAGACAACCTGACCGCAAGCCCCTAGGAGACCCAACCGTGAAGAGCGCCGTCGAGACTCTGAACCCGACCCGGGTTCGACTCACCGTCGAGGTGCCCTTCGAGGAGCTCAAGCCGAGCCTCGACGCGGCTTACAAGAAGATCAACTCGCAGGTCTCGGTCCCGGGCTTCCGTAAGGGCAAGATCCCGAACCGCGTCATCGACCAGCGCTTCGGCCGTGCCGCCGTGCTGGAAGAGGCCGTCAACGACGCGCTGCCGCGCTTCTACACGCAGGCCGTCGACGAGGGCAAGATCGAGGTCCTCGGACAGCCCGACATCACCGACATCAAGGGTGTCGAGAACCTCGCCGACGGCGGTGACCTCAGCTTCGTCGCCGAGGTCGACGTGCGTCCCGAGATCACCCTCCCGGACTTCGCCGGCATCGAGGTCGTCGTCGACCCGATCGTGGTCGAGGACGAGGATGTCGAGAAGTCGCTGGAGCAGCTGCGCGAGCGCTTCTCCTCGGTCAAGGACGTCGAGCGCGCCGCCGCCGAGGGCGATGTCGTGGTCGTCGACCTCGAGGCCAAGGTCGACGGTGAGGTGCCGGACGACGGCACCGCCACCGGCGTGAGCTACGAGATCGGCTCCGGCCGCCTGCTGGACGGCATCGACGAGGCCGTCATCGGCCTGTCCGCCGGCGAGACCAAGACCTTCACCACCGAGCTCAAGGGCGGCACCCAGGCCGGCCAGAGCTCCGAGGTCACCGTCACCGTGACCGCCGTCCAGGAGAAGGAACTCCCCGAGCTGGACGACGAGTTCGCCCAGATGGCGAGCGAGTTCGACAGCCTGGAGGAGCTGAAGGACGACTCCCGCAAGCGCCTTGAGCGGATGCGCGAGTTCGACCAGGCCACCCAGGCCCAGGAGCGGGTGCTCGACGAGCTGCTGAAGCTGGTCGAGATGGACTACCCGGAGAAGCTCCTCAAGGACGAGGTCGAGACCCGCAAGCACAACCTCGAGCACCACCAGCTCGAGCCCATGGGCCTGACCCTCGAGACCTACCTCGCCACCCAGGACAAGTCCGTCGAGGACTTCGCCAAGGAGACCGAGGACCAGGCCAAGAAGGGCATCAAGACCCAGTTCGTGCTCGACGAGATCGTCGACAAGGAGAAGCTGGGCGTCAACCAGGAGGAGCTCACCGAGCACCTCATCCGCCGTGCGGCGGGCTCCGGCATGACGCCGGACCAGTTCGCCCAGCAGGTCGTCCAGGGCAACCAGGTGCCGCTGCTGGTCGGCGAGGTCGCCCGTGGCAAGGCGCTGGCGCTGGTGGTCGAGGCCGCCAAGGTCACCGACACCAACGGTGACGTCGTCTCCTTCGAGGACGACGAGGACGAGGACACCGCCGAGGCGTCGACCGAGGCTGTCGAGGCTGCGGCCGAGACCAGACACCCCGTCAGCGGGGTGTCCGGGCCGTCCGTTGTTCCCGCTCCGACCCTGCGCTCACAGCGAACAGTTCTGCGTGGGGGATTCTGCGGCCGGGCCTGCGCGTTAGGGTCCTTAGACAGTGACATTCACGCAGTGATATCTAGCTGTGCGACAGAGCGGCGGCTGTAGCGCGGCCGTCCAATTCGACTGAGCAGGTGGCTAAGTGACGTTCCCGCAGATGCAGATGCCTGGCCTGATGGCGCCGCACGCCGCCGGTGGTGACGTGCTCGGCGGCCTGGGTGACCAGGTCTACAACCGGCTGCTCAACGAGCGAATCATCTTCCTCGGCCAGCAGGTCGACGACGATATCGCCAACAAGATCACGGCCCAGCTGCTTCTCCTTGCCGCAGACCCGGACAAGGACATCTACCTGTACATCAACTCGCCCGGTGGCTCGATCACCGCGGGCATGGCGATCTACGACACCATGCAGTACATCAAGAACGACGTGGTCACCATCGCGATGGGCATGGCGGCCTCGATGGGTCAGTTCCTGCTGACCGCGGGTGCGAAGGGCAAGCGCTTCTCGCTGCCGAACGCCAACATCCTGATGCACCAGCCCTCCGCCGGTCTCGGCGGTTCGGCCACCGACATCCGGATCCAGGCCGAGCAGCTGCTCCGTACCAAGAAGCGGATGTCCGAGCTGATCGCCGCGCACAGCGGCCAGTCGTTCGACCGGGTCACCGCGGACTCCGACCGGGACCGCTGGTTCACCCCGGAGCAGGCCAAGGAGTACGGCCTGATCGACTCGATCATGCACAGCGCCGCGGACGTTCCCGGCGGCGGCGGCACCGGCGCCTGACAGCAGCCGGCAGCAGACCCAACCGACCGTCACGCTTCGGAGGACCGAACACCCCATGAACACCGTGCGCACCGAGTTCACCGCCCCGAGGGCCGAGGGCCGCTACATCGTCCCGCGCTTCGTCGAGCGCACCTCGCAGGGCATCCGCGAGTACGACCCGTACGCCAAGCTGTTCGAGGAGCGCATCATCTTCCTCGGCTCCCAGGTGGACGACATCTCGGCCAACGACATCATGGCGCAGCTGCTCTGCCTGGAGTCGATGGACCCGGACCGCGAGATCCAGATGTACATCAACTCGCCCGGCGGCTCCTTCACGGCGCTGACCGCGATCTACGACACCATGCAGTACGTCAAGCCCGACATCACCACCGTCTGCATGGGCCAGGCGGCCTCCGCGGCGGCCGTGCTGCTGGCGGCGGGCACCCCCGGCAAGCGGATGGCGCTGCCGAACGCCCGGATCCTGATCCACCAGCCGTACACCGAGACCGGCCGGGGCCAGGTCTCCGACCTGGAGATCCAGGCCCGGGAGATCTTCCGGATGCGCGAGCAGCTGGAGGAGATGCTGTCCAAGCACTCCAACAAGCCGGTCGAGCAGGTCCGCGACGACATCGAGCGGGACAAGATCCTGACGGCCGAGGAGGCCCTGGAGTACGGGCTGATCGACCAGATCATCTCCACCCGGAAGTCCTCCATGACCTCCTGAACCCCGCTGGGTTCACCGGGCGGGGCATGGCGGACGGCCATGCTCCGCCTGTCTCTTCGACGGCATCTGTTCGGTATCAATTCGCCCTGGGCGTACCGCAGAGCTGTCGAAGACGGCGGAATTGGCGGTTCGGCAGAGTACCGTCGGATAGCGAGACCGATCGCTCGACGGCGACCGGTCCACAGCACCAGGCCCCGGACCCCCGCGGGGCCCCTGGCGAAGGGGAAGCACCTCGTGGCACGCATCGGAGACGGTGGCGACCTGCTCAAGTGCTCGTTCTGTGGCAAGTCCCAGAAGCAGGTGAAGAAGCTGATCGCCGGGCCTGGCGTGTACATCTGCGACGAGTGCATCGACCTGTGCAACGAGATCATCGAGGAGGAGCTCGCCGAGACCTCCGAGGTGCGTTTCGAGGAGCTCCCGAAGCCCCGTGAGATCTACGAGTTCCTGGATCAATACGTGGTCGGCCAGGACACCGCCAAGAAGTCGCTGTCGGTCGCGGTCTACAACCACTACAAGCGCGTCCAGGCCGGCGAGGCCGGGCGCAGCGGTGGCAACGGCCGCGAGGACGCGATCGAGCTGGCGAAGTCCAACATCCTGCTGCTCGGCCCGACCGGCTCCGGCAAGACGCTGCTCGCGCAGACCCTGGCCCGGATGCTGAACGTGCCGTTCGCGATCGCCGACGCCACCGCCCTCACCGAGGCGGGTTACGTCGGCGAGGACGTCGAGAACATCTTGCTCAAGCTGATCCAGGCCGCTGACTACGACGTCAAGAAGGCCGAGACCGGGATCATCTACATCGACGAGATCGACAAGGTCGCCCGCAAGAGCGAGAACCCGTCGATCACCCGCGATGTCTCCGGCGAGGGTGTCCAGCAGGCGCTGCTGAAGATCCTGGAGGGCACCACCGCGAGTGTGCCGCCGCAGGGCGGCCGCAAGCACCCGCACCAGGAGTTCATCCAGATCGACACCACCAACGTGCTGTTCATCGTGGGTGGCGCGTTCGCCGGTCTGGAGCGGATCGTCGAGGGCCGGGCGGGTGGCAAGGGCATCGGCTTCGGCGCCAACATCCGCTCGAAGCGCGAGTCGGACAGCAGCGACCACTTCCGTTCGGTGATGCCGGAGGACCTGGTGAAGTTCGGGATGATCCCCGAGTTCATCGGCCGGCTCCCGGTGATCACCAGCGTGCACAACCTGGACCGCGAGGCGCTGCTGCAGATCCTCACCGAGCCGAAGAACGCGCTGGTCAAGCAGTACCGCAAGCTCTTCGAACTGGACGGCGTGGAGCTGGAGTTCAGCCGCGACGCGCTGGAGGCGATCGCCGACCAGGCGATCCTGCGCGGCACCGGTGCCCGTGGCCTGCGGGCCATCATGGAGGAGGTGCTGATGTCCGTGATGTACGAGGTGCCGTCCCGGCAGGACGTGGCCCCACCCTGTSACAGGGTGCGGGGCCTTCTCGCTGTCGCGGACTACTTGGCGACCACCACGAGGTCCCGGATCGCCCGCGCCTGCTCGGCGGCCTGGGTCGGGGAGACCGGGGTGGTCTTACCGGTCAGGGAGACCTTGATGAAGGCGACCGTTCCCACGGTGGAGTGGTTGGCCCAGACACACAGCGGGACGTCCATGGTTCCCAGGGACGCAACGCCGCAGGAGAGCTTGCCGCCCGGGTCCTTGGCGTCGTTGGCGTCGACCGAGGCCAGCGGGGTCTTCCAGGTCACCTTCTCCTCGGCGCCGGCATTGGCGCCGGTGGCGAACCTCTCGGTGCCCGCCTTGATGACGGCGGCCGGATCGTTGAACTTGCCCCACGAACCGCCTACCGAGATGGTGTCCGTCGCGTCCTTGCCCTTGGTGTAGCTCGCGGCAATGCCACCGTCGTACGAGATGCCTCCCGCGCCGAGTGCACCGGCGGACTCGGGCTTGGTCGACTTCTGGGTGTAGCCGCCGGGCAGGGTGGCCGGGGCCGCCAGCTTGTACTTGCCCGCGCTGGAGTCGCCCGCGCCGCCGGACAGCGGCGAGTCGGAGTCGGAGGAGGTCAGTGCCCAGACCCCGAGGCCACCGCCGACCAGCACCAGCGCACCGATCACGATGCCGATCACCAGTCCGGCGCTGCTCTTCCGCGGCTCACCCGGCATCGGCCCGCCGAACTGCTGCTGGCCGTACGGCTGCTGCCCGTACGGGGGCTGCGGCGCACCGTACTGCGGGGCCTGGCCGTACGGCGGCGGGGTGCCGAACTGGGGTGCCTGGGGCTGGCCGAACTGCGGCGGGCCCGGCTGCTGCGGCGGCGCGCCGTACGGTCCGGCGGGCGGTTGGGCCTGGGGCGGGTAGCCGTACTGCTGGGGCGGCTGCTGTTGTCCGTACGGCGGCTGCGGCGCGCCGTAGGGCTGCTGCTGAGGCGGCTGGCCGTACGGCTGCTGCGGCTGTTGCGGCGGCTGGCCCTGCGGATACTGCTGCCCCGGCCCGTTCATCGGTCTCCCCCACGTCGGTTGTGACTGTTCGTCAGTGCGCGCCAGACGGGCGTGCGAGTATCGGGGCACGTTATCGCACGGGTCAAGACCGGCCCCGTCCGGGTGGTCGCCGGGAATGCGGTCGAAGTCGGTCCCCAGGTTTACGTAAACTGTGTGTCGTGACCGACACGACGAACCAGCGCCCCGGAACCTTCGACGGGGACAACGCAGCCACCCTCCCGACGACCTACGCCCCGGCGGAGGTAGAGGGCGTGCTGTACCAGCGCTGGGAGGAGCGCGGTTACTTCACCGCCGACGCCAAGAGCGACAAGCCCGCGTACACCATTGTCATCCCGCCGCCGAACGTCACCGGTGCGCTGCACCTCGGCCATGCCTTCCAGCACACCCTGATGGACGCCCTGACGCGCCGTAAGCGGATGCAGGGTTTCGAGACGCTCTGGCTCCCGGGCATGGACCACGCCGGTATCGCCACCCAGAACAAGGTGGAGCAGCAGCTCGCCGAGTCCGGCCTGTCCCGGCACGACCTGGGCCGGGAGGCCTTCGTCGAGAAGGTCTGGGAGTGGAAGGAGCAGTACGGCGGCCGGATCCTCGGCCAGATGCGCCGCCTGGGCGACGGCGTGGACTGGTCGCGCGAGCGCTTCACCATGGACGAGGGCCTGTCCAAGGCCGTCCAGACCATCTTCAAGAAGCTCTTCGACGACGGCCTGATCTACCGCGCCGAGCGCATCATCAACTGGTGCCCGCGCTGCCTGACCGCGCTCTCCGACATCGAGGTGGAGCACAAGGACGTCCCCGGCGAGCTGGTCTCGATCCGCTACGGCGAGGGCGAGGACTCGCTGGTCGTCGCCACCACCCGGGCCGAGACGATGCTCGGTGACACCGCGGTCGCCGTCCACCCCGACGACGAGCGCTACCGGCACCTGGTCGGCCGCACCATCAAGCTGCCGCTGACGGACCGTGAGATCCCGGTCGTCGCCGACGAGCACGTCGACCCGGAGTTCGGCACCGGCGCCGTCAAGGTGACCCCGGCGCACGACCCGAACGACTTCGCCATCGGCCAGCGCCACAACCTGCCGAACCTGACCGTGATGGACGAGCACGGCGCGATCACCGTGCACGGCCCCTTCCTCGGCCTGGACCGCCTGGAGGCCCGCTCGGCCGTGGTCGGCGCACTGCGCGAGCAGGGCCGGATCGTCGCCGAGAAGCGTCCGTACGACCACTCCGTGGGCCACTGCTCGCGCTGCCACACCATCGTCGAGCCGCGGCTGTCGCTGCAGTGGTGGGTCAAGGTCGAGCCGCTGGCGCAGGCCGCCGGCGACGCGGTCCGCGACGGCCGGGTGGACATCCACCCGAAGGAGCTGGAGCGCCGGTACTTCGACTGGGTCGACAACATGTACGACTGGTGCATCTCGCGCCAGCTCTGGTGGGGCCACCGGATCCCGGTCTGGTACGGCCCCGAGGGCCAGGTCGTCTGCGTCGGCCCGGACGAGCAGCCGCCGGTCGGCGAGGGCTGGCACCAGGACCCGGACGTGCTGGACACCTGGTTCTCCTCCGGCCTGTGGCCGTTCTCGACCCTCGGCTGGCCGGAGCAGACCCCGGACCTGGAGAAGTTCTACGCCACCGACGTGCTGGTCACCGGGCACGACATCATCTTCTTCTGGGTCGCCCGGATGATGATGTTCGGCCTGTACGCGATGGACGGTCAGGCGCCGTTCCGCACCGTGGCGTTGACCGGCCTGGTCCGCGACCAGTTCGGCAAGAAGATGTCCAAGTCCTCCGGCACCGCGGTCGACCCGCTGGACTGGATGGACCAGTACGGCGCCGACGCCGTCCGGTTCACCCTGGCCAACGGCGCCAACCCCGGTGCGGACGTGCCGGTCGGCGAGGACTGGGTCAAGGCCTCGGGCAAGTTCTGCAACAAGATCTGGAACGCCACCCGGTTCGCGCTGATGAACGGCGCCACGGTCGAGGGCCCGCTGCCCGCGCCCGAGGAGCTCACCGCGGTCGACCGGTGGATCCTGTCCCGGCTGAACGCGACCATCGCCGAGGTGGACGCGTTCTACGAGGACTACGAGTTCGCCAAGGTCTCGGAGACCCTGTACCACTTCGCCTGGGACGAGGTGTTCGACTGGTACGTCGAGCTCTCCAAGACCACGCTGTTCGCGGGTGGCCCGCAGGCCGACGCGGCCCGCCGGGTGCTCGGTGAGGTGCTGGACAAGACCCTGCGCCTGCTGCACCCGATCGTCCCGTTCGTCACCGAGACGCTGTGGACCACGCTGACCGGCGGGGAGTCGCTGGTGATCGCCGAGTGGCCGAAGGCCGACGCCGGCCGGATCGACGCCGCCGCCGAGGCCGAGGTCGCCACCGTCCAGCAGGTGGTCACCGAGGTCCGCCGGTTCCGCTCCGACCAGGATCTGAACCCGGGTCAGCGGGTGCCCGCCCGGCTGGAGCTGGCCGGTACCGTACTGGCCGCGCACGAGGCCGCGATCCGTTCGCTGGCGCGGCTGACCGAGCCCGAGGAGGGCTTCACCGCCACCGCCTCGCTGCCGGTCGCCGGTGTCACCGTGGCGCTCGACCTGTCCGGCACCATCGACGTGCCGGCCGAGCGCAAGCGCCTGGCCAAGGACCTGGCCGCCGCCGAGAAGGAGAAGGTGCAGGCCACCGCCAACCGTACCTCCGCGTAACGCACGCGGAGGTACGGCCCTCAGTGTTTGGCGGCGCAAAGGAAGTTGATTACCCGTTGGCTATTTCCTGAACCCGGCCGAGTTCCGGATAGCCCGTTCGGCCGAATTCCGTCACGTACGCCGGCCGGTGGCGGATGTGCACGAAGAGTTCAGGTGAGCAGAGCCCGGGCGAGTTGGAGGTCCGGGGCCGGGACGCGGTCGGCGGCCTGCCCAGGAGCGCCGTCGTGACGGCCGCTCAGATCCGCGAGGCGCTGGACGAGCCGGTCGCCGAGATCGTGCTCGCGGTCCGGCAGACCCTGGACGCGGCGCCGCCGGAGCCGGCGGGCGACGTGATGGGCCAGGTCATCGTGCCGCTGGACTGTGTCGCGGTCGGATCGGGGAAGTGCGTCGAGCAGATCGGGGAGCTGCGGCGGACCTTCGCGACGAGTGTCCGACCGTGAATCAGTGAATTCCTGAATTGGCGTTCGGCCGATCGGGTCTGGTTCTTTTGCGCGCGGGTTAAGGGGCGTTTGCAGTTCGACTGTGTACGGTAAGTGGGAGTTCTGGGCAGCGGATGTCGACTGACGGGAGGGCACGGCGTGGTGGTGACCAAGGAGTTGGCCGACGAACTGCCTGCGGAGGCGGTGGACGTGGCCAAGGCCAGGGCGGCGGCGCTGCTGATCGCCTTCCGGCACGGCAACCAACTCGCCTTCGACCGCGAGCTGGAGCGCCTGCTGGCCGACCAGGCCGAGCAGGAGGTGACCACCCTGCTGGTGTGGATCGCCGCCGAGGCGGTCCGCAAGGCGTACGCGCCCGAGGTCGGCGACCGGGTGCTGCGCGGCCTGGCCAGGCTCGCCCCGGCGGACACCTCCGGGGTCGCGTTGGACGAGGAACTCGTGGACGTGGCCGAGCTGGTGGAGGCCGTCGACGCCGGCGACGTGGGCACCGTCCGCTCGCTGGTCGCCTCGACCCCGGACACCACCTTCCTGGTCGGCGGCCTGCTCCAGGCGGTGGCGATGATGCTCCCCTTCCTCCCCGACGGGGAGTTGGGGGAGATCACCGCCGAACTCCGGCACCGGCACGGCACCCGGAGCATCCCGCGCCAGGCCTAGGCCCTGGGCCCGCGGCCCTGGAGTCCGGTGCCGGTTACGGCATGCCGTGCAGGTGGCCGCCGACGGTGGAGGCGATGCCGCCGCCCGCCTTGGCGTCCCAGTTGGTCGACCAGGTCATCGCGCCGCCCATGCCGGGCCACCTGGTGTCCGGCTTGAAGGTGCCGCAGTTGGTGCCCTGGGCCAGGCAGTCCAGTGCCGCGTTGACCACGCTCGGGCTGACGTAGCCGCCGCCGGCCGCGCTGGTGGAGGCCGGGACGCCGAGGCCGACCTGCCGGGGCTCCAGGCCGTTCTTGAGCTGGATGCAGGCCAGCGCGGTCAGGAAGTTGACCGTCCCCTGGGCGTAGACGTTGCCGTCGCAGCCGAGCATGGTGCCGGAGTTGTAGTACTGCATGTTGACGATGGTGAGGATGTCCTTCACGTTCAGCGCCAGCTTGAAGTACTCGGCCCCGGCCGACTGCATGTCGATGGTCTGCGGCGCCATGGTGAGCACGAAGCCGCTGCCGACCCTGCTCGCCAGCGAGTGCAGGGCCTGGCCCATGTAGGTGGCGCTGACGCCGTTCTCCAGGTCGATGTCGATCCCGTTGAAGCCGTACTCCTGGATCACCGCGTACGCGGTGTCGGCGAAGTTGCCGGCGGAGGCCGAACTGTTCACCGAGACGGTGCCGTTCTGGCCGCCGACCGAGACGACCACCTTCTTGCCGGCCGCCTTCTTGGCCGCGATGTCGGCCTTGAACTGCGCGGCGGTGTAACCGCCGAGGCGGCTGGAGAGCGTGCTGTCCAGGGTGAAGCTGATCCCGCCCGCGCTGCCGGTGGCGTCGGCGAAGGAGACCGCGATGATGTCGTAGGCGGCCGGGACGTCACTGATCTTCTGCACCGTGGCGCCGTTGTCGAAGTTCTGCCAGTAGCCGGTCAGCAGGTGCTTGTTGGCCGACGGCGGGGTGGTCGGGCTGCCGCTCGGGCTGGGGCTGGTGGACGGGCTCGGGCTGGGCGACGGGGTGACCGTCACGCTGGTGCTGGGCTTGGGTGTGGTCACGCTGGAGGAGGGCTTGGGGTCGCCCGGCCCGAACAGCGAGATGTCGTCCATCAGGAAGGAGCCCTGGCCGTACCAGCCGTGCAGGTAGACCGTGACGTTGGAGGCGTTCGCCCCGGTGGTGAAGGTCGTCGTCAGCTTCGTCCAACTGGTGCCGTTGGTCCAGGTGCTGGGGTCGCTGCCGCCGGTACCGGTGGCGCCCAGGTAGACGTACGGGCCGAGCACCCAGGCGCTCAGCGTGTAGGTGGACGAGGGCTTGACCGGAGCGGTGGTGGTGCACTGGCCGTTGTCACTGGCGGTGGGGGTGACCTTCAGGACGAAGCCGTGGGAGGGGTCGGTGGCGGGCTGGCCGGAGTTGTTGGAACACGTCCAGGGGAAGACGTGGTTGCCGTTGTCCAAGCCGCCGTTCTCGATCAACTCCACGTTGGTGGCGGCGGCCTGGGCGCCCGGGGTGGCCAGCAGTAGGCCGACCAGGGCCAGCGCCGTCGAGACCAGGCCGATGAGCAGGAGGCTGAGCTTGTCGAGCGGTCTTGCGCGCATGCCATCTCCATGTGGGGGAGTGAGGATGGTGCGGTGCAGGGTCAAGTCCTGGTCTGTACCAGTGACTTGTGTCACAAGGTGGAGTAGACCAATCCCGCTGTCAAGACCGTCGCCGGAATGCGTCAGACAGCCGGCCGTCCCGGTTCGGCCAGGGCCAGGGTGAGCCGGGCGATCCGGGCGGAGGCCGTTCCGTCGCCGTACGGGCTCGGGGTGGCGGCCAGCCGGGCCAGCCGTTCGGGGGTGTCGGCGAGCCAGGCGGCGGCCAGCGCGCCCAGTTCGGGGCCGGGTCGCACCAGGGCGGCGAAGCCCGCGGCCACCGACTCGGGGCGCTCGGTGGAGCGCCGGACCACCAGCAGCGGGCGGCCGAGCACGGTGCACTCCTCCTGCACGCCGCCGGAGTCGGAGACCAGCAGTGCGGCGTGCCTGGCCAGCCCGAGGAAGTCGCCGTAGCCGACCGGCTCGGTGACCGTCAGACGGGCCAACAGCGACTGCAGGCCGTGCCGTTCGACGGCGGCCCGGGTCCTCGGGTGGATCGGGAGGAGCACTGCGGTGCCCGCCGCCGCGAGCGCGTCCAGCTCGCCGAGCACCGCGCCGAGCGCCTCGGCGGTGTCGGTGTTCTCCGGCCGGTGCACGGTGGCCAGCACGTAGGCGTCGGCGCGCAGCCCGTACCGGGCCAGCAGTGCTGCCCTGGCCCCGGCGTCCGGGAGCTGACGGTGCACCACCTCGACCACGGTGTTGCCGGTCAGTGCGATGGCCTGCTCGGCCAGCGCCTCGGTGCGCAGGTTGGCGGCGTTCTCCTCGGTCGCGGCGCAGAGCAGGTCGGCGATGTGGTCGACCATCACCCGGTTGTGCTCCTCGGGCATCGCCCGGTCGTGGCTGCGCAGGCCGGCCTCGACGTGCACCAGCGGGATGCCGAGGGCGTTGGCGGCCAGCGCCCCGGCCAGGGTGGCGTTGGTGTCGCCCTGCACCACCACGGCGCCGGGGCGCTCGGCGGTGAAGGCGGCGTCCAGCTGCTCCAGCGAGGCGGCGATCTGCCCGGCTCGTGGCCTGCCGCCCACGCCGGAGAGCAACTCCGGTGTTGGCAGGTCGAGTTCACGCAGAAAGCGGCCGGACATCGCCTCGTCCCAGTGCTGGCCGGTGTGCACCAACCGTGCGGCGGGGCCGAGTTCGTGGATCAGCGGGGCGAGCTTGACCAGCTCGGGGCGGGTGCCCAGCACCACGGCGACGTTTCGTTGGGACAGGCAGGTCATGGCAGTTGCTTTCGTTCAGGCTTCGAGCGCGGTCGGGGCACCGGCGGTGGACCGCTCGGCGTTGCGGCGGGTCTTCGCCCAGCCGTTGCGGCCGAGCAGCAGCCGGACGGCGGCCCGGGTGGCCACCAGGAAGACGTGGTAGGTGTACAGCCAGAGCGCCAACCCCCAGAGCAGGCCCAGCAGTCGGCTCCGGTCGGGGTACACGGTGCGGCGGTAGGCGAAGCCCCAGCCGACCAGCGGCAGTGCGGCGAGCACGAAGGCGAGCAGCATCAGCGGGCCGTACGTGGACTCGAAGGCGGCCGCGTCCGCACGGAAGAAGATCCGGGTGGCCAGCGAGATGCCGAGCGAGACGGGGAGGAGCAGCACGAGCAGCACCGCGACCACGGGCTGCAGGAAGGTGTACATCACCTCGGCCTTGCCGGCCAGGGAGTAGTGCTTCGACCCCAGCACCCGCCGGGTGTACCGCAGGCACTGCATGTTGCCCTGCGCCCAGCGGGTCCGCTGGGTCAGGAAGCGGCGGCCCGAGACCAGGCCCTCCTGCGCCACCCTCGCCTCCTGCACATGCGTCAACCGGTAACCGGCGAGCCGGAGTTCGAGGCCGGACTCGTAGTCCTCCAGCAGTGCCCGCTCGGGCCAGGGGCGCTGCCCGTCGCCCGCCAGTGCGTCGAGCGCGGCGAGCCGGACGAACTGGCCGTTGCCGCCCAGGCCGACGCTGCCGGTGCGGCGGCGGAGCAACTGCATCCCGGCGTTGCCGGCCTGGAACTCGACGTCCTGCATCCGGACCAGGGCCCGGGCGAACGCGTTGGCGGCCCGGCCGCGATCGGGCAACGGGCGCGGATCGTCGGCGTTGCGCATCCGGACGCCGATCTGCACCGCGCCGTTGTCCGGGCGGCCGAGCGCCTTCCCGGTGCTGACCAGGGCGAGGGTGTCGGGGCCGAGCTCGCCGTCGGCGTCGATCACGCCGAGCACCACCCGCTCGTGGTCGGTGCCGGCCGGCAGCCAGCCGGAGATCTGCCGGTAGGCGGCGTTCAGGGCGGCTCCCTTGCCGATCCGGGCGTCCGGGCGGCGGCGCTGCACCAGGTGGATCATCGGGTCGCGGTCGGCGGCGGCCAGCACCAGTTCGCGGGTGCGGTCCTCGCTGTCGTCGTCCACCACCCAGAGGTGGGCCTCGGGGGAGGACCGGCGCAGCCCGGCGAGGGTCTGCCCGACCACCGGCTCCTCGTCCCGGCAGGGGATCACCAGGTGCCACTGGAAGGCGGCCGGATCGCCCGGTTCGGCCGGTCGGTTGTGCCGGAAGGCGTGGGCCGAGCCGGCCCAGTAGAGCAGGAACCGGCCGAACACCAGGACCATGTACGCCAGCAGGGTCAGGGAGAGCAGCTGGGCCGTCCACAGCACCTGGGCCTGGTGGCTGAGGAAGTAGGCGTGAACGGCATCCATTGCAAGGCTCCATCGACGAAATGATCTTCGATCTGATGGTGAATTGCCTCATCCATCATCTATTCACATGGTAAACCTTTGCCGTGGTCAATCGTTTGCCAGGTGATCGCACTCACGTGAGTCGTGGACCACCCGGACGGGAGCGCGGCGGCGGCTCCGTAGACTGGGCGCGTGAGCGACAAGGCCCCGCAGAACCCGTACACGATCCGCCCCAACAACCCGGACTCCGCCGACCCGGCCGGTGAGTTGCGCGAGATCGAGACCGCCCTCTCCACCCGCTGGCCGGAGAACAAGCTGGAGCCGTCGCTCGACCGGATGGCCGCGCTGATGGACATCCTCGGCCAGCCCCAGCGGGCGTACCCGTCGATCCACATCACCGGCACCAACGGCAAGACCTCGACGGCCCGGATGATCGAGCAGCTGCTGCTCGCCTTCGAGCTGCGCACCGGGCGCTACACCAGCCCGCACGTCGAGTCGGTGACCGAGCGGATCAGTCTGGACGGCGCGCCGATCGGCGTCGCCAAGTTCATCGAGACCTACCGCGACATCGAGCCCTATGTACAGATGGTCGACGCCCAGCAGCCGATCCCGATGTCCTTCTTCGAGGTGCTCACCGGCATGGCGTACGCCGTCTTCGCCGACACCCCGGTGGACGTCGCGGTGATCGAGGTCGGCATGGGCGGCTCCTGGGACGCCACCAACGTGATCGACGCCGCCGTCGCGGTGATCACCCCGGTCGGCCTGGACCACACCGACCGGCTCGGTGACACCACCGGCAAGATCGCCATCGAGAAGGCCGGCGTGATCAAGGCCGACGCGCTGGCCGTGGTCGCCCAGCAGCCGCTGGACGCCGCCGAGGCGATCCTGCGGCGCGCGGTCGAGGTGGACGCCACCGTCGCCCGCGAGGGCATGGAGTTCGGGGTGATCCGCCGTGAGGTCGCGGTCGGCGGACAGCTGGTGACCATCCGTGGACTCGGCGGCGCGGAGTACGAGGACATCTTCCTCCCGCTGCACGGCGCCCACCAGGCGCACAACGCGGCGCTCGCGCTCACCGCGGTCGAGGCCTTCTTCGGCGTCGGCGGCGCTCGGGGCGGCGCACTGGACGCGGAGAAGATCCGGGCCGCGTTCGCCGGCGTCAGCTCGCCCGGCCGGCTGGAGGTGGTCCGCCGCAGCCCCACCGTGATCCTGGACGCCGCGCACAACCCGCACGGGGCCGAGGCCAGCGTCGCGGCGATCGCCGAGTCGTTCGCCTTCAACAAGCTGGTCGGCGTGGTCGCCACCAGCGGCGACAAGGACGCCTCCGGGTTCCTGGCAGCCTTCGAGCCGATCCTGGCCGAGGTGGTCATCACCGAGAACTCCACCCACCGGGCCACGCCGGTGGACCAGCTGGCCGCGATCGCGGTGGAGATCTTCGGCGAGGACCGGGTCCGGATCGAACCCCGGCTGGACGACGCCATCGACGCCGCCGTCACGATGGCCGAGGACGAGGACCTGGGTGGTGCCGGGGTCCTGATCACCGGCTCCGTGATCACCGTCGGCGAGGCCCGCATCCTGCTCGGGAGGAAGTGACATGCGCGTTCTCTGTTCCTCGACGCTGATCGGCGAGGCCCTGCTGATCATGTTCGCGGCGCTGGTCGCGATGCAGCTCTCGGACGTCTCCACCGCGACGGTCTGGATCGTCAGCGGGATCGCGATGCTGCTCTGTGTGCTGCTCTGCGGCGCGATCACCCGACCGGGAGCGGTGGCAGTCGGCTGGGCGCTCCAGATCGGACTGATCGTCAGCGGCTTCGTACTGCCCACCATGTTCGTGCTCGGTCTGGTCTTCGCCGCACTCTGGTGGTGCTCGGTCCACTACGGCCGCCGCATCGACGAGATCAAGGCCGCCCGGGAGGCCGCCACCGCGTAGGTGGCCGACCACCGGTCCCGAAGATCGGGCCGTGCTCACGCAAGGTAGCCTTTCGGGTGACCGACCCCTAGTCCCCAGGAGCTCTCACCGTGTCGCAGCGCACTCTCGTCCTGCTCAAGCCCGACGCCGTCAAGCGCGGCCTGGCCGGCGAGATCATCAGCCGGATCGAGCGCAAGGCCGGCTGGCAGCTCGCCGCTGTCGAGCTGCGCACCTTCGACCGGGAGACGCTGGAGCAGCACTACGCCGAGCACGTCGGCCGCCCGTTCTACGAGCCGCTGCTCGAGTTCATGACCTCGGGCCCGTCGATTGTGCTGATCGTCGAGGGCGAGAACGTCGTCCCCGGCATCCGCGCGCTGGCCGGTGCCACCGACCCGCTGCAGGCGGGCCCCGGCACCATCCGTGGTGACTTCGCCACCATCACCCGCGAGAACCTGATCCACGCCTCCGACTCCGAGGCGTCGGCCGAGCGCGAGATCAAGATCTTCTTCCCGGCCCAGGCCTGACGGTCCTGGCCTGACGGGCTCTCACCTGGTCGGACCACGCACCGCCAGGCCCGACCAGGTGAATCCAGGCGTTTCATCCTCAAATACGGAACTCGAAGCCCCGACACGGCGTCCCAATCCTCGGAGATGCCGAGCAGCCGCCGGAGAATGGGCAGCACGCCGTACCTCGCAGTCCGAGACGACCGGCGTGGCTACGATGGAGCACAACTCACGGGCTCGGTACGGCTGGTCAGCCGTCGTCCGCCCCCATCTCCCCGCCATCTGATTCCGAGCTCGGGAAGGCACCACACACCCCATGGCCAACAATCTGTCGTTCATCGGCCGTGACATGGCGATCGACCTGGGCACTGCCAACACGCTGGTGTACGTCAGGGGCAAGGGGATCGTCCTCAACGAGCCCTCCGTGGTCGCGGTGAACACCAACACCGGCGGCATCCTGGCGGTCGGGTCCGAGGCGAAGAAGATGATCGGGCGCACGCCCGGCAACATCGTCGCCATCCGCCCGCTCAAGGACGGTGTGATCGCCGACTTCGAGATCACCGAGCGGATGCTGCGGTACTTCATCCTCAAGATCCACAAGCGCCGCTACCTGGCCCGCCCCCGGGTGGTGGTCTGCGTGCCCAGCGGCATCACCGGAGTCGAGCGCCGCGCCGTGATCGAGGCCAGCTCGCAGGCCGGCGCGCGCCAGGTGCACATCATCGAGGAGCCGATGGCGGCCGCGATCGGCGCCGGGCTGCCGGTGCACGAGGCCACCGGCAACATGGTGGTGGACATCGGCGGTGGCACCACCGAGGTCGCGGTGATCTCGCTCGGCGGGATCGTCACCGCGCAGTCCATCCGGGTGGCCGGCGACGAGCTGGACAACGCGATCGTGCAGCACATCAAGAAGGAATACAGCCTCCTGCTCGGTGAGCGCAGCGCGGAGCAGATCAAGATGAGCATCGGCTCGGCCTTCGCCCTGGAGGGCGAGAAGGACGAGCACGCCGAGATCCGTGGCCGCGACCTGGTCAGCGGTCTGCCGAAGACCGTGGTGATCTCCGCGGCCGAGGTCCGCGAGGCGATCGACGAGCCGGTCAACTCCATCATCGACGCGGTGAAGACCACCCTGGACCAGTGCCCGCCGGAGCTGGCGGGCGATGTGATGGACCGTGGGATCGTGCTCACCGGCGGCGGCGCCCTGCTGCGCGGCCTGGACGAGCGGCTGCGCCGGGAGACCGGGATGCCGATCCACATCGCGGAGAACCCGCTCGACTCGGTCGCGCTCGGCTCCGGCAAGTGCGTCGAGGAGTTCGAGGCGCTCCAGCAGGTACTGGACGCCCAGCCCCGTCGTTAGTCAGCACAACAGAAAAGTCAACGGAAGGGCCCTCAGTCGTCCACAGCGGGTGGGGGCCCCGGCACCGAAGGGGCAGCTCCAGCATCGTGAGGGACACCCGAGAGAGCCGACTGCTGCTCGTCCTGCTGGTCGCAGTCGCTTTCGCCCTGATCACCGTGGACATCAAGGGCGGCGAGAGCTCTCCGCTCAGCGGTGCCCGACGGGCCGCCGCGAGCGTGCTCGGCCCGGTCGAGCGCGGCGCGGCCGGAGTGGTCGACCCGGTGGCAGGCACCGTCCGGGCGGTCCGGGACGCGGGCACCCACCAGGCCCGACTGGACCAGATCACCCGGGAGAACACCGACCTGCGTCAGCGGGTCGCCTCCTCCGACACCGCGTCAGGCCGCACCAAGCAGCTGGACGAGCTGCTGCGTACCGCCGGGAACGGCGGATACACCGTCAAGGCCGCCCAGGTGATCGCGATCGGCGCCGCCCAGGG
This sequence comes from Kitasatospora sp. P5_F3, assembly GCF_054049135.1. Taxonomy (NCBI): domain Bacteria; kingdom Bacillati; phylum Actinomycetota; class Actinomycetes; order Kitasatosporales; family Streptomycetaceae; genus Kitasatospora; species Kitasatospora sp. P5_F3. Next base: position 250,560 of record NZ_JBFUMY010000012.1, on the reverse strand, counting down.
CTTCTCCTGGACCATCACCATCGACGCGGGCAGCGACGACGGCCTGACCCGGGACATGACCGTGATCAACGGTCAGGGCCTGGTCGGCCGGATCACCACCATCGCGCCCACCACCGCCACCGTGCTGCTCGCCTCCGACCCCGGCTTCAGCGTCGGGACCAGGATGGAGGGCAGCGGCGAGATCGGCTTCGCCAACGGCCAGGGCACCGGACCGATGAAGGTCTCGCTGCTCAACGGCAAGGCCCCGGTCAAGGCCGGGGACCGGCTGGTCACCTTCGGCTCGCAGAGCGGCCGCCCGTTCGTCCCGGGCGTCCCGGTCGGCACGGTGGTCGAGGTGGAGGCGACGCCGGGTCAGCTCACCAAGACCGTGCTGGTCGAGCCGTACGTCCAGTTCACCCGGCTCGACCTGGTCGGCGTGGTGGTGGTCCCGCCGCGGACCGACCCGCGCGATGCCGTGCTGCCGCCCGCCCAGCCGCCCGCCTCGAAACCCGCAGGGGGGAACTGACCATGCGGATCAACCGCATCCTGCTCTCCGCCGTCCTGATCCTGCTCGGCCTGGTGATCCAGGTCAGCGTGCTCGGGCGGCTCCAACTCCCGGGCGCCACACCGGATCTGCTGCTGCTCGTGGTGGTCGGCCTGGCGCTGGTCTACGGGCCCACCGGCGGCTGCCTGGTCGGCTTCTCGGCCGGCCTGCTGGCCGACCTGGCCCCGCCCTCCGACCACGCCATCGGCCGCTACGCCCTGGTGCTCTGCCTGCTCGGCTACGTCGCCGGGCTGCTCCGCCCGGACGGCGCCCGGCAGCGCTCGGCGGTCAGCGCCCTGCTGATCGTCGCGGTCGCCGCGGTCGCCTCCACCCTGCTGTACGCGACGGTCGGCGCCCTGGTCGGCGACACCGCCGCCCGGCACGTCGGCCTGACCGGGCTGGTGTTCAGCGCCCTGCTGTACGACGTGTTGCTGGCCCCCTTCGTGGTGCCCGCCGTGATGATGCTGGCCCGCCGCTTCGACGGCGGCAGCGTGGTCACCGAGTCCGAGGACTCCGGCGGTTCGGGCCTCGGCACGCTGGCCCGCTACCGCACCACCCGTGAGGCGTCCCCACTGCCCGGCTACGGCCGGAAGCGGCGGATTCCCGGCCTGGCCAAGCGCCCCTGAGGAGCGAGCACCGTTGAGCAACATCCCGGAGACCGGCCGCACCCAGCGAGTGACGATCCGTCTGATCGTCCTGCAGGTCCTGGTGCTGTCGCTGCTCGCCACCCTGGGCGGGCGGCTCTGGTACCTGCAGATCCGCACCGGCCACGAGTACGTGGAGAAGGCGGCGGGCAACCACGTCCGCGAGGTGGTCGAGCCGACCGTACGCGGCGAGATCCTGGACGCCTCGGGGCGGATCCTGGCCGGGAACGAGGCCAAGCTGGTGGTCTCGGTCAGCCGTACCTCGCTGCTCCAGCAGAAGGACCACGGCAAGGCGGTGCTGGCCCGGCTCGCCGACGTGCTCGGGATGCCCGCCAAGGACGTCCAGGACAAGGTCAGGCTCTGTGATGCCAAGACCGCGCAGCCCTGCTGGAACGGCTCGCCCTACCAGCCGATCCCGGTGACCAAGGCGGCCACCACCCAGCAGGCGATGCAGATAATGGAACGTCACGAGGACTTCCCCGGCGTCACCGCCCAGCCCACCTCGCTGCGCCGCTACACCGGCGTCGAGGGCGCCAACCTGGCCCAGGTGCTCGGCTACCTCTCGCCGGTCACCGACGACGAGGTCACCAAGTCCAAGGACAAGGAGGGCCGGGAGCGCCGGCTGCCGGTCGACCAGATCGGCCGGGCCGGCCTGGAGTCGGTATACGACAACGACCTGCGCGGCACCACCGGCATCGACCGGCTTGAGGTGGACAACCTCGGCCGGGTGATCGGCAGCGCGGGCAAGACCCCGGCGGTGCCCGGCAACAACCTGGTCACCAGCATCGACGCCCGGGTGCAGAAGGCCGTCGAGGACAATCTCGCGCAGGCCATGGTGGACGCCCGCAAGGCCTTCGACAAGGACACCAAGCGCAACTACGAGGCCGACTCCGGCGCGGCCGTGGTGATGGACGTGCACACCGGCCGGATCGTCGCGATGGCCAGCGCCCCGACCTACGACCCCAACCTCTGGGTCGGCGGCATCGCGGGCAAGGACTACGAGAGCCTGACCAGCAAGGATTCCAACTACCCACTGCTCAACCGGGCCATACAGGGTCAGTCCGCCCCCGGCTCCACCTTCAAGGTGGTCTCCGCCACCGCGGCCGCGCAGGCCGGCTACTCGCTGAACGGCAACTACGCCTGCCCGAGCAGCATGACCATCGGCGGCCGCGAGTTCAAGAACTTCGAGAGCAAGGGCTACGGCTCGATCAGCCTGGCCCGCGCGCTGGAGGTCTCCTGCGACACCGTCTTCTACGGCCTGGCCTACGACCAGTGGATGGCCGACGGCGGCATCAAGCCCAAGAAGGAGCCGGCGGACTGGTTCTTCAAGACCGCCAAGCAGTTCGGCCTCGGCGCCAAGACCGGCATCGACCTGCCCAGCGAGGCCACCGGCCGGATCCCGGACCGGAAGTGGAAGCAGGAGTACTACGACGCCAACAAGGACGCCTGGTGCAAGCAGGCGCAGTCCGGCGGCAACGACTACGGCACCCTGGTGGCCAAGGAGAACTGCGCCGACGGCAACCAGATGCGCGCCGGTGACGCCGTCAACTACTCCATCGGCCAGGGCGACACCCTGGTGACCCCGCTCCAGATGGCCCGGATCTACTCCGCGCTCTCCAACGGCGGCACGCTCTACCGCCCGACCATCGCCAAGGCGGTGGTCAGCCCGGACGGCACGCTGGTCCGCGAGATCGCCCCGCACGAGGACGGGAAGATCCCCGCCGACCAGCGCACTCTGCAGTACATCGACGAGGCCACCAAGGGCGTCATCGAACAGGGCTCCGCCGCCTGGAAGTTCACCGGCGCGGGCTGGCCGCAGGGCAAGATCGAGCTGCACGCCAAGACCGGCACCGCCGAGGTCTTCGGCAAGCAGACCACCTCGTACCTGACCACCTACAGCCGCGACTACGCGGTGGTCATGACGATGAGTCAGGCCGGTACCGGCTCCGGCGCCTCCGGTGACGCCGTCCGCCGGATCTACCAGGCCATCTACGGCGTGGACGACAAGGGCAACGTGGACAACGGCAAGGCCCTGCTCAGCAAGCCGCAGGCCGAGCTGCCGAAGTTCAACCCGGACGGCACCGCCGTCCACCCGGTTTCGTTCTTCCTGGACCCGCAGCCGCCGACCGCCCCCGGCGCGCCGGGCACCCTGACCCTGGCCGCGCTCGAACCCACCACCCGCACCGCCGGAAGGGGCCGGGCATGACCTCCTCGTACAGCCAGTACCGGCTCGCGCCGCAGCGCGGCACGGTGGGCCGGGCGCTGGCCAAGGGCTCCCCGCTCCGCCGGCTGGACTGGATCATGGTGCTGGCCGCCCTCGGCCTCTCGCTCGGCAGCTCGCTGCTGGTCTGGTCGGCCACCCGGGGGCGGGATTCGCTGACCCACGGCGACCCGCAGTACTTCCTGCTCCGGCACCTCACCAACCTGGCGATCGGTCTGGCGCTGTGCGGGATCGTGGTCCTGATAGGGAGTCGGCGCCTGCGCACCGCCGTGCCGGTGGTGTACGTGCTGGTGGTGCTGATGCTGCTTGCGGTGCTCACCCCGCTGGGCTCGACCATCAACGGCGCCAAGGCCTGGATCCAGTTCGGCGGCGGGTTCTCGATCCAGCCCGCCGAGTTCGCCAAGTTCGCCATCATCCTGACCATGGCCGTGGTGCTGTCCGCCCGGGTGGACGCGGGGGAGCGGGAGTACCCGCCCACCCGGAGCGTGCTCCAGGCGCTCGGGCTGGCCGCGCTGCCGATGGCCGTGATCATGCTGATGCCCGACCTCGGCTCGGTCATGGTGATGGGCGTCATCATCCTCGGCATCCTGCTCGCCTCCGGCGCCGCCAACCGCTGGGTCTTCGGCCTGATCGGCGCCGGTGCGCTCGGCGCGGGCGCGATCTGGCAGCTCGGGGTGCTGAGCAAGTACCAGATCGACCGGTTCGCCGCCTTCGCCAACCCCGCGCTCGACCCGGCCGGGGTGGGCTACAACACCGCCCAGGCCCGGATCGCCATCGGCTCCGGCGGCCTGACCGGGATGGGGCTCTTCAAGGGCACCCAGACCACCGGCCAGTTCGTCCCCGAGCAGCAGACCGACTTCGTCTTCACGGTGGCCGGCGAGGAGCTCGGCTTCGTCGGCGCGCTCGGCCTGATCCTGCTGCTCGGGCTCATGCTCTGGCGGGCCTGCAAGATCGCCCGGCAGGCCACCGACCTGTTCGGCACCATCGTGGCGGCCGGCGTGGTCAGCTGGTTCGCCTTCCAGGCCTTCGAGAACATCGGGATGAACCTCGGCATCATGCCGGTCGCGGGTATCCCGCTGCCGTTCGTCAGTTACGGCGGTTCCTCGATGTTCGCAGTCTGGATCGGCGTCGGCCTGCTCCAGTGCGTCCGCACCCAGCGACCGATAGGGATTTGACGCCTACGCGGTTCGGCTACCCTTGAGGGTCACCTTGTCTCCACCGAAAAGGGCTCACCGCATGCCAGTCGAATCGGTCTTCCCACGCCTGGAGGCCCTCCTCCCGCACGTCCAGAAGCCGATCCAGTACGTCGGCGGCGAGCTCAACTCGACCGTCAAGGACTGGGACAGCGCCGACGTCCGGTGGGCCCTGATGTACCCCGACGCCTACGAGGTCGGGCTGCCCAACCAGGGCGTCATGATCCTGTACGAGGTGCTCAACGAGCGCGAGGGCGTGCTCGCCGAGCGCACCTACAGCGTCTGGCCGGACCTCGAAGCGCTGATGCGCGAGCACGGCGTCCCGCAGTTCACCGTGGACGCGCACCGGCCGGTCAAGGCCTTCGACGTGTTCGGGCTCTCCTTCTCCACCGAGCTCGGCTACACCAACATGCTGACCGCGCTCGACCTGGCCGGCATCCCGCTGAACGCCGCCGACCGGGGTCTGGACGACCCGATCGTGCTGGCCGGCGGCCACGCCGCGTTCAACCCCGAGCCGATCGCGGACTTCATCGACTGCGCGGTGATCGGTGACGGCGAGCAGGCCGTGCTCGACATGACCGAGATCATCCGGGCCTGGAAGGCCGAGGGCCGCCCCGGTGGCCGCGACGAGGTGCTGCTCCGGCTGGCTCGTACGGGTGGTGTCTACGTCCCGCGGTTCTACGACGTGGACTACCTGGAGGACGGCCGGATCGCCCGCGTGGTGGGCAACCGCGAGGGCGTGCCGTGGCGGGTCAGCAAGCACACCGTGATGGACCTGGACGAGTGGCCCTACCCCAAGCAGCCGCTGGTCCCGCTCGCCGAGACCGTGCACGAGCGGATGTCCGTGGAGATCTTCCGCGGCTGCACCCGCGGCTGCCGTTTCTGCCAGGCCGGCATGATCACGCGCCCCGTGCGGGAGCGAAGCATCACCGGCATCGGCGAGATGGTCGAGCGCGGGCTGAAGGCGACCGGCTTCGAGGAGGTCGGCCTGCTCTCGCTGTCGAGTGCCGACCACACCGAGATCGGTGAGATCGCCAAGGGCCTGGCGGACCGTTACACCGAGGACAAGATCGGCCTCTCGCTGCCGTCCACCCGGGTCGACGCCTTCAACATCGACCTGGCCAACGAGCTGACCAGGAACGGCCGTCGGTCCGGTCTCACCTTCGCCCCCGAGGGCGGCTCGGAGCGCATCCGCAAGGTGATCAACAAGATGGTGTCGGAGGAGGACCTGATCCGCACCGTCGCCGCCGCCTACGGCAACGGCTGGCGCCAGGTGAAGCTGTACTTCATGGTCGGCCTCCCCACCGAGACCGACGAGGACGTCCTGCAGATCGCCACCATGGCGAAGAACGTCATCCAGAAGGGCCGCGAGGTCACCGGCCAGAACGACATCCGCTGCACCGTCTCGATCGGCGGGTTCGTCCCCAAGCCGCACACGCCGTTCCAGTGGGCCCCGCAGCTCTCCGCCGAGGAGACCGACGCCCGGCTCGGCAAGCTCCGCGACGCGATCCGGAACGACCGCAAGTACGGCAAGAACATCGGCTTCCGCTACCACGACGGCAAGCCCGGCATCATCGAGGGCCTGCTCTCCCGCGGCGACCGCCGGGTCGGTGCGGTCATCCGGGCCGTCTACGAGGACGGCGGCCGGTTCGACGGCTGGCGCGAGCACTTCTCCTACGACCGCTGGATCGCGGCCGCCGAGAAGGGCCTGGCCGGCACCGGCGTCGACGTCGCCTGGTACACCACCCGTGAGCGCAGCTACGAGGAGGTGCTGCCCTGGGACCACCTGGACAGCGGCCTCGACAAGGACTGGCTCTGGGAGGACTGGCAGGACTCCCTCGAGGAGGTCGAGGTCGAGGACTGCCGCTGGACCCCGTGCTTCGACTGCGGTGTCTGCCCGCAGATGCAGACGGAGATCCAGATCGGCCCGACCGGCGTGAAGCTGCTGCCGCTGACGGTCGTCAACTCGTAGTACCGGTCCGCAACCTGACGGCCCCTCCCGTGCGTGCTGCACGGCAGGGGCCGTCAGGGCATTCAAGGGGGAGAGAACGATGGAGCAGCAGGACAGACCGGCCGAGGGGTGCCTGGTCGCCGCCGTGCGGATACCCGCCAGGGTGCTGGCCTTCGCGGTGGTGGTGCCGCTGCGGTTCGTCTGGGAGCTGCTGGTGCTGGCCTGGCGACCGGTCCGCCGAGCGCTGGACTGGCTCGGGTGGCTGATCGGCAAGGTCTGCTACGGCCTGGTCGGCTGGCCGCTGCTGATGCTCTACCGGTACCTGCTCACGCCGCTCGGCCAGGCACTGGCCTGGACCGGCCGGGCGTTGTACGGGTATCTGCTGGCGCCACTGGGGCGCGGTGCGGCGGCGGGGGTGCGGGCGCTCGGGCGCGGGCTGGCCCGGTCGGGGCAGCTGCTAGGCCGTGCCGCGATCTGGTCGGCGAAGGGCTTCCACAGGTACGTGCTGGCGCCGCTCGGGCGGGGTACGGAGATCGCTGTGACGGCGCTGGGCCACGCGCTCGGCTGGGTGATCGGAGTGTTCGTACTGCGGCCGCTGGTGTGGACCGGTGTGCGCGTACTGGCACCGATCGGCCGGGCCCTGCTGGTGGCCGTGCTGGCGACCGGGCACGGGCTGGGGTGGACCGGTCGGGGTCTGGTGGCGGCGGCGCGTTGGCTGTCCGCCGAACTGGTGGTCCGGCCGGGCACCTGGTTCGCTCGCCGGGTGCTCCGGCCGAGCGGGCGTGGCCTGCTGGTGGCGCTGTTCGCCGTCGGTACGGCGCTGCTCGCGGTCGGCCGGGCCCTGGTCTGGCTCGGCCGCAACGGCGTGGCCCTGCCGCTGCTCTGGCTGGTGCGGTGGGTGGTGGTGGCCCCGCTGGTGTGGCTCTGGGAGTGGGTGCTGACTCCGGCCGGCCGGGGTCTGGCGCGAACGGTGGCCTGGATCGGCCGGGCCTTGGCCTGGCTGGTGCGGTACCTGGTCGTGGTCCCGCTGGTGTGGGGGTGGGAGTCCGTGCTCACGCCGCTCGGCCGCGGTCTGGTCGCGGGGGTGGCCGCCCTGGGGCGTGGGCTGCTGAAGGTGGCGGTGCTGCTCGGCCGGGGGCTGGCGTGGCTGGTGCGGTATCTGCTGGTGCTGCCGCTCGGGTGGTTGTGGTGGACGGTGCTGTATCCGGTGCTCCGGACGGTCGGTCAGGCGGTGCGTCTGGCCTGGCACTTGGGGGGCCGACTGTGGCGGTTCCTGGTGGTGCGGCCGTGCCGTTGGCTGCGGCGGGACGTCTGGTGGCCGGTCAAGGACGAGCTGCGGCGGGCCTGGGTGTCCGTCCGGGTGGCGGCCAGGGAGGCCAGGCGGGCGCTGGTGGGCTGACGCAGGCCGTACCCTTGAGCCTGACAGAGTCCGGCCAGAGCCCATCATGTGAGCGGCCGGACCGGCCCACTGACTAAGGACTGAGCGACCCTGGCACGCCGCACGCCTGACGGTCCGCCGCCCGCTCCGACGGTGCAGCGCATCCGTCTCCGCTACACGAAGCGCGGCCGTCTGCGCTTCACCAGCCACCGTGACTTCCAGCGGGCGTTCGAGCGCGCGCTCCGCCGTTCGGCCGTCCCGATGGCGTACTCGGCGGGTTTCACCCCGCACCCGAAGGTCTCGTACGCCAACGCCGCCCCGACCGGGGTGGCCAGCGAGGCCGAGTACCTGGAGATCGGCCTGGCCGAGGTCCGCGACCCGGAGGTGCTGCGCGCGCTGCTCGACGAGTCGCTGCCGGACGGTCTGGACATCACCGACGCCGTCGAGGTCCGCACCCCGAACTTCGTGGAGCGTCTTGAGGCCTCCGAGTGGCAGGTCCGACTGGACCAGGTCACGCCCGAGGAGGCGGGCCGCGCGATCGCCGCTTTCCTGGCCGCCGAACAGGTCGAGGTCGAACGCCGCACCAAGAACGGCGTCCGGGTCTTCGACTCGCGCGGTCCTGTCGCGGCACTCGAACTGCTTTCGCCGCAGGTCGGCGACGGTAACGAGACCGGCACGGACGGTACCGCCGATGTTCGTACCACCATTCCCTGTGCGATACTGCGGCTGGTAGTACGACACGCCACACCCGCCGTACGACCCGACGACGTTTTGTCCGGTCTCCGTGTGACGGCCGACCTGGCGCCGCCGGTCCCCGCTGAGGTGACCAGGCTGGCGCAGGGGCCGCTCGACGAGGAGACCGGCACGGTGACCGACCCGCTGGCGCTCGACCGCGCCGCGGCCCCGGCCGGCCTGTAGGCCGCCGGGCCGCGCGCACCTGCGTCCGCCTAGCGGGAGGAGGACCGGCCCGGCAGCCTTTCGAGGCGAGTCGGGCCGGGTCCCTCCGGCCGCCGCGGCTCCCCAGGGGAGCGAGCGCCGTCGAACGCAGGCCAGCCCCTTGTGGCCCGCCGCCCCGGATGGGCGGTAGGTCCGAGGACCCCTCCGGCAGCCATCCGGGACGGGGGACGGCACCGGCCCGGAAATAAACTTGAAGACTGGTCACAACCAGAAGACTTTCGACACCCCGCACTGTGCGGGGCGCCGAGCGAGACTACGAGCCCCTGTGCGGCATCGGCGTCCCGCACGGCGACGCCGTGGAGGTCGGCCCCGCGAATCTCGCGACCGACCGGAACCAGCGGCGTCGTGCCGTGCCCGGATGCGGAGCCCGGGGGCCTGACGGGAGATCCACCCGCATGCTCGAGAACGAGAACAACGAACCGCAGCAGTCCGCGGCCGACGACAGCGCGGCCCCGCCGCGTCGCCGCCGCCGCGCGGTGTCCCGCCCGGCCGGTACCCCGCAGGGCGCCGTCACCGAGACCGCCGAGACGGTCCTGCCGGCCGAGACGCACGAGTCCCCGGCCGTGGCCGCTGCCGAGGAGCCCGCGCCGGAGAAGCCCGTCCGGGCCCGTCGCACCCCCCGTAAGCGCGTCGAGTCCCCGGCCGGTGCGCCGGAGGCGGTCGAGATCGTCACCGAGACCGTGATCCCGGTCGAGGTCGCCGCTGCCGAGGAGCCCGCGCCCGAGAAGCCCGTCCGGGCCCGCCGCACCCCCCGTAAGCGCGCCGAGGCCGCCCCGGTCGCCCCGGTCGCAGTCGAGGAGACCCCCGAGGTCGAGGCCGTGGCCGTGGCCGAGGAGCCCGCCCCGGTCGAGGACGCCGCCCCGCCGCGCCGCGCCCGTCGCCGCCGGGTGGTCGAGGCCGCCCCGGTCGTGGCCGAGGAGCCGGTCGTCGAGGAGGAGCCCGAGGCTCCCGTCGAGGAGCCGGTGGCCGAGGCCCCGGTCGCCGAGCCCGCCCCCGTGGTCGAGGACGCCGCCCCGCCGCGGGCCCGCCGTCGTGCGGTCCGCCCGTCCACCGCGATCTTCCAGGCCCCGGTCTTCCAGGAGCCCGCGCCCTTCACCGCCCCGGCCGCACCCGCTGCTCCGGTGAGCGCCCCGGCCGCCGCTTCGGCGCCTGCTCCCGCCCGTGCCGCCGCCGCACCTGCCCGTGCCGCCGCTCCGGCCCGCGCCGCCGCCCCCGTCGCGGCTCCGGCCGCGGCCCAGGAGGAGGACGAGTTCGAGTACAGCGGTGTCGGCCGTCGTCGCCGCACCAGCCGCCAGGTCCGGGTGCAGACCCAGCCGCGCCAGACCCGCCAGGAAGCTCGGCACGAGGCGCGTCAGGAGGCCCGTCAGGAGGCTCGTCAGGAGCCGAAGGCGACTGCGCCGCGCCAGGAGCAGCCGGCCCGCGAGGTGCCCAAGGCCGAGGCCCCGGCCCCGGTCGAGATCGAGGTCGAGGTCGAGGAGGCGCCCGCCGAGGTGACCGCAGGACCTGAGGCCGAGAGCGAGTGGGAGGACGACCGTCCGTCCCGCCGTCGCCGTCGTGGTGGCCGTCGCCGCCGTCGCGGTGAGGCCGAGGAGTTCGAGGCCGAGCAGGGCACCGAGCCGGCCGTCGCCGCCGCCTCCGTCGAGGAGCCCGAGGACGAGGCCGAGGAGGACGACGAGGACGACCTGGCCGGTGGCCTGGCCTCGTCCCGCCGTCGCCGTCGCCGTCGTCGTCGCAGTGGTGACAGCGGTGGTGGCGTCGAGCTGGCCGCCGAGACCACCGAGGACGGCGTCCGAACGGTCGTCAAGGTCCGGGAGCCGCGCCGCCGTTCGACCGAGCCGGCCTTCGACCCGGACGAGGTGCAGTCCATCAAGGGCTCCACCCGTCTGGAGGCCAAGAAGCAGCGCCGCCGCGAGGGCCGCGAGCTGGGCCGCCGCCGGGTGCCGATCATCACCGAGGCCGAGTTCCTGGCCCGCCGTGAGTCGGTCGAGCGGGTCATGGTGGTCCGTCAGAACGGCCTGCGCACCCAGATCGGTGTCCTCGAGGACAACGTCCTGGTCGAGCACTACGTGAACAAGGAGCAGGCCACCTCGTACGTCGGCAACGTCTACCTGGGCAAGGTCCAGAACGTGCTGCCGTCGATGGAGGCCGCCTTCGTCGACATCGGCAAGGGCCGCAACGCGGTGCTGTACGCCGGTGAGGTCAACTTCGGTGCGCTGGGCGGCCACGGCGGCCCGCGCCGGATCGAGTCGGTGCTCAAGTCCGGCCAGTCCGTGCTGGTCCAGGTCTCCAAGGACCCGATCGGCCACAAGGGCGCCCGCCTGACCAGCCAGATCTCGCTGCCCGGCCGCTACCTGGTCTACGTGCCCGAGGGCTCGATGACCGGCATCAGCCGCAAGCTCCCGGAGAACGAGCGGGCGCGTCTCAAGCAGATCCTCAAGAAGATCGTCCCGGACGACGCGGGCGTGATCGTGCGCACCGCCGCCGAGGGCGCCAGCGAGGACGAGCTGACCCGCGACGTGCAGCGCCTGCAGGCGCAGTGGGAGGAGATCCAGAAGAAGGCCGCCACCGGCAACGCCCCGGCGCTGCTGTACGGCGAGCCGGACATGACCGTCCGGGTCGTCCGCGACATCTTCAACGAGGACTTCACCAAGGTCATCGTCTCCGGCTCGGAGGCCTGGAACACCATCCACGAGTACGTCACCAACGTGGCGCCGGATCTGACCGAGCGTCTGCAGCGGTGGACCTCGGACGTGGACGTGTTCGCGACCTACCGGATCGACGAGCAGCTGATGAAGGCGCTGGACCGCAAGGTCTGGCTGCCGAGCGGTGGTTCGCTGGTGATCGACCGGACCGAGGCGATGGTCGTGGTCGACGTCAACACCGGCAAGTTCGTCGGCCAGGGCGGCAACCTCGAGGAGACCGTCACCCGGAACAACATCGAGGCGGCCGAGGAGATCGTCCGTCAGCTGAGGCTCCGTGACCTCGGCGGCATCATCGTGATCGACTTCATCGACATGGTGCTCGAGTCCAACCGGGACCTGGTGCTGCGTCGACTGCTGGAGTGCCTGGGCCGGGACCGGACCAAGCACCAGGTGGCCGAGGTCACCTCGCTCGGCCTGGTGCAGATGACCCGCAAGCGGGTCGGCCAGGGCCTGCTGGAGTCCTTCTCCGAGTCCTGCGTGCACTGCAACGGCCGCGGCGTGATCGTCCACATGGAGCAGCCCACCTCGGTGGGCGGCGGCGGTGGCCCGGTCGGCACCTCGGGCGAGGCGGCTGCGGCCGGCAGCTCGAAGCGTCGTCGCCGGGGCAAGGGCGGCACCTCGTCGGAGGAGTCGCAGCAGGTCACCGAGACCGTCGAGGACGAGCACGACCAGGAGCACGACCACGAGGAGTTCGAGGTCATCCCGAACGGTGGCGAGCAGCTGGAGATCGCCGTTCCGGAGCCGGCCGCCGAGGTCGTCGAGACCGTCGAGGTCGTGGTCGAGGCGCCGGTCGCCGAGCCCGCTCCGCAGGTCGACCTGGTCGAGATCGAGGCGGCCCCGGCCGCTCCGGCGGGCCGGACCCGCCGTCGGGCGGTCCGCAAGGCGACGGCTCCGGCCGGTGCGCCGGGCGAGGCCGAGATCGTGGTGCTGCAGGCTCGCGCCGAGGCCGCGATGGAGGCCGCGCTGACGGCTGCTGCCACCCCGGTGGTCGAGGAGCCGGTGGCGGAGGTCGTCGAGGCGGCCGAGGCCGAGGAGCTCGTCGTGGAGGAGCCCGCGGTCGAGGAGCCCGCAGCCGAGGCTCCGGCCGAGGAGGAGCCCGCGCCGAAGAAGCGTGCGGCCCGCAAGGCCCCGGCCAAGAAGGCCGTCGCAGCCAAGAAGACCACGGCTGCGAAGAAGACCACCGCCCGCAAGACCGCTACCAAGCGGACCAGCGCGGCGGCCAAGAAGGCCGCGGCCGCCGAGGGTGATTCGGCGGCTGAGTAAGCCCTTGGGCCGGGGTGGTTCGAACGAACCGCCCCGGCCTCGGTAGGGCCCGGTTTGCCCAAGTGGGTGCCGGTCCGTATTCTTGACCCTTGGCGTGTCTAGCGCCGCGCTCCCGAGCACATCACCTCTCGAAACTCGTTTCGAGGGAGGCCGCCTGTGTCCGTACCCAGGTGGCTGGCATCGAGAGTTCCGATCGAGTTAGAGAAAGCAGGTACCGCATGTACGCGATCGTTCGCGCAGGCGGCCGCCAGCACAAGGTCGCCGTCGGCGACGTGCTGGAGATTGACCGTGTTGACGTCAAGCCGGGTGACTCGGTGGAGCTCTCGACCATCCTGGTCGTCGACGGTGACGATGTCACCTCCGACCCGTGGGTCCTCGCCGGCGTGAAGGCTCACGCCGAGGTGGTCGACCACACCAAGGGTGAGAAGATCATCATCCTGCGCTACAAGAACAAGACCGGTTACCGTCGCCGCCAGGGCCACCGTCAGCGCCACACCGCTGTCCGGATCACCAGCATCGACTCCGTCAGCAAGTAAGGGGATAGCGAGATGGCACACAAGAAGGGCGCAAGCTCTACCCGGAACGGCCGTGACTCGAACGCCCAGCGCCTCGGCGTCAAGCGTTTCGGTGGTCAGGTCGTCAGCGCCGGCGAGATCCTGGTCCGCCAGCGTGGCACCCACTTCCACCCGGGTGCGGGCGTCGGTCGCGGTGGCGACGACACCCTGTTCGCGCTGAACGCCGGTGCGGTGCAGTTCGGCACCCACCGCGGTCGCCGCGTTGTGAACATCGTGGCCGTCGAGGCCTGATTTCTGGCCTAGCGTCGGAACTCACATGGAGGGTGGGCCGGAATTTTCCGGTCCACCCTCCATGCTTTGAAGTACGAATACCTGTTTTTTCCTTGTATCTGGAGGCACACCCCATGACCACCTTCGTGGACCGCGTCGAACTGCATGTCGCCGCGGGTAACGGGGGCCACGGCTGCGCCTCCGTTCACCGGGAGAAGTTCAAGCCGCTCGGCGGGCCCGACGGCGGCAACGGCGGTGAGGGCGGCAGCGTCATCCTCATGGTCGACGCCCAGGTCACCACCCTGCTCGAGTACCACCACTCGCCCAAGCGCAAGGCCACCAACGGCAAGCCGGGCGCGGGCGCTCACCGCACCGGCTCGACCGGCGGGGACCTGATCCTGCCGGTGCCGGACGGCACCGTGGTGATGGACAAGCAGGGCAACGTGCTGGCCGACCTGGTCGGCCACGGCACCAGCTTCATCGCTGCGGCCGGTGGCCGTGGCGGTCTGGGCAACTCGGCGCTCTCCTCGGCCCGTCGCAAGGCCCCCGGCTTCGCCCTGCTCGGCGAGCCCGGCGAGGCCCGCGACATCGTGATGGAGCTCAAGTCCGTCGCCGACGTCGCCCTGGTGGGCTACCCGAGCGCCGGCAAGTCCTCGCTCATCTCGGTGATCTCGGCCGCCAAGCCGAAGATCGCCGACTACCCGTTCACCACCCTGATCCCCAACCTCGGTGTGGTCACCGCGGGCGAGACGGTCTACACCGTCGCCGACGTCCCCGGCCTGATCCCCGGCGCCAGCCAGGGCCGCGGTCTGGGCCTGGAGTTCCTCCGCCACGTCGAGCGCTGCACCGTCCTGGTGCACGTGCTGGACTGCGCCACCCTGGACCCGGGCCGTGACCCGGTCACCGACCTGGAGACCATCGAGGCCGAGCTCGCCCAGTACGGCGGTCTGGACGACCGCCCGCGCCTGGTCGCGCTCAACAAGATCGACGTGCCGGACGGCCAGGACATCGCCGACCTGACCCGGGCCTCGCTGGAGGAGCTCGGCTACCGCGTCTTCGAGGTCTCCGCCGCCTCCCGCGCGGGCCTGCGCGAGCTCAACTACGCGATGGCCCAGATCGTCGCCGAGGCACGGGCCGCCAAGCCGCTCCAGGAGGCCACCCGGATCGTGCTGCGGCCGACCGCCGTGGACGATGCCGGCTTCACCGTCACCGAGGAGGACGGCGCCTTCCGGGTGCGCGGCCTCAAGCCCGAGCGCTGGGTCCGGCAGACCGACTTCTCGAACGACGAGGCGGTCGGTTACCTGGCCGACCGGCTGGCCCGGCTCGGCGTCGAGGACCAGCTCTGGAAGGTCGGTGCCACCGAGGGCGACACCGTCATCATCGGCCCGGACGAGAACGCCGTGGTCTTCGACTGGGAGCCGACCCTGGCCGCCGGCGCCGAGATGCTCGGCCGCCGTGGCGAGGACCATCGCCTGGACACCCAGCGCCCCGCGCTGGACCGCCGTCGCGACAAGCAGAAGCTGCGCGACTCGGCCGAGGACGAGTTCCTCGCCTTCGAGGCGCTCTCCAGCAAGCGCCCGGCGGCGCTGGACATGGACGACTCGGGCGACTCGGGCGACGACGAGTAACTCGCCTGCCGCCACAGGGGCGTGGGAAGCCGACCGGCTGCCCGCGCCCCTGTGGCGTGTCCACGGGCTGAAAGGCCGTCGGGGGCGGAGGCCCGGATCGCGTAGATTACGACCCGTCGATTCTCCTGTGGAGGCAAGCCCGATGACGGACCAGACCCTGCGTCAGGAGGTCCTGACCGCACGCCGCATCGTGGTCAAGGTCGGCTCCTCCTCGCTCACCACCGCGGCCGGCGGGCTCGACGCGGACCGGGTGGACGCGCTGGTGGACGCCCTGGCCAAGGCCCGCAACCGGCCGGACGCCCCCGAGATCGTGCTGGTCTCCTCCGGTGCGATCGCGGCCGGCCTGGCCCCGCTCGGGCTGGACCGCCGCCCGCCGGACCTGGCCCGGCAGCAGGCCGCCGCCAGCGTCGGCCAGGGCCTGCTGGTCGCCCGGTACACCGCCTCGTTCGCCCGGTACGGCGTCCGGGTCGGCCAGGTGCTGCTGACCGCCGAGGACGCCAGCCGCCGGGCGCACTACCGGAACGCGTACCGGACCCTGGACCAGCTGCTGGCGATGGGCGCGATGCCGATCGTCAACGAGAACGACACCGTCGCCACCGCCGAGATCAAGTTCGGTGACAACGACCGGCTGGCCGCGCTGGTCGCCCACCTGGTCCGGGCCGACCTGCTGGTGCTGCTCTCCGACGTGGACGGCCTGTACGACGGTGACCCGAGCAAGCCCGGCACCAGCCGGATCGACCAGGTCAGCGGCCCGCACGACCTGGACGGCATCGAGATCGGCAGCACCGGCAAGGCGGGTGTCGGCACCGGCGGCATGGTCACCAAGGTGGAGGCCGCCCGGATCGCCACCGGGGCCGGAATCCCGGTGGTGCTGACCGCCGCCAGCCAGGCCGGCGACGCGCTGGCGGGCCGTCAGACCGGCACCCTGTTCCTGCGCACCGGCAGCCGCTCCGCCGACCGGCTGCTCTGGCTGGAGCACGCCAGCAGCCCGCGCGGCGCCCTTCAGCTGGACCCGGGCGCGGTCGAGGCGGTGGTGACCGGCGGGAAGTCGCTGCTGCCCGCCGGGGTGACCCGGGTGGACGGGGAGTTCTCCGCCGGTGATCCGGTGGACCTTCTTGGCGAAAACGGCCACATCGTCGCCCGTGGACTGGTCAACTTTGATGCGAGGGAGTTGCCCCGTCTGCTCGGCCGGTCCACCAGAGAGCTGGCCCAGGAGCTCGGTGCCGCGTACGAGCGCGAGGTCATCCACCGCGACGACCTGGTCATCCTGCGCGGCTGACGGGCCGGACCCCTAGGCCGTCCGCAGCGGCCACGACACGACGTCGCCGAACAGGAGGCCGCCGGTGGGACGAAGATTGACCAGCATCGACGGCGGCCGGGGCGAACAGGCACCCGAAGAACCCCGGGCCACCGTACGCCAGTTGCACGACCGGGCCGAGCTCCCAGAGGAGGAGCAGCCGCGGCTCTGGCACGTCGTGCTGAGCGTGGCGGGCAATGTCACCTCGCTGGCCGAGCTCCGGTCCGGGCTCGAACAGCTGGCCCACGACCACTCGTTCTTCCTGACGGCCCGTTACGCGGCCGACCACGCCGAGATCCGGTACTGGGAGCAGGCCCGCGACCTGCACGACGCCGCCGCGATCGCGCTCCGGCTCTGGGGCGAGCACAAGAGCTCGGCGAACTTACCTCCGTGGGAGATCGTCGGCCTCGAGGTGGTGGACCGTCCGACCTATCACAAGCGGATCGCCGAGGGCTTCGGTGATCCGCCGCCGCACCTGGGAGGGGTGCACCCGTACTAGGTCCGTCCGTTGGGGTCGTCTCAGCGGTCGATCAGCAGGTCCGGGCGGTCGGGCGCAGTCGCTACCCTTGGCCGCATGACCAGCGACCAGACCACCGACAGCCCCGTCCTCGCCGTCGCGCGCCGTGCCCGTGAGGCGGCCGCCGTGCTCGCCCCGCTGCCGCGTTCGGTGAAGGACGCCGCGCTGCTGGCGATCGCCGACGCGCTGCTCGCCCGGACCGGGGAGATCACCGCCGCCAACGCCGAGGACGTGGCGAAGGCCCGCGCGGCGGAGACCCCGGAGTCGGTGATCGACCGGCTCACGCTCACCGAGGAGCGGATCGCGGCGATCGCCGCCGACGTCCGCTCGGTGGTCGGCCTGCCCGACCCGGTCGGCGAGGTGATCCGGGGCTATACGCTGCCGAACGGTCTGGACGTCCGTCAGATCCGGGTCCCGCTGGGCGTGGTGGGCATCATCTACGAGGCCCGCCCCAACGTCACGGTGGACGCCGCCGCGCTCTGCCTGAAGTCCGGCAACGCCGTACTGCTGCGCGGCTCGGCCTCCGCGTACCGCTCCAACACCGCTTTGGTCGGCGTGCTCCGGGACGCGGTGGCCGGGGTCGGCCTGCCCGCCGACGTGATCCAGCTGGTGCCCGGTGAGAGCCGGGACTCGGTGCAGGAGCTGATGCGGGCCCGGGGCCTGGTGGACGTGCTGATCCCGCGCGGTGGCGCCTCGCTGATCAAGACCGTGGTCGAGGGCTCCACCGTGCCGGTGATCGAGACCGGCACCGGCAACTGCCACGTCTACGTGGATGCCGAGACCGACCTGGCGATGGCGGTCGGCATCCTGCTGAACTCCAAGGCCCAGCGGGTCAGCGTCTGCAACACCGCCGAGACCCTGCTGGTCCACCAGGACGTCGCGGACGCCTTCCTGCCGCTCGCGCTCGCCGCGCTGGCCGAGGCCGGGGTGACCGTGCACGGCGACGACGCGGTGCTCAAGGCCGCCGAGGGCTCGGCGGCCACCGTGCTGCCCGCCACCGAGGAGGACTGGGAGACCGAGTACCTCAGCTACGACATCGCGGCCGCCGTGGTGCCCTCGCTGGACGCCGCAGTCGCGCACATCCGGCGCTGGTCCTCGGGCCACACCGAGGCGATCGTGACCACCTCGCAGGCCGCCGCCCGCCGCTTCACCCAGCTGGTCGACTCCACCACCGTGGCGGTCAACGCATCGACCCGGTTCACCGACGGGGGTGAGTTCGGTTTCGGCGCCGAGATCGGGATCTCCACCCAGAAGCTGCACGCGCGCGGGCCGATGGGGCTGCCGGAGCTGACCTCGACCAAGTACATCGTCACCGGTGACGGCCACGTCAGGGGCGGCGCTACGCCTACCGTGGGTGGTACGAACGGCTGACGCAGGCTCAGCGGTGGGCGCGGTTCCGGCTCGCGTCCCCGGATGAACTACCGGGACCCACAGACAAAACCCCCGCCCGGTAATACATTGAATCCGTGGCTGAGGACGTGGGGGGCTCGCCGTACTCCGACGGCGCCGACCACGGTGGAGCGGACGACGAGTTCGCCACCGTGGTCCTTGACGAGGCATTCATCCGGTCCGCCGCCGTGCACGAGCCGAGCGCCGAGGAGCGGCAGCTGGCCGCTGCCGAGGCGAGGTTCGAGCCCGACACGGCGGCACTCGGCCGGGTTCCGGAGTTCACCGCGACGGACGGGCTGCCGCTGGAGCTGCGCCCGCACCCGAGCGGCCTGGACGACGACCGGCACTACACCGACCCCTGGTCCGGCGGCAGCCGGGCCGCCCGGCGGCTGCGCCGGGGCCGCGCGGACGGCTTCGATCCGAGCCGGGTGAACGGCGGCCGGCAGGTCGCCCAGCAGCGCTGGCACCGCCCGGTCGCCTGGGTGCTCGCGGTGGTGATGGGCGTCAGCGTGGTGGCCGTCGCGGTGGCCGCGATCTACCGCGGTACGGGCGGCGGGGAGCAGCCGGCCAGCCGCCCGGAGACCGGCACCAGCACCAGTGGGGCGCCGCCACGGGGCGAAACCTCGCAGGTGCCACCGGTGACGGTTTCGACCAGCCGCTGAGGCCCCACCGGCAGTGCGACCGGCAGCTCACCGGCATCTCACCGGCAGCCATGAAGAAGTTACGCACAGCCTCTCGTGGCGCGTCGGCACCGGCTCTACCCTTGAGTCATGGGTGACCCGGTCGAGCCTCCGGAGGGTACGCCCGACGGTGGTTCCGGTAACGAGGACGAGTACCGATCCGTCGTCTTCGACGAGTCGTTCGTCCGAGCTGCCCGGATCCAGGAGCTCTCGGCCCGGGAGCGACTGGGCGGCAACTACTCTCGTGCGGTTCGTCGGCGCGGTCTGTTCGGCTCGCTGTCCCGCCAGGCGCTGGCGCTGCTGCTGGTGGTGGTGCTGGCCTTCGCGGCGGCGGTGTACTTCGGGGTCTCCGCCCCCCAACCGCAGTCCGGCCGGCCGAGCGGCAGCCAACTGACCGTCAGCCTGGTGGCGCTGGCCCCGAGTTCGGCCGTCGCACCGGTGACCGACCCGAACGCCCCGTTCGCTGGCCTGCCCGCGAGCTACCGGGACGGCGTGGTCGGCCTCGGGACCCCGGGCGGCTCGGCCACCGTGCACTTCACCCGGGCCGAGGTGGTCCGGGCGCTCGACAGCGTCCAGCGCTACCTGAGCATCTCCTCGCTGGCCCCGGGCACCCTGGTGCACGGCGACACGGCGGAGGCCCGCCGCCTGGTCACCCCCGGGCAGCAGACCCAGTACGACCAGAGCATGGCCACTCCCAGCGACGACCAGCACCACGCGGCGACCGGCTGGCTGGTCCGCTTCGACCCCGGCCAGGTCGCGCTCGCGGTGGACACCGTGAAGGCGGTCGGCGCGATGAAGATCGACGAGGTGGACGCGGGCACGCTGGCGATCGACACTGACCACACCTTCGTCTACGCGCTCCGGCCCGCCGACGCACCGAGTGGGCCGGTCACGCTGCACACCGTGCGGCGGGCGCTGCACTTCGAGTTCGACCGGGCCGACCTGTCGGCGGGGCGGCTCCGCCTGGTCGACTCGGTCGTCCAGACGGGGCCGACCCCGTGCAACAGCCGGCTGGCGGCCTACCTGCAGCCGATGCTCGGCGGCACCGCCTCGGCCGCGGTCACCGACCCGGGCGACCACGGGCGGTCGGCCTGGGCGGTGTGTGCGGTGCTCAAGCCTTAGGCAGGCGCCCAGGCATCTACGGTCCAGGGGCTCGGGGCTCTGCTCATCGGCGGCTCCGCCGCGGGGCGAGGAGATCTGGCGCCGGGGTCACTGCGAAAGTGCCTGACCATTTACGTACGGATCACCTGTCCCGAGGTCGGCGTCGCAGTTCCCCGAGCCCCTGACCGTAGATGCCTGGGCGCCTGCAGAAACTACTCGCCGGTGTTGCGGGGCCCCGTGAAGGTGTCGCGGAGTTTGCCGCCCACGGTGGCGGCGCCGCCGGCGACGTCGCGGATGAGGCCCATCAGGGGGTCCTTGGTCTCCTTCATGGACTTGGAGTAGGAATCGGCCGCTGCCTTCCACTGCTCGCCGACCGAGGCGTTCGGGTCGTCGGTGCGGCGGGGGTAGGCCCCGGCCAGGATGGAGCGGTAGTCGTCGCTGTCGGCCCACTTCTTCAGCTTGGCGACCCGGACCACCGCGAAGGGGTGGGTCTGCGGGAGGACCTGGAGCAGCTTGAGCACGCCGTCCCGCAGGTCGCCGGCCTTGTCGTACTCCTCGGCCTGCTCCAGGAAGGCGTCGACGTTCATCTCGGCCAGGTTGTGGCCGCCGGCCAGCTTCATCAGGCCGCGCATCGAGGCCTGCAGGTCCTGACCGGCCAGCAGACCGGCCCGGTCGCAGGAGAGTTCGGCCTTGCGGAACCACTCCTTGAGGGCGGTGATCACGGCGGTGATGGCGAGGGTGCCGAGCGGGATCCAGGCGATCCGGGTGGCGATGTTGGTGAGGATCAGCAGCATCGTCCGGTAGACCGCGTGGCCGGACATCGCGTGGCCGACCTCGTGGCCGATCACCGCGCGGAGCTCCTCCTCGTCCAGCAGGTCGACCAGTCCGCTGGTGACCACGATGATCGGGGTGTCCATCCCGATGCACATCGCGTTCACCGTCGGGTCCTGGGTGACGTACAGGTCGGGGACCTTCTCCAGGTCCAGGATGTAGGCCGCGTCCCGCACCATGGCGTGCAGCTCGGGGAACTGACGCTCCGACGTGCGGACGGCGGTGGCCAGGAACATCAGGCGCACGCTGCGCTCGGAGACCAGGCCGGCCAGCTTCTTCAGGACGTCGTCGAAGCCGGACAGCTTCCGCAGGGCGACCAGCGCCGAGCGGTCGGCCGGGTGCTCCCAGGCCCGGGTGGAGATCCCGGGGAAACGCTCACGGCGGCGGCTCGGCGTGTTGTCCTTGGTCATGTCCGTCATGTGCTGAGTACCTCCTGCTCGACGCCGGCACCGGCTCTGCCCGGCCCCCGCTGCTGTTCGCTACAACGTCTGTTCGCGTGTACTCGTCCCCGCCGGCCACAGTACGCCCGGGGGTCCGGTCCGATGTCCGGTACGTCCGGGTCTACGCTGGGGCCGAGCCGAACGGACCGAGGAGAGACCGCTGATGAACCCCGCCACCTTCGCCCAGCTGGCCGGACCGGTCTCCACCGAGCCGGGCCCCGGGCTGTTCCTGCGGATCATCCTGATCAGCTCCGTGGTCGGTATCGGCCTGCTGGTCTGGGTGCTGGCCCGGGCCGGGCGCGACAACTGACGCCACGTCCGAGCGGCCCACGCCGAGTCAGACGCGGTGGGGCGCCGCGCGGTTGCGCGTACCACCCCCGTACGATGAGCGCGCAGACAAGCCTGGCCCCACCCCTCACCGAGTCGAGAAGGTCCTGCCGACCATGAGCACTTCCGCACTGCCCCTCCTGACCCAGCTGGCCGAAGGCGCCTCCGAGGGCGGCAACCACGACAGCCTCAGCCCGTACCTGACCGGCGGCGCCGGCCTGGGCATCCTGCTGCTGCTGCTCTGGATCACCACCCGCTTCAACCGCGACCGCTGAGCCGGTTCCCCGGAAGTCGGAGAGCACAGCAGCGGCCGGGCGGGCTTGCCCGGCCGCAATGCGGGTCGCGTAAGGTGTGGCGGCATGGGACAGCAGGCCGAGACCCCCGGAGTGCGGGCACGTAAGCGCCTCGGCGTGATGGGTGGCACTTTCGACCCGATCCACCACGGACACCTGGTCGCCGCCAGTGAGGTGGCGAGCGCGTTCCACCTCGATGAGGTGATCTTCGTGCCGACCGGGCAGCCGTGGCAGAAGAGCGACCGCGTGGTCACGCCGGCGGAGGACCGTTACCTGATGACGGTGATCGCCACGGCGGAGAACCCGCAGTTCTCGGTCAGCCGGATCGACATCGACCGCCAGGGCCCGACCTACACCGTGGACACCCTGCGCGACCTTCGCGCGCTGCACCCGGACGCGGACCTGTTCTTCATCACCGGCGCCGACGCGCTGGCCCAGATCCTGTCCTGGCGGGACTCCGAGGAGCTGTTCTCGCTGGCCCACTTCATCGGCTGCACCCGCCCCGGCCACGTGCTGTCCGACGCCGGTCTGCCGGTCGGTGGGGTCTCGCTGGTCGAGGTGCCCGCGCTGGCGATCTCCTCGACCGACTGCCGGGCCCGGGTCGCCAAGGGCGATCCGGTCTGGTATCTCGTCCCGGACGGTGTGGTCCGGTACATCCACAAGCGGGCGCTGTACGCGCGGGGAGGTACGGCGTGACGGGTCCCGAGGAGCGCGGCAACCAGGAGTGGTATCCGCAGGAGCCCTACCAGGAGTACCAGGCGCAGCCGCAGCAGCCCCAGGTGTACTACGACGCCTACGGTCAGCCGCAGCAGTACGTCCAGGACCCGTACCAGCAGCAGCAGTACTACCAGCAGCCGCAGCAGCCCCAGGTGTACTACGACGCCTACGGTCAGCCGCAGCAGTACGTCCAGGACCCGTACCAGCAGCAGCCCGCGTACCAGCAGCCGCAGCAGCCGGTCGCCCCGGTGCAGCCGGTCCAGCCGGTCCGGCCCCCCGTGGTCGAGCAGCCGGTGACCGCCGTACCGCCGCAGGCCCGGAAGGCCGCCGCCCCGGAACCGGACTACCCGACCGACGAGTTCACCTTCGTGGACGAGGAGGCGGAGCAGTCCGAGGACGTCATCGACTGGCTGAAGTTCGCCGAGTCCAGGACCGAGCGCCGGGACGAGCGTCGGCGCAAGCTGCGCAACCGGCTGCTCGGTGCGGTGCTCGCGCTGGTGCTGGTCGCGGGCGGCACCGCGGGCTACCTCTGGTGGCAGGGCGATCTCGGCGGGCCAGGGTCGGCGGCCAAGGCGGCCGGCGGCCGGACGGTGAACGTGGTGCACCTGAGGGACCTTCAGGGCAAGGTCACCAGTGCGCTGCTGGTGAACGACCTGTCCGGCCAGCGGGCCTCGGTGCTGCTGCTGCCCGACAGCCTCAAGCTGCCCGGCTCCGGGGTCTCGGCCACCGAGCCGCTCGGCAAGTCGCTGGACACCGTCGGGGCCTCCGGTACCAGGGAGGGTCTGACCACCGTGCTCGGCGCCCCGGTCGCCGGGACCTGGCGGCTGGACACCCCGTACCTGCTGCTGCTGGTGGCCCACCTCGGTGGGATCAAGGTGGACACCAACGCTGCGGTGCGGGAGGGCAACCAGCCCGGCGGCAAGGAGCTGGCCCCGGCCGGCAAGGCCGTCTCGCTGAGTGCGCAGGCCGCTGTGGCGTACGCCACGTACCAGGCGCCGGGGGAGAGCACCGACGCCCAGCTGGCCCGGTTCGGGCAGGTGCTGGACGGGGTGCTCCGGGTGATGCCGACGGACCTGAAGGAGGCGCAGGATCTGGTGCACCGGGTCGGCGCGGTGCCCGACCCCTCGCTGCCGGAGCAGGCGCTGGCCGGAGTGCTGGTGCAGCTGGCCCAGTTCACGAAGGAGAACCACCTCACCACCAGCGCCCTCTCGGTGCAGCCGGACGGCACGCTGGACGAGGCCACCGCAGGCAAGCAGGTCAAGGACGTGCTGGGCGGCACGGTGAAGAACGCCGCGGCCGCGAACAAGACCACCCGGGTCTCGGTGCTGAACGCCTCGGGCATCGACGAGGCGGCCAACACGGCCGGCAGCCAGGTCACCAACTCGGGCCTGGAGCTGCTGCCCAGCGGTGCCAAGGCGCCGGTCCAGCCTGCCAGCGAGATCCGCTACACCGACGACGCGAAGCAGGCCGCCGCCCAGCAGCTGGCGATCAGCCTCGGGTTCAAGGAGACCGCCGTGAAGAAGGTCACCACGGTGCAGAACGCGGACCTCGTGGTGGTGCTCGGCAAGGACTACTCGCCGCCCAAGGCGCAGTAGCGGACCCCGCACCGCACCCGGCCCCGGTCGACCCGACCGGGGCCCGGGCGGGTTCGTGAGATCCTGGAAGGCGAATCTCATAGGACGAGCCGGAAGAACACCTTGACTGCCACCGAGTACAGCCAGGACCTCATCAACGTCGCCGCCCTCGCGGCGGCCGACAAGCTGGCCCACGACATCATCGCCTTCGACGTCAGCGACGTGCTGTCGATCACCGACGCCTTCCTGATCGCCTCGGCCAGCAACGACCGCCAGGTGAAGGCGATCGCCGAGGAGATCGAGGAGCAGCTCCGCGAGAAGCTGGACGTCAAGCCGGTCCGCCGCGAGGGCGAGCGCGAGGGCCGCTGGATCCTGCTGGACTACCTGGACATCGTGGTGCACGTCCAGCACTCCGAGGAGCGCTCCTTCTACTCCCTCGACCGCCTGTGGAAGGACTGCCCCGAGCTGCCCGTCCCGGCCGAGGCGCTGGCCACCCGGAACCGCCCGGACAGCGTCCTCACCGACGCCCTGGGCAACGCGGTCTCCGAGGACGACGCGATCATCGAGGACGAGAGCTGAGCGGCAAGGCGCGGGGTCCGCGCATCGTCTTCTGGCGGCACGGCCAGACCTCCTGGAACCTCGAGTCGCGGTTCCAGGGCAGCACCGACATCGAGCTGACCGACCAGGGCGTCTTCCAGGCGCAGCGGGCGGCCAGGCTGCTCGCCGGTCTCCGGCCCGACCTGCTGATCTCCTCCGACCTCAAGCGCGCCCGGCGGACCGCCGCCGAGCTGAGCAGGGTCACCGGCCTCGAGGTGGACCACCACGAGGGCCTGCGGGAGACCTACGCCGGTGACTGGCAGGGCCTGACCAACGCCGAGATCCGGGCCCGGTTCCCGGAGCAGTACGACGCCTGGGCGCTCGGCGAGCCGGTCCGGCGCGGCGGCGGCGAGCTGAGCACCGAGGTGGCGGACCGGTCCGTCCCGGTGGTGCTGGCCGCGGTGGAGAAGCTGCCGGAGGACGGCACCCTGGTCGTGGTCAGCCACGGCGGGACGATCCGCACCATGCTCGGCCGGCTGCTCGATCTGGAGCCGGCCCAGTGGGAGCGGTTCGGCGGCCTGTCCAACTGCTGCTGGTCGGTGCTCGGCCAGGGCGCGCGCGGCTGGCGGCTGCTGGAGCACAACGCGGGCACGCTGCCGCAGCCGGTGATCGGCGACGAGACCTGAGCGGGGCCCGGATTTCGCAGTTCCGGCCCTGACCAGCTAGAGTCTTCCTCGTTCGCAGGAAAGAAACGCAGGCCGGAAGGTCGGCGGGAAGTCCTTCGAGTGCGGGGCTGTAGCTCAGTTGGTAGAGCGCTTGCATGGCATGCAAGAGGTCCGGAGTTCGATTCTCCGTAGCTCCACTCCGCTTCGGCGGTCCGTCAAGGACCGTGCGGCACGCGGGGCTGTAGCTCAGTTGGTAGAGCGCTTGCATGGCATGCAAGAGGTCCGGAGTTCAATTCTCCGTAGCTCCACAACACACCGAAGGCCGTCTCCCTCAGGGAGGCGGCCTTCGGTCGTTCCCCGGCCGGCTCAGTCGTGTCGGTGGTCGGCCGGCGGGGTGTCCGGGTGGGCGGCCAGCCACTCGAGACCGGCCCGGTCGGCCGGGCCCTCCGGGGTGTAGACCACCAGGTAGACCTCGGGCGCGGTCGGCATGGTCAGGTAGGAGGCCTGGAACCGCAGGTCGCCGACGGCCGCGTGCCGGAACACCTTGAGCGAGGACCGGGGTGGCGCCACCTCCTGACGGGCCCACAGCTCGCGGAACTCCGGGCTGGCCGCCGCCAGATCCCGGATGTACTCCTCCCAGGCGGGCTCTCCGACGTGCCGCCCGTACGCGCCGCGCAGCACGCCGACCATCCGGGGCAGCTCGGTCTCCCGGTTCACGAACGGGTTGCAGCAGGACGGCACGGTGAACGCGCACCACATGCTGTTCCGCCGCCCGCTCGGCGGCTTCGGGCGGGTCGCGCCGGGGAACAGGGTGTCGTACGCGGCGTTGTGCGCCAGCAGGTCGTAGCGGCCGTTGCAGACGGCGGCCGGCAGCGGGTCGAGCTGGTCCAGGATCAGCTGGGTGGCCGGGTCGAGCACCGAGAAGGTGTCGTCGGCCGCTCGGACCAGGTTGAGCCCGGCCAGCCGGAACAGGTGGTCGCGTTCGGTGCCGTCCAGCCGCAGCGTCCGGGCCACCGCCTCCAGCACCTGCTCGCTGGCGTTGATCGGGCGCCCCTGCTCAAGCCACGTGTACCAGGTGACCCCGACCCCGGCGAGCTGCGCCACCTCCTCGCGGCGCAGCCCCGGCGTCCGGCGGCGCGGCCCCGGCGGCAGCCCGACCGCCTCCGGGGTGATCCGGGCCCGGCAGGCGCGCAGGAAGCCGGCCAGCTCGGGCCGGCGTCGGTCGGTGGCGTTCCGTTCGTCGAGCACGGTCATGCCCCCATCCTGACGGACGGTCGGCTGACGGGTGTTCCCGGTACCAGGATCAGCAGGCTCTAACCACCGGTACCGGCCTGCCGCCAGGCTGGCGGCATGACGGACCTTCAGACCTCCACCGCCGCCGCTCCGGCCACGGCTCCGACCCGCTCGGGGCGGCTGCTCGCCGTCGTCCTGCTGGGCCAGTTCATGGCCCTGCTGGACGTCTCCATCGTGAACGTCGCCGTTCCCGGCATCCGGACCGACCTGGGCGCCTCGGGGGCCGCCCTGCAACTGGTGGTGGCGGGGTACACCATCGCGTACGCGGTGCTGCTGATCACCGGCGCCCGGCTCGGCGCCCGGTACGGGTACAGCCGGCTCTTCCTGCTCGGTCTGGCGGCCTTCACCGTCGCCTCGCTCGCCTGCGGGCTGGCCCCGGGCACCGGGTGGCTGATCGGCTTCCGGGTGTTCCAGGGGGCCGGGGCGGCGCTGATGGTGCCTCAGGTGATGAGCCTGGTCCAGCGGACCTTCAGCGGGGCGGCCCGGGTCAGGGCGCTCGGGCTGTACTCGGCGGTGCTGGCCGGTGGGATGGCCGTCGGGCAGGTGGTCGGCGGGATCCTGGTGAGCGCCGACCTGTTCGGCACCGGCTGGCGGCCGGTCTTCCTGGTCAACGTCCCGATCGGGCTGGTGCTGCTGATCGCCGGCCGCCGGCTGCTGCCGGTGACGCCGGGGGACGGCAGCCGCCGCTTCGACGTGGTCGGTCTTGTGGTGCTGGCGGCCGCGCTCGGGCTGCTGGTGGTACCGCTGGTGCTCGGGCACGAGCTGGGCTGGCCGGTCTGGGGCTGGGTGATGCTGGCCGGCAGTGCGGCGCTGTCCGGGGTGTTCGTCGTGGTGGAGCGCCGGATCGCGGCCCGGGGCGGGCAGCCGCTGGTGCCGGCCCGGGTGCTGCGGGCGCCCGGCCTGCTGCCCGCGGCCGGGGCGATCTTCCTGGTCATGGTGGCCTTCGCCGGGCTGATGTTCGCGTTCGCCCTGCACCAGCAGGCCGCGCTCGGGTACAGCGCGCTGCGGGCCGGCCTGCTCTCGGCTCCGGTCGCGATCGGCTTCGGCTTCTCCAGCCTGCACTGGCACCGGCTGCCGCAGCGGCTGCACCGACGGCTGCCGCCGTTGGCGCTGGGCACCGCGGCCGGGGCATACCTGCTCTTCGGAGCCCTGGTGAGCGGCGGCGCGGACATCGGCCTCGGCGCCGAACTGGTGCTCACGGTCGGCGGCCTGGCGGTCGGCTGCGCGTACAGCCCGCTGTTCGCCGCCGCCCTCGGCCGGGTCGATCCGGCGGACGCCGCGGACGGCAGCGGTGTCCTGGTGACGGTGATCCAGCTCGGTCAGGTGATCGGGGTCGCCCTGCTCGGCACCCTCTTCCTCGGCCGGGCCGCGCTGCCGGCCCCGCCCGCCGACTCGGCCCGGGCGCTGCTGGTGACGGTCTCGACGGTTGCCCTCGCGCTCGTGCTCGCCGCCTGCTTCGCGCTCCGTACCCGGCGGGCGACGGCCGCCGGAAGGGATTAGGGGAGTAGGCCGGGGACCGTGTAAAGTGAACGACGTCGCCGGGGGAAACGCCGGATGACGCGGGGCTGTAGCTCAGTTGGTAGAGCGCTTGCATGGCATGCAAGAGGTCCGGAGTTCAATTCTCCGTAGCTCCACAGTTCGAGAAGAGGGTCCCTCCCGGGTAACGGGAGGGGCCCTCTTCCGTTTCGGGGGTTCCCTGGCCGGTCACCGGAGCGGCCCGATACGGTCGGTGCCATGGCCGACCTGGAGCGCAGACGGAACGAGGAGCTGGCCCGCATCCTGCACCAGCTCGGCTGGAGCCCGGAGCGGCTGGCCCGCGAGCTCAACGCCGCGCTCCCGCCCGTGCTGGCGATCAGCTCCACCGCCCCGTACAAGTGGCGCGACCGGGGCATGGTGCCGCGCAGCCCGCACGACCAGACGGTCTGTGAGGTGCTCAGCCGCACCGTCGGCATCGCGGTGACGTACGAGCAGCTCTGGGGCCAGATGGGCAGCGGCCGCGGCGCCAAGATCCTCTCGCCCCGGCTGCTCACCGACCCGTGGACGGCCGACACCGCCCAGACCGCGCTGCGCGAGGCCGGTGCGGACGCCGCCCCGGTCCGGCTCACCGACCTGTTCCGCGGCGACGAACTCCAGCAGGCGGCCCGGCACTGGGCCTCCCCGGCCCCCGAACTGACCGGTGGCGAGGGCGCGCTGCGAATAGCCACCGAGCAGCTCGCCGACCTCCGGCTCAGCTACGACAGCAAGCAGCGGCTGGAGCGGGCGTACGGCGGCGGCCTGATCCTCGACCTGGCCAAGGCCGAGCTCGCCATGATCGGCAAGCTGCTCGAACTCGGCGCGTACGACGAGCCGCTCGGCCGCGAACTGTACGGCGCGGCCAGCAGGCTTGCCCGGCTGGTCGGTTGGGCCAACTACGACCTCGGCAACGACGCGGCGGCGCAGCGCGCCTTCGTCGCCGCGCTGCGGGCGGCGCACGTCTCCGGCGATCCCCGGCTCGGGGTCAGCGTGGTCGGCTGCCTCGCCGTCCAGGCCACCCACAACTCCGGCGGGCGGGGGCTGGACGCGGTCGCCATGCTCTCCACCGCGCTGCGGGCGGCCGACGAGGTCCTGACGCCCCGTGAGCGGGCGCTCCAGCTGGGCCGGATCGCGCGGGCGCATGGGCGCAAGGGTGAGCAGATCAGCGCGGAGGCGGTCGCGGAGCGGGCCTTCCAGGCGCTGGACGGCGACCAACCCCTGGGGAGCGACCAGGACCACAGTCAGGAACGGGCCGACCTGGAGGGCATGGTGGGGGAGGGCTACCTCTTCCTCGGCGACCACGAACGGGCCCAGCACCTGCTCGCGGGCGCGATCGCCGCACTGTCCCCCGAACGGGCCCGGGCCAAGGCCCTGCTGATGGTCCGGCTGGCCGACTCCTACCTGCGGACCGGCGACCGCGAGGAGGCCGCCCGGGTCGCCGACCAGGCCCGCAGCCTGGCGGCCGGTATGCAGTCCGCCCGAGTCGCCCGGGCCCTGCGGGAGTTCGACGCAGCGGTTCGCTGAGGCACCCGCTTCTCCGGTGCGTGTGCCGAAAAGGTGCGCGGGGCGCTGAGGGTCGGTGCGGTACCCTGTGGCCATGCGAACTGTGCGCCTGCTTCTTAGCCGGCCGCGCTGACCAGGACCGGCCGAGGGCCGGAGTCGGCGTGGCGTCCCCTCCTGCGAGGGGCTTTTTTGTTTCTCCCGCCGCCGTTCGCGAACTGACATCAGATGGAGCCCGAAGGACCATGAGCGAGACGACCCCCGCCGCGGCCGAGGCCGCTGCCACCGAGCCCTTCCGCTACGGCGCGACGCTGGCCGCCGAGATCGAGTCCCGCTGGCAGGACATCTGGGAGAAGGAGGGGACGTTCAACGCCCCCAACCCGGCCGGCGCCCTGGCCGACCCGAACGCCGGTGACGTCGTCTCGAAGCCGCACAGCTTCATCATGGACATGTTCCCGTACCCGTCCGGTGCGGGCCTGCACGTCGGCCACCCGCTGGGTTACATCGCGACCGACGTCTACGCCCGCTACCAGCGGATGACCGGTCACAACGTGCTGCACACCCTGGGCTACGACGCGTTCGGCCTGCCGGCCGAGCAGCACGCGGTGGCCACCGGCCAGCACCCCCGGATCACCACCGAGGCCGCGATGGCGAACATGCGGCAGCAGCTGCGCCGCCTGGGCCTGGGGCACGACCCGCGCCGGTCGATCGCCACCATCGACCCGGACTACTACCGCTGGACCCAGTGGATCTTCCTGCAGATCTTCAACTCCTGGTACGACCAGGAGGCCGGCGAGGGCGGCAAGGCCCGCCCGATCGCCGAGCTGATCGCGCAGTTCGAGTCCGGTCAGCGTGAGGTGCCGGGCGGCGCCGCCTGGGCCGAGCTGTCCGCCGCCGAGCGCGAGGAGCTGCTGGGCGAGTACCGGCTGGCGTACTCCAAGGAGGTGCCGGTCAACTGGTGCCCCGGGCTGGGCACCGTGCTGGCGAACGAGGAGGTCACCGCGGACGGCCGCTCCGAGCGCGGCAACTTCCCGGTCTTCAAGTCGAACCTGCGCCAGTGGATGATGCGGATCACCGCGTACTCCGACCGCCTGATCGCCGACCTGGACCTGCTGGACTGGCCCGAGGCGATCAAGCTGCAGCAGCGCAACTGGATCGGCCGCTCCGAGGGTGCGCGCGTCGCATTCTCAGTCGATAAGCACAGTGCCGTCGGCACCGACGCGATCACCGTCTTCACCACCCGCCCTGACACCCTGTTCGGCGCCACCTACATGGTGCTGGCGCCCGAGCACGCGCTGGTCGACTCGATCGTCCCCGCCGCCTGGCCGGCCGAGACCCACGAGGACTGGAAGGGCGGCGCAGCCACCCCGGCCGAGGCCGTCGCGGCCTACCGCGCCGAAGCCGCCGCCAAGTCGGACGTCGAGCGCCAGGTCGACGCCAAGGTGAAGACCGGCGTGTTCACCGGCGCGTACGCGACCAACCCGGTCAGCGGCGAGCCCGTCCCGGTCTTCGTCGCCGACTACGTGCTGATGGGCTACGGCACCGGCGCGATCATGGCCGTGCCCGCGCACGACCACCGCGACTTCGCCTTCGCCCGCGCCTTCGCACTGCCGATGCGCTGCGTGGTGCAGCCGACCGACGGGCGTTCCGAGGACCCGTCGTCCTGGGACGACGCGTTCGACACGTACGACTCGGTGATCGTGAACTCCGCCCATGACGACCTGTCACTGGACGGGCTGAGCGTGGTCGAGGCCAAGGCCGCCGCCACCGAGTGGCTGGCCGGGCGCGGGATCGGCGAAGGCACCGTCAACTACCGCCTGCGCGACTGGCTGTTCAGCCGTCAGCGGTACTGGGGCGAGCCGTTCCCGATCGTCTACGACGCCGACGGCGTGATGCACGCACTGCCCAAGTCGATGCTGCCGGTCGAGGTCCCCGTGGTGGAGGACTACTCGCCGCACACCTACGACCCGTTCGACTCGACCTCCTCGCCGAAGACCCCGCTGTCCCGCAACGAGGACTGGGTCAACGTCGAGCTGGACCTGGGCGACGGCGTCAAGACGTACCGCCGCGAGACCAACACCATGCCCAACTGGGCCGGTTCCTGCTGGTACGAGCTGCGCTACATCGACCCGGCCAACGGCGAGAAGGTGGTCGACCCCGCCAACGAGCAGTACTGGCTGGGCCCGACCGCGCAGAAGCCCGGCGGCGGCGCGGACCTGTACGTCGGCGGGGCCGAGCACGCGGTGCTGCACCTGCTGTACGCGCGGTTCTGGCACAAGGTGCTGCACGACCTGGGGCACGTCTCCTCGGTCGAGCCGTTCCACAAGCTGTTCAACCAGGGCATGATCACCGCCGACGTCTACCGCGACGAGCGGGGCTTCCCGGTGCCCGCCGCCGAGGTCGAGGAGCGCGACGGTCAGTACTTCTGGAACGGCGAGGCGGTCAAGCGCGAGGCCGGCAAGATGGGCAAGTCGCTGAAGAACGCGGTCGCGCCCGACGAGATCGCCGACGAGTACGGCGCCGACACCCTGCGCCTGTACGAGATGTCGATGGGCCCGCTGGACGTCTCCCGCCCGTGGGACACCCGCGCGGTGGTCGGCTCGTACCGCTTCCTGCAGCGGCTGTGGCGCAACATCGTCTCCGAGGCCACCGGCGAGCTGGTGGTGACGGAGGAGGAGCCCGACGAGGCGACCCTGCGCGCGCTGCACAAGGCGATCGACGGCATCCGCGGCGACATGGCCGCGCTGCGTTTCAACACGGCAGTGGCCAAGGCCATCGAGCTGAACAACTTCCTGGTCAAGCGCGGCTCCACGCCGCGTTCGGTCGCGGAGCAGATCGTGCTGATGGTGGCCCCGCTGGCCCCGCACATCGCCGAGGAGCTGTGGCGCCGGCTGGGCCACGACGGGTCGCTGACCTACACCGACTACCCCGTGGCCGACCCGGTCTACGCGGTCGCCGAGGCGGTCACCTGCGTGATCCAGATCAAGGGCAAGGTGAAGGCCCGCCTGGAGGTCTCGCCGGCCATCACGGACGCGGAGCTGGAG
Source organism: Kitasatospora sp. P5_F3 (assembly GCF_054049135.1). Classification (NCBI taxonomy): domain Bacteria; kingdom Bacillati; phylum Actinomycetota; class Actinomycetes; order Kitasatosporales; family Streptomycetaceae; genus Kitasatospora; species Kitasatospora sp. P5_F3. The sequence continues at coordinate 217,598 of NZ_JBFUMY010000012.1, read as the reverse complement.
GCGCTGGCGCTGGCCGACCCGGCCGTGGTCGCCGCCATCGGCGACGCTCCGGTCCGCAAGGTGATCGCCCGGGCGCCGAAGCTGGTGAACATCGTCACCGGCTGACGAGCCGAGGTCGGGCCGACCGTCAGGGGGCGGGTCTCGGGGACATCCCTGAGGCCCGCCCCCTATCTCTGCCTGATTCCTGCCGCCCGGGCGTTCCTGCGGGCCCTTCCGCCGATCGGTGCGGCTACCTTGGAACCCTGGGTGGTCGCACCGCCGTTCTCCGGGGGAGCGGTGGGCGTACGGCTGCGGTGGCCGGCGTGGTGCGGTGTGCTGGAAGGCGGCTCGTGATGGACGTACTCGGCGTGGTTCTCGGTCTGGCCCTGCTGTTCGGAGTGGGGTTGATGGTCATGCTCGGGGTCGGTGCCGTCAAGGTGGGCAAGGCCGCCGCCGCCAAGATCTCCCAGGAGGAGGCCAAGGCCCGCCGCGCCTTCGAGAACACCGCGCTGAAGGCCAAGTCCTTCGCCAAACCGGGCGCCCACGGCCAGATCTCCACCGTCCGCCTCGCGCTGCGCTCCTCGCTCGACAGCACCCGCAAGGTGCTTGCCGCCGGGCTCGCCGAGGACTCCCAGCTGGCCGAGTCGCTCCAGCTGCTGACCCGCCTGGACACGCACGCCGCCGAACTGGACGGCGAGCTGCGGACCTTGGAACTGGAGCCGGAGGCCGGCCGGGTCGCCACCAAGCTCCCGGAGCTGCGCGAGCGGGCCGACCGGATCACGCACGCGGCCGAGTCGATGCGCTGGGCGGCGCAGGACCGGATGCAGCGTTTCGCCGACGACGAGCTCGCGCGGCTCGCGGAGGAGTGCGAGAGCGAGGCGGGGGCGCTCCGGCACTGGGACTCGGCTGCCCCGGCCGCTTCGGCCGCCGCCTCTCAGACTGAGCGCACGGGCATCTCGGCCAAGCGTGGGGTGAGCGCCGAGGAGCTGCTCGGGCTGAGCGACCTCGCCCAGCGGCTGCGCAAGCGGTCCGCCTGAGCCACCGCTGACCCACCGCTGACCCACCGCTGAACCGACCCGTGGTGTCCGCACCCGACGAGCGGGGAGTACCCTCCGGCTCATGTCCCACCGCCTCGCGCTCGTCACCGACTCCACGGCCTACCTTCCGCAGCAGGCCATCGACCGGCACCGGATCACGGTGGTCCCGCTCAGCGTGGTGGTCGGGGACGCGGCCCTGACCGAGGGCGTCGAGATCTCCCCGAAGGACGTCGCCGAGGCGCTCCGCGCCAAGCAGCGGGTGACCACCTCCCGCCCCAGCCCGGAGACCTTCGCCGCCGCCTACCGGGCCGCCGCCGAGGCGGGCGCCACCGGCATCGTCTCGGTGCACATCTCCGCCGAGTTGTCCGGCACCGGGGAGGCCGCCCGGATGGCCGCCGCCGAGGCCGGTGTCCCGGTCCGGGTGGTGGACAGCCATCTGATCGGCATGGCACTCGGCCACTGCGTCCTGACGGCGGCTCAGGCCATCGAGGACGGGCTCGACCTGGACGCGGTGGCCGCCGCCGCCACCGCCCGGGCGGAGCGGACCAGCGGCTTCTTCTACGTGGACACCCTGGAGTACCTGCGCCGCGGCGGCCGGATCGGCGCCGCCCGGGCCATGCTCGGCTCCGCACTCTCGGTGAAGCCGTTGCTGCACCTCTCCGGCGGCCGGATCGAACCGTTGGAGAAGGTCCGGACGGCCTCCCGGGCGATCGCCCGGCTGGAGGAGATCGCGGTCGAGACGGCGGGCACCGACGAGGTGGACATCACCGTGCACCACCTGGCCGCCGAGGACCGGGCCGAGCCGCTGGCGGAGCGGTTGCGGGGGCGGGTGCCAGGGCTGCGGGAGCTGTCCGTGGTGGAGGTGGGCGCGGTGATCGGTGCGCATGTCGGTCCCGGACTGCTGGCCGTGGTGGTCGCGCCGCGCTGAAACTCCCTCCTTCGAGGGACCTCGGTTGTCCACAACCCCCGGGTTTTCCACAGCTTTTGGCTGTCCGCCGGGGCCGTCGGCCGGGGCTCGTACCGTCCTCGGCATGAGAACGATGACCCCGGGCGCAGCCCGTCGCCAGGAGACCGCCGAGACCGTCCGTGGGCGGCTGACCTACCTCTTCCTGACACCTGCTCCGGCGGCTCCGGCGGCGCCGGCAGCGCAGCTGACCGGACCTGCTGGACCTGATGTGCCGGCCGAGGAGGCGGTGCTGCCGCCCGTGCCGCCTCCGGTGGTGCGCGGCCTGCTGTTCGACCGCCGGGCGGTGCTCGGCCTGTCGGTGCTGCTGCTTCTCGCGGTCGGGTACGCCGTGCAGCACTTCTGGCTCGGCCGTCCCTCGGAGGTTGCCGTTCCGGCCACCGTGGCTGCGGTCTCCTCGGCATCGGCCGGGCCGCGTTCGGGGGCGGGGCCGCCGTCGGGGCCGACCGTGGTGGTCGACGTCGCGGGGAAGGTCCGGCACCCGGGCCTGCGGACGCTGCCGAGCGGAGCCCGGGTGGCGGACGCACTCGTGCTGGCGGGCGGCCCGCTGCCCGACACGGCCATCGAGGGGCTCAACCTCGCCCGGGTGCTCACCGACGGCGAGCAGATCCTGGTCGGCGGGGGAGCCGTCCCCGGTGCTGCGCCGGGCGCCCGGGCCGGGCCGGTGAACCTCAACCTGGCGACCAAGGAGCAACTCGACGCCCTGCCCGGCGTGGGGCCCACGCTCGCCGAGCGGATTCTGCAGCACCGTCAGGAGCACGGCCCGTTCCGCTCCCTTGACCAGCTCCGCCAGATCAGCGGCATCGGTGACCGCAAGTACGCCGAGCTCCGGGCGCTGCTGACACTGTGACAGCCCACTCGCCGACACCTCATCCGCCGACACCGCACCTGACAACGCCTCACCCGGCCGAGCCGGCCGACCTTCGGCTGCTGGTGCCCACGGTCGTGGTCTGGGCGGTCACCGCCACCGTGCTCGGCCTCGGTGAGCAGCACCGGCCGCTGCTGCTCGGCTTGGCGGGCCTGCTCGTCGTCACGGCCCTGGTCCTGCTGCTGTACCGCTCCCGGCCGGCCGGTGCCCTGCTCGCCGCCACCCTGCTGGCCGCGGCCGCCGCGACGGCCGGCACCACCCTGCACACCGCCGACCTGCACCGGGGCCCGATCCCCGCGCTCGCCCGGTCCGAGGCCCCACCCGCGCTGACCGTCGAACTCACCGTCACCGGTGACCCCAAGCCCCGTACCTCGCAGGCCCGGGGCACCGCTCCCGGGCAGTCCATGCTCACCCTCACCGCCACCGTCGACCGGGTCGGCGGGGACGTGGACACCACGACTCCCGTCACCGTGGTGGTCCGCGCCCAGGACGTCGCCGCCTGGCGTGAGGTGATCCCGTCCACCCGGTTGCGGGCGGACGTCCGAGTGCTGCCCGCCACCGAGGAGTACCGCAGCACCGCCGCCGCCCTGCTGGCGCACGGCCCACCCCAACAGCTCGAAGCCCCGGGCCACACCCAGCAGTTGGCCGCCCGGCTGCGGTCCGGCCTGCGGGCGGCCACCGACCATCTGGCCACCGATCCCCGGGGCCTGCTCCCCGGTCTGGTGGTGGGTGACACCACTCGGCTGCCCGCCGACCTCGACCAGGCGTTCCGGGCCACCGACCTGGGGCACCTGACCGCTGTCTCCGGGGCCAATCTGGCCATCGTGCTGGCCGTCCTGCTCGGCACGCCCACCCGGGCGGGAGGCCAGGCCCGAGGCGGACTGGCGGGCCTGCTCGGGCTGCCCCTGCGCACCACCGCCCTGGTCGGGGCGGTCCTCACGGTGGCCTTCGTGACGGTCTGCCGCCCGGAGCCCAGCGTGCTGCGAGCCGCCGCCACCGGGCTGGTCGGCCTGCTCGCGCTCGCTACCGGACGCCCTCGGCAGGCCCTGCCCGCGCTCTGTTCCGCCGTCCTGCTGCTGCTCCTGTTCGACCCGTACCTGGCCCGGTCCTTCGGCTTCCTGTTCTCCGTCCTCGCCACCACCGGTCTGCTCACGCTCGGCCCGCGCTGGTCCGCCGCCCTGCGGGCCCGGGGCTGGCCCGGGTACCTGGCAGCCGCGGCCGGAGCCACCGCAGCCGCCCAGGCGCTCTGCGCCCCGGCCACCATCCTGCTGGCGCCCCGGATCAGCCTGGTCGCCATTCCCTGCAACCTGCTCGCGGAGGCGGCCGTCGCCCCGGCCACGCTGCTCGGCTTCGCCACGCTGGCGGTCGATCCGCTCTCCCGCCCCGCCGCCCGGCTGCTGGCCGATCTGGCGGCCGTCCCCACGGGCTGGCTGGCCGCCGTCGCCCGGCACGGCGCCGCCCTCCCCGGCGCCCAACTCAACTGGCCCGGCGGGCTCTTCGGGGCCGTCCTGCTCGCGCTGGCCACCCTTGCGCTGGCCTGGTCCACCCGGCCGTTCCGCGCTGCGAGCCGACTGCGGCCGGTCCTCGCCGCCGTCCTCGCCCTGACCTTGTTGCTCGCTGTGCTCCGCCCGGCCCCGCTCGCCCGGCTCGCCACCGGCTGGCCGCCGCCCGACTGGCGGTTCGTCATGTGCGACGTGGACCAGGGTGACATGTCCGTGCTCCCGATTGGTTCCCCCTCCGACAGCGCGATCGTGGTGGATACCGGCCCCGATCCGCTCGCCGCCGACCGGTGCCTGCGCGAACTGGGCATCACCATCGTCCCGTTGGTCATCCTGAGCCACTATCACGCCGACCACGTCGAGGGCCTGCCCGGTGTCCTGCGTGGCCGTACGGTCGGTGCCGTCCAGGTCACCACCCTCGACTCGCCGCCGGGTGAGCGGGCCCGGGTGCTGGCCTGGGCGGCCGCCTCGGGAGTCCCCGTTCTTCCGGCCCGGCAGGACGAACGGCGCAGCACCGGTCCCGAGCTCTCCTGGCACCTGCTCTGGCCCACCGACCCGCTCGACCCGGCTGCCCCGGGCGCCAACAACGCCAGCATCGCCCTGATCGCCACCGTCGGCCGACCGCCCGACGCGCTCCGGATCGCCCTGCTCGGCGATCTCGAACCACCGGCCCAGGCTGCCCTGCGGGCCCGTCCGGCCCTGCCCAGGGTCGACGTCCTCAAGGTCGCCCACCACGGCTCGGCCCACCAGGACCAGGAGCTCACCCGCACCCTCGACCCCCGCCTGGCGCTGATCTCCTGTGGCCTCGGAAACCCCTACGGCCACCCGTCCGCCGCCACCATCGACCGGCTCCGATCGCTGGGGGCCACCGTCCTGCGCACCGACCACTCAGGCGCCATCGCCGTCCTCGGCACGTCCACCAACCTGCACGCCGTTACCCAAGGGAGCCGGTGATCGTATCTAATGCCTTGGTTGTCGCCTCAGCCTCAGGAGCCCCCCGATGAGTACGTTCACCGCACCCGAGACGCCGGTCTACCAGGCGGCCACACCGCGGGAGAAGGCCGCGAAGGCGGTCACCGACGTGCTGGCCCCGGCCAATCTCGTGATCGGCCTTCTCCTGCTTGTCGGTTGGCACACCAGCCAGAGCTGGCGTGGTCTCGGCTGGGGCCTGCTGGCCGCGCTGTTCTGCGGCATCATCCCGCTCGGCATCATCCTGCTGGGAGTCCGGCGCGGGGCGCTGACGGACAAGCACATCCGGGTCCGCAGGCAGCGGGTGATCCCGATGGGAGCCAGCCTGGTCTCCGTGGTGGCGGGCGTGACCGCGCTGCGCGTCCTGGGCGCTCCGGCCGAGGTGTTCGCGCTGGCCGTCGCGATGCTGGTCGGGCTGGCCACCTCCCTGCTGGTGACGGTCTGGTGGCAGATCTCCATCCACAACTCGGTGGCCGGCGGCGCGGCCCTGATCCTGATGCTGGTCTTCGGGCCGCTGCTCGCGCTCGCCGCCGCAGCGGTCGCGGCCATCGGCTGGTCGCGCCTGGTCCTGAAGGCGCACACGCTGCCGCAGGTGCTGGCCGGCACCGCGCTGGGCGGCGTGGCCGCGCTCACCTTCGCCCTGCTGCGCTGACGTCCGGTCACAGGATGAGCCGGCCCTGGTCAGCCCTCCTCGCGCCAGCCGTCCTGTTCGGCGCTCAGCCGGTCCAGGGCGGCGAGCCGATCCGCCGTCCAGCCGCCCTCCTCGGGCGCCTCCAGCACCACCAGCCACTGCGCGTCCTCCGCGTCGTCCTCGCCGGCCAGGGCGTCCCGGACGAGTTCGATCCCGCCCAGGTCGGGCCAGCGGGCGGAGAGCTCCTCCGTCACCTCCTCGGCGGCGTCACGGTCGGGGAACACGAGCAGTTGGCGGGTGAGGTTCATGGTCACGGACACCATTGTCCACACCGTCCACGGGCTGCGGACCACCGGTTGCGGAGCACCGTCGGTGGTACGTGCGATCCTGGTAGGCGATGGCCAGGAAGAGTGCACCCGACGACCTGCTCGCCCCGCTGACCCTGGTGGTCGGCCAGGAGGAGCTGCTGCTGGACCGCGCGGTCGCCGCCGTGGTCGCCGCCGCCCGGGCGGCCGATCCGGACACCGACGTACGCGACCTCGCCCCCGGAGCCCTGCAGCCCGGCAGCCTGGCCGAGTTGACCACCCCCTCGCTCTTCGCCGAGCGCAAGGTGATCGTGGTCCGGGCCGCGCAGGATCTCGCGGCGGATTCGGTCAAGGAGCTCAGGGCCTACCTCGACGCGCCCGCCGAGGAGGTCATGGTGGTGCTGGTCCATGCGGGCGGTGCCAAGGGCAAGGGCCTGCTGGACGCCGGGCGCAAGCTCGGCGGCCGTGAGGTGGCCTGCCCCAAGCTCACCAAGGCCGGGGAGAAACTGGCCTTCATCAAGGGCGAGTTCCGTACGCTGGGCCGCTCCGCCACCCCCGAGGCCTGCCAGGCCCTGTTCGATGCGCTCGGCAGTGACCTGCGCGAGCTGGCCGCCGCCTGCAGTCAGTTGACCGCCGACGTCGAGGGTGCGATCGACGAGACCGTGGTGGCCCGGTACTACGGCGGCCGGGCCGAGGCCACCGGCTTCGAGGTGGCCGACCTGGCCGTCACCGGCCGGACGGCCGAGGCGCTGGAGCGGCTGCGCTGGGCGCTGGCGGTCGGTCAGCCGCCGACCGGCATCACCTACGCGCTCGCCTCCGGCGTCCGCAGCATCGGCCGACTGGCCAGCGCGGGCCGGAACATGCGGCCGGGCGACCTGGCCCGGGAGTTGGGCATGCCGCCGTGGAAGGTGGACCGGGTCCGCCAGCAGATGCGCGGCTGGACGGGCGACGGGGTCGCCACCGCCCTCACCGCGATCGCCCGGGCCGACGCCGACGTCAAGGGCGGCTCCGGTGATCCGGCCTACGCTCTCGAGCGCGCCGTGGTCGCGGTGGCCAGGGCCTCACGCGCGGGCGCCCGCCCGTACTGACCGGCACCCGGGCGGGCCGTCGGTACGAGCGGGCGGGTCGGTGCCCGGAGAGGTAAAGCCCTCCGGCGGTCTGCGCCCCGAGGGCCTTACGCCTCGGCGAGTGCCTTCCAGCGGATCCGGGTGCTGCACAGCGAGACCAGCCCGGCCGACGCCGCGACGGCGGCCATACCCCAGACCAGGCTGCTGCCGTCCGCTATGAAGCCGATGATCGCCGGGCCGGCCAGCAGGCCGATGGTGCCCATCGCGGCGACCAGCGCCAGCGCGTCCGAGCCCTGGCGGGCGGCGGCCACGTAGACGCACGGGGTGATCGCAGCGGTGCCCAGGCCGACGCAGGCGAAGCCGATCAGCGCGGGGACGACCCCGCCGACCAGCAGGGCGGTGGCGAGACCGGCGCCGGCCAGCGCACTGCCCGCGACGACGATCCGGCCGTCACCCCAGCGGGCGCGCCAGCCGTCGGCGAAGATCCGGGCCAGCACCATCATCCCGGAGACCACGGCGATGCCCAGCGGTGCGACCTGGGCCGAGGCACTGACGACGTCCTTCATGTAGAGCGTCGACCAGTCGTTCATGGCGCCTTCGGTGATGGTGCCGAAGACCATGGCCAGACCCATCCAGATGGTCACCCGGGTCGGCAGGGTCAGCCCGCGCTTGGCGGCGGGTTCGGGTTCGGGCTGCTCCACAGCGTCCTGCGCGGCCGGTTCCTGGGTGGCCGGCTGATCACCCGTCAGCAGTCCGGACCGGGTGAGCCCGACCACCAGGACCAGCAGCAGGGCGGCCACGCCGAAGTGCACGGTCAGTGCCGAGGTGAAGAGGTTGACGCCGGAGGCGACCAGCGCGGCGGTCAGCGAGCCGGCGCTGAAGGTGGCGTGGAACCGGGCCATCGCAGTGCGCTGGTACTCGACCTCGAGGGCGGCGCCCTGGGCGTTCATCGCGACGTTGAGGAAGCCCACCGCGACCCCGTCCAGACAGATCACCAGCAGGGTGACCGGGTAGTTCGGCGTCACGGCCAGCACCGGCAGGATCACGGCCAGCACGAGGGCGGCCAGCAGCGACAGCCGCCGCGACCCCAGCCGCTTCATTGCTACCGCCACCAGCGGGTAGGAGGCCGCCGCGCCCACGCCGCCGGCCATCAGCAGCAGTCCTAGCTGTGCCTCGGTGAGGTCCAGCTCCGTCTTCAGCGCGGGGAGCCGGGAGACCCAGGTGGCGTACTGGAACCCGAGAGAGAAGAACAGGGCGGCGATCGCCAACTGGGCTCTACGGAAGGGGTCGTGAACGCGGAGCATGTGTGAGTCAGCCTTCTTCGTCTTCGGTGGTGAGTGGTGCATCGAGCCGGTGGTCGCGGCCTGGTCAGAGGGCCTTGGACATGTAGACCGCCTCCGTGCCGTAGCTCTCCGGGAGGGCCACCTCGCGGTGCGCGGTGTATCCGAGCCGGGCCCAGAGCACATGGCTGCGCTGCACCGCGACCATGGAGAGCCGCTCGAAGCCCCGGGCCCGCGCCGCCGCCTCGATCTGCCGGACGAAGTGCGGTGTCAGCCCCCGGCCACGCAGCTCCTCGGTGATCACGAAGTCGTGCGCGTGCAGGTTGCCCGAAGCGAAGCCCGCAGTCTCCGCCAGGCTCAGGTCCGGGCACTGACCCAGCGGGTAGGGCAGGGCCAGCAGATAGCCGCCGAACTGCCCGTCGTACTCCAGCGCGAAGCAGGTACCGGGCGAGACGGCAGCCCTGGACCGGAGCGCCTCGGACCCCTCGGAGAGGCCGCTCTCGGCGTAGGCGCGGGCCTCCAGCGCCACCAGGTCGTCCCAGTCGCGCTCCACCAGCGGACGGATCCGGATGCCGACCTCGGACGCCTGCTCCAGCCCGACGGCCCGGGCGGCGGCCACCAGCGGGCCCCAGGCGTCGATCAGCAGCGCGAAGGACTCGATGTCGGCCTGTGCCTCGTCCAGCAGACGGTCCCGGAGCGGCGCCAGGTGGTCGGCGAACTCGGCATACTTTCCGCCCAGTCGGCGGTAGCAGCGGTCGACCACGTCCAGCCGCCGGACGTTCTCCGCCCGGTCCGCCCCGGCGGTCTGCCGGGCGAATCCGGCGATACCTGCGGCACGCACATGGTGCTCCTCGTCGAGCAGCGCCGGTCCGGCCGCCTCCAGGGCGAAGTAGACGGGGTGGAAGTAGAGCATCGACAGCAGGAACTTCACGAACCGCAGCTGGTACGCGAGGAACCCGGCGCCGGTCCGCCGTTCCGGGGTGTAGTAGTTGACGATGTGCCGGTTGTGCACGACCGCCGGCAGCGGGGCGTGCCGGACCACGTGCAGCAGGAAGTAGTCGCTGCCGATGGTGGCGGTCGCGGGCGGCAGCGGGACGCGTTCGTACAGCTCGCGGTCGAAGCCGATGTTGCACATGTCGATCCGCCAGATGTCCGGCACGTCCAGCACCGACACGTCGTGGGTGAACGGATCGGTGCCGCCGCCGATGAAGGACTCCTCGACCAGTCCGTCGATCTCCTCCCGCGACCACTCGGGCGGGGCCCAGAGACTGACCACCTCGTGGTAGATCGCGGGGTCCAGTTCGCGGATCTCGCCGACATCCACGGAGAGTTCACCGATGAACGAGCTGCCGACCATGGACACCGGCTTGGCTCCGTGCACCGGGTCGAGGGCGTTCTCGGTGACGCCGTCGGCCGCTTCGGTGCCCGACCTCCCGAGCGAGAGCAGCTCCTGGTGGATGGGGAACACCGGTACGCCGTCCAGGAGTTGGTAGCCACTGTCCGAGTCCCGGCGATGGATCGAGGCGCAGCCGAGCGCACCGGCGATCAGGAACGCCCGGTTGGTACAGGCACCGTAGGAGACGGCGTCCGGCAGCATCAGCTCGAGCAGCAACTCCGGGTCGGCGGTACCGGACCGGTCGATCACCGCCCGCAGGAAGTCGCGCTGGGCGGCCTCGTCCAGGTGGTGCACGATCACGTTCGGCAGCACCGGAAGTTCGCCGACGGCCTTGGCGTGCTCGGTGAACGTCGACTCGTCCGAGGAGTCGAGGATCAGCAGCCGGACCTCGACGCCGAACTGCTCGGCCGCGTACGCCGCTTCGGCGCCGATGTCCGAAATCGTGCCGGTGCAGGCGCGGTTGGTGGGAAGGGTCAGGCAGATCCTGCGCAAGTCGGTGCTCCGGTTCACGTGTCGGGCGTCGCGTCAGTGTGCCAGCAATTGGACTAGACCAACTGGAGTTGCTGCACATCGAAGCAGTCCGGCCCGCGCGGCTCAAGTCCCGGCCGGGTGCTCCGGGTGGTTTTCTGCGCAACAGTGCCCGGACGGCCACTCGATTCCGCTCGAAAGGGCAGCGGAAAAGGGCCGGTAACTGCGCGCCCGGCCCCCGGAAAACAAGGTGCGGACCGTCGGACCGTCCCGCAGACTGGCGCGGAATCCCCCCGAACCTCCGAAGGAGTGCCCGCCTTGCAGGGTGCCGTCACCGTCTCGCCGTCCCAGGTCCCCGAGCTGCTGCTGGGCCTGGCCACCGTCAGGCCGGTGTTCCTGTGGGGCGCGCCCGGGATCGGGAAGTCCTCCCTGGTACGGGAGTTCGCCGACTCGCTGGGGCTGGAGTGCGTCAGCCTGATCGGTACCCAGCTCGCGCCGGAGGACCTGATCGGTGTCCCGCAGATCACCGCCGAGGGCCGGTCCCGGTTCTGCCCGCCGGAGTCGATCGCCAGGGACGAGCCCTACTGCCTCTTCCTGGACGAGCTCAACGCCGCCACCCCGGACGTGCAGAAGGCGTTCTACTCGCTGATCCTGGACCGCCGGATCGGCTCGTACGAGCTGCCGCCCGGTTCGATCGTGATCGGCGCCGGGAACCGGTCCACCGACGGGGCGCTGGCCCGTCCGATGGCCTCGGCGCTGGTCAACCGCCTGGTGCACGTACACCTGCGGGCCAGCGCCACCGACTGGCTCAACTGGGCCGGGGCCAACGGCATCCACCCGTGGGTGCAGGACTACCTCACCGACCGCCCGGACCATCTGTGGTCCGCGCCGCCGAAGACCGAGGAGCCGTTCTCGACCCCCCGGGCCTGGCACATGCTCTCGGACAGCCTGCACTCCTTCGGCCCGACCCTGGACGAGCCGACCCTCAAGGTGCTCGCGCACGGTCTGCTCACCCCGCCGCACGCGGTGGCCTTCTGCGGCTACGCGAAGATCGTCCGCAACTCCTACGGTCTGGACGCGATCCTCAAGGGCGACGCCCGCTGGCCGCACCGGCTGGAGGACCGCGACCTGCTCTACTACCTGGCCGACTCGTTCCGTTCCCGACTGGTCAAGGAGCTGCCGGCCCGCAAGGAGCACGCCTCCAACTCCCTTCGGCAGACCGCCTTCCGGGCCAAGAGCCTGCTGGTCCAACTGGCCGAGATCTCGGTCGAGGTGGCGCAGACCGTGATCGCGGACGGACCGGACGGGAACCCGGTGCTGCCCGCCTGGTTCCTGATCGAGGCGGCCCGCGACCTGCCGCGCCTGGTCGAGGCCCGCCGGTGAAGCCCGCCGCCGCCCCCAAGGACCCGGCGGCCGAAGCGTTCACCGAAGGGCTCCGGCTGCTCCGGAACAACCACGCCTTCGCCGCCCTGAACGTCAGCATCTGCTGGGACGCGGACTGCCGGTCCGCCCCACCGGACGGTTGGGCCGTGGTCGACTCGGGCGGCACCGTGCACGCCAACCGCAAGCGCCGGGCCGAACCGGCCGAGTGGGCCTGGGTGTTGGCGCACTGCCTGCTCCACCTGGGCTTCGGCCACGTCCCCGCCGAGCGGGGCCGCCGCACCGCCCCGGACGAGTACCTGCGGACCGCCCGGTGTGCCGTGGTGAACCGTTTCCTGGCCACCTTCCCGACCGGCCGCGCCCCGTTCGAACTGCCGCCCCCGGTCCCGTCCGGCGACGAGGAGGAGCTGGCCGCCCGCTGGCGCCGGGACGGCCTGCCCCGGGTGCCCGGGGTGGCGGGCGGCAGCTCCGACCAGCTCCTGGTGGGCTGGACTCACTGGTCCGACCCCGAGGACTGGACCACGGCCTTCGCCGCCGCACTCACCCGCACCATGTCGGCCGCGATGGACGTGGCGGGCGGCCGCCGCGAGGAGCTGACGGGGGAGCGGCTGCCGGAGCGCCCCTGGACCAGGGCGCTCAACTGGTTCATCTCCTCCTATCCGCTGCTCGGCGGCATCGCCGCCGGGATCACCCTGGTCGCCGATGCCGAACTGGCCCGCGCCCAGGGCATCTCGGTGGCCGCCGTGAACGCGGAGGCCGGGGAGATCTACCTCAACCCGCTGCGTCACCACACCGACGAGGAGTGGCGGTTCATCCTGGCGCACGAGCTGCTGCACGCCGCGCTGCGGCACGGCGAGCGCTGCGGGGCCCGCGATCCGTACCTGTTCAACGTCGCGGCGGACTACGTGATCAACGGCTGGCTGCTGGAGATGGGCGTCGGCGCGATGCCCGAAGGACTGCTGCACGACCCGCAGTTGCAGGGCCTGTCGACCGAGGAGGTCTACGACCGGATCGTCCGGGACCAGCGCCGGATCCGCCGGCTCGCCACCCTGGCGGGCAAGGGCAAGTCGGATCTGATCGGCGAACCGCTGGGCCGCCCGCGCGACTACGTCGACCTGGACGACTTCTACCGGCGCGGCCTCCAGCAGGGTTTCGAACTGCACCGGCGCGACCGCGGCCTGCTCCCCTCCGGGCTGGTCGAGGAGATCCGCGCGCTCGCTCACCCGCCACTGCCCTGGGATGCCCGACTGGCCCGCTGGTTCGACGAGTTCGTGCCGTCCCCGCAGCCGGTCCGGAGCTACGCCCGGCCGTCCCGCCGCCAGGCCGCCACCCCCGACATTCCGCGCGCCGGGCACTACTACCCGCCCGAGGAGGTGGCTCGCTGCACCTTCGGCGTGGTGCTGGACACCTCGGGTTCGATGAGCCGTCAGCTGCTCGGCAAGGCGCTCGGCGCGATCGCCTCGTACGCCGCAGCCCGGGACGTCACGGCCGCCCGGGTGGTGTTCTGCGACGCCGCCCCGCACGACGCCGGGTACCTGCCCACCGACGAGATCGCCGGCCGGGTCCGGGTCCGCGGCCGGGGCGGCACCGTCCTCCAGCCGGGTGTGGACCTGCTGGAGCGGGCCGAGGACTTCCCGCCCGGGGCCCCGGTCCTGCTGATCACCGACGGCGAGTGCGACGTGCTCCGGGTCCGCCGCGAGCACGCGTACCTGGTCCCGCAGGGCGTGGGGCTCCCGTTCACCCCGCGCGGCCCGGTCTTCCGGATGCGCTGATCGGATGCGCTGACGACCGGCCGACGGAGCGTCAGAGCCCGGCCAGCGCGTGCAGCACGTCCCGGCTGTCCATCAGCAGCGCCTGCCGGACGGTCTCCCGGTCGGGCGCCACGGCCTTGCCCTCCTGGTACGAGCCCGACCAGCTCAGGTAGTACGTCAGCCCGCCGTCCCGGACGTACAGCACCTGGGTGAGGTAGTGCCAGGTCCGGTCCGAGCTGCTCCGGTCGTCCAGGTAGCCGACGTACGCCTGGTCACCCAGATCGGGGACGTCGGTGATCAGGTACTTCCGCTGCCGCAGCCCGGACTGCTGGGCCTCGAACTCGGCCCGGGGGTTCACCTGCCGGTGCAGCTGCGCCTGCATGTAGAGCGAGGAGTGCTCGGTCTCCCCGGCGCTCTTCTTCAGGTACTGGCTGCAGTACATGTCGTCCAGCGCCGCGTGCCGGGTGGAGTAGTGGTACGGCGTGCCGGACTGCGCGGGGTAGAGCTGGGTGAAGCGGCTCAGCCGGGCGGTGGCGCAGAGGTCCTCGACCACCCGGTAACTGCCGATCTCGGGGGCGGGGCCGTCCGGCAGGGTGACCAGGCCCGGTACGGTCAGCACCGCGACGGCCCAGATCGCCGAGGTCAGCACCGCGCTCAGGACTCCCCAGAGCAGCGGCCGGCGCCGGAGGCGGGCGGTGGCCCGGGGCGGCGGCCCGTAGGGCGGCGGGGTGGAGCGGCCAGGGAACGCCGGACCGGTGTCCGTCGGCGTCGGCAGCTGATACGACATCTGATGAGCCCCCAACCGGGATGCGTGCTGGCCACGTCGCAGCGAACCCTATCGGTGAACACAAGGTGGCAGAGGGTGAGAAAACCCCCGGACAGACGCCGACAGGCGCCGTAGCCGAAGCTACGACGCCTGTCGTGTACCGCACCCGCGTGGCGAACGCAGGCCGCGTGCGGTACGGAGTTTCTTTACGCCTCACGAGTTCCGGATAGAGGGCCGGAAAGTTGACGTGAGGGCTGGTCGTCGGAGGCGGGTAGAGGGCCGCCTGACCCGTCGACCGGAGGGGCCTGGGATCAGGCCGAGACGAGCTTGGTGACCGCGGACTTCTTGTTGGCGGCCTGGTTCTTGTGGATGATGCCCTTGCTCGCGGCCTTGTCGAGCGCCTTGGAGGCGGCCCGGGCGAGCTCGGTGGCCTTCGCGGTGTCGCCGGCAGCGGCGGCCTCGCGGGCCTTGCGCACAGCGGTCTTCAGCGAGGACTTGACGGCCTTGTTACGCAGGCGCGCCTTCTCGTTGGTCTTGTTGCGCTTGATCTGGGACTTGATGTTCGCCACGAAATAGCCTCAGTCTTGAGTCGAGATTGAACGGGTTGCACCGAGCGCGGCAGGCTGAGAGGGCATGCCGGTGCCAGGTGCAGCGGCCAACGCTACCAAAGGCGGTGGCCTCGGCCCAAACCGGCTAGGCCGTGAGCAGTGCCTCGCCGTAGTGCTCGACCTCGGGGAACGGCTCGTAGAAGCGGTGCAGCAGCTCGCGCCACTGCTGGTACTCGGCCGAACCGCGGAAGCCCTCGGTGTGGTCCGCCAGGGTCTCCCACTCCACCTGGAGCAGGAACCGCGAGCTCCGGCCCTGGTCCAGGCAGCGGCGCAGCTCCAGCGAGCGGAAGCCGTGCTGGACGGCGATCAGAGGGCGGGCCTCGGTGAAGGCGGCCAGGAAGTCCTCCTCCTGGCCCGGGCGGACGTCGAGCAGTGCACTTTCCAAGATCATGAGAACTGATCCTGTCCGACCCCGGCGGGCAACGGAAGAGCTGGACACCGCACTGGTCCGGGCTCGTGGGAAGATGGCAGGAACCATTTTGATCGGACGAGACCGTCCGGTCCCGGGAAGCCGGTCGCCGCAGTCAGCGACGAGCCGGAGCGCCCGGACCCCCGGACATACGGAGAATCGGACCAAGGTGCCCGCGACCCCCAGCAATGTGCCACAGCCCAGCCGTACCGACCCGGCGCTGATTCGCAACTTCTGCATCATCGCCCACATCGACCACGGCAAGTCCACCCTCGCCGACCGGATGCTCCAGATCACCGGCGTGGTGGACCCCCGGCAGATGCGCGCCCAGTACCTCGACCGGATGGACATCGAGCGCGAGCGCGGCATCACCATCAAGTCGCAGGCGGTCCGCCTCCCGTGGGCACCGAAGACTGGTGAGCACACCGGCACGACCCACATCCTGAACATGATCGACACCCCGGGCCACGTGGACTTCACGTACGAGGTGTCCCGTTCGCTGGCCGCCTGCGAGGGCACCATCCTCGTGGTGGACGCCGCCCAGGGCATCGAGGCGCAGACCCTCGCCAACCTGTACCTGGCGCTGGAGAACAACCTCACGATCATCCCGGTCCTCAACAAGATCGACCTGCCGGCCGCCCAGCCGGAGAAGTACGCCGCCGAGATCGCGCACATCATCGGCTGCGAGCCGGAGGACGTCCTCAAGGTCAGCGCCAAGAGCGGCCTCGGTGTGCCGGAGCTGCTCGACCACGTGGTCGCGAAGATCCCCGCCCCGGTCGGCGTCAAGGACGCCCCGGCCCGCGCGATGATCTTCGACTCGGTCTACGACACCTACCGTGGCGTGGTCACCTACGTCCGCGTGGTCGACGGTGAGCTCACCAAGCGCGAGCGCATCCAGATGATGTCCACGGGTGCGACGCACGAGCTGCTGGAGATCGGCGTCATCTCGCCCGAGCCGAAGGTCTCGGACGGCCTCGGCGTCGGCGAGGTGGGCTACATCATCACCGGTGTGAAGGACGTCCGGCAGTCCAAGGTCGGTGACACCATCACCTCGATGCACAAGGGTGCGACCGAGGCGCTGGGCGGCTACAAGGAGCCGCGCCCGATGGTGTTCTCCGGCCTCTACCCGCTGGACGGCAGCGACTACCCGCTGCTGCGCGACGCCCTCGACAAGCTCCAGCTGAACGACGCGGCCCTGGTGTTCGAGCCGGAGACCTCGGTCGCGCTGGGCTTCGGGTACCGCTGTGGCTTCCTCGGCCTGCTGCACCTGGAGATCGTCCGGGAGCGGCTGGAGCGCGAGTTCAACCTCGACCTGATCTCCACCGCCCCCAACGTGGTCTACCGGGTGGTGATGGAGGACGGCAGCGAGCACACCGTCACCAACCCGAGCGAGTTCCCCACCGGCAAGATCTCCGAGGTGCACGAGCCGGTGGTCAAGGGTTCCATCCTGGTGCCGAACGAGTTCGTCGGCCCGGTCATGGAGCTCTGCCAGGCCCGCCGCGGCAACATGCAGGGCATGGACTACCTCTCCGAGGAGCGGGTGGAGCTGCGCTACACGCTGCCGCTCGCCGAGATCGTCTTCGACTTCTTCGACATCCTGAAGTCCAAGACCCGTGGTTACGGCTCCTTCGACTACGAGCCGATCGGCGAGCAGACGGCCGATCTGGTCAAGGTCGACATCCTGCTGCACGGTGACGCGGTCGACGCGTTCTCCGCGATCGTGCACAAGGACAAGGCGTACGGCTACGGCATCATGATGGCCGGCAAGCTGCAGAAGCTGATCCCGCGTCAGCAGTTCGAGGTGCCGATCCAGGCGGCCATCGGCTCCCGGGTGATCGCCCGTGAGACGGTCCGCGCGATCCGCAAGGACGTCCTCGCCAAGTGCTACGGCGGTGACATCTCGCGTAAGCGGAAGCTGCTGGAGAAGCAGAAGGAGGGCCCGGTCCACCTGGACCGGGCCCTTCGCCGTGCCGTCAGCGCAGCTGCCACAGGACCCCGTTGACGATGAGGCTCTTCACCAGCCGCGCGGCGGTCCCGGTCAGGGCGCTCGGCTTCATCGAGTCGTCCTTGCGGACCATCTGGACCAGGCCGTCCTTGCGGCCCAGGCTCAGGCAGTGCACCACGTAGCCGTAGCCGAACGGCTTGTCGGTGCCCCCGGTCAGCAGCTTCCCCAGGTAGACGCCCATCGGCTGGGCGGTGGCGCAGCTCATCCGCAGCTCGCCGACGCCCTCGACCACGACCTGGGCCGCGTCGCCGATCACGTACACCTCGGGGTGCGAGACCGAGCGCAGGTGGCCGTCCACCACTGCCCGGCCGTCGGGGGTGACGGTCAGCCCGGCCTCGGCGGCCAGCTCGCGCGGCTCCATCGAGGCGGCCCAGGCGACCAGGTCGGCGTCGATGGTGCCCTGGTCGGTGCGGAGGCCGGCCGCGGTCACGGCGGTGACGGCCGACCGGTCGTGCACCTGGACCCCGAGCCGCCCGAACACCTTCCGGATGTGGGCCTGGCCCTTGGCCGCGAGCCATCCGCCGACCTGGCCGGCCGCAACGATCCGGACCTGCCAGGCGGGGTGTGCCTCGGCCAGCTCGGCGGCCAGCTCGATGCCGGTCGGGCCGCCGCCGACCACCGCGACGGTGCCGGGCTTCGCGGCGGTGCGCATCCGCTCGGCCAGTTCGGCGGCCCGCTCGGCGGGGTAGGCGAGCTCGGCCGCGCCGGGGATGCCGTGCAGGGCGGTGCGGCTGCCCAGCGCGTACACCAGGGTGTCGTAGCTCAGCGCCTCGCCGGAGTCGAGGAAGACCTTCCGCCCGGCCAGGTCGAGCTGGGTGACCCGGGCCTGGCGGTGGGTCACCTGACGGCCCCGCACCACCTCGGCCAGGGCGGGGCGGTGCTCGGGCAGTCCGGCCGCGGCCTCGTGCTGGCGGACCCGGTGCAGGAACCGGCTCTCCGGCGCGACCAGGGTGACCCGGTGCTGCTTGCCGATCCGGGTGGCCGCCGCCAGGCCCGCGTAGCCGGCGCCGATCACGACGATGTGCTGCTGCTGACCGGTCATCTCGTCCTCCTGCGAAGCGTGTGTGCTGCTTTCGGAAGGTGGACGACGCAGCCGGTCAGCTTGTGACAGTGAGCTGGGTCACATGGGTCAGCTTCTCCGGATTGAGCGCCACGTACGCCGCGGTGATCCGCCCGTCGGTTACCTGGAACGCCAGCACACCGGCGATCCGGCCCTCGGCGTCGTGCCAGGCCAGGCCGGCTTCGCCGTTCACCAGAACGGGGCTGGTGAAGTAGCCGCTGTCCGGGCCGAGCCACTTGGCGGTCAGGCCGCGTACCAGGCGGGAGACCTTGTCGGCGCCGAGTACCGCGCGGGCGCCGGCCGTGACCACGCCGCCGCCGTCCGAGTGCCAGACCACGTCCGGGTCCAGCACGGCGAGCAAGCCCTGGATGTCGCCCTCGGCGGCGGCCGCCGCGAAGGCGTGCACCACCTGACGGTGCGCCACCGGATCGACCCGGCCCCGGTGGCCGCGCTCGCGGGCCCGGCGGCGGGCCCGGGAGGCCAACTGCCGGGCGGCGTCCGGGGTGCGGTCCAGCGAGCAGGCGATCTCCTCGAAGCCGACCGCGAACACGTCGTGCAGCACGAAGGCGGTCCGCTCGGCCGGGGTGAGTTCCTCCAGCACCGCGAGCAGCGCGATCGACACCTCGTCGCCGAGCTCGGCGATCCGGTCGGGGGTGTTCTCCTCGGTGACCAGCGGCTCGGGCAGCCATTCGCCGTAGTACGCCTCGCGGCGCACCCGGGCCGAGCCCAGCTGGTCGTAGCAGAGCCGGGTGACGACGGTGGTCAGGTACGCGCGCGGCTCGTCGACCGTGCTCCGGTCGGTGGAGCGCCAGCGCAGCCACGCCTCCTGCAGCACGTCCTCGGCGTCGGTCACCGAACCGAGCAGCCGGTAGGCCACCGAGCCCAGGTAGCGCCGCAGCGACTCGAAGACATCCACCCCTGATGCGTCGTCAATCACGTCCGGAACCGTACCCGGTCAGTTCGCGGCCGATGCCAGCAGGCGGCGCAGCAGGTCGTCCAGGGTGGCCCGCTCCTCGGGGGAGAGCACGGCGAGCGTCTCCTCGTAGATCGCCACCCCGGGGTCGACGGCGCGGTCCACCAGCGCCAGCCCCTCCGGGGTGAGGGTGATCCGCAGGCCCCGGCGGTCGTGCGGGTCAGGGGAGCGGGTGATCAGGCCGGCCCGCTCCAGCTTGTCCAGCCGCCCGGTCATCCCGCCGGTGGTGAGCATCAGAGTGGCCGTCAGCTCACGGGGCGAGAGCGTGTACGGGGCACCGGAGCGGCGCAGCGTGCCGATCACGTCGAACTCGCCCTTGGCGATGCCGTGCGCCGCATGGGCCTGGCCGAGCCGGTCGGTCATGGTGCGGGAGATCCGGAAGATCCGGCCGAAGATCGCCATCGCCTCGGTGGGGAGGTCGGGGCGGACCACGTTCCACTGGCCGGTGATGGCGTCCACGGCGTCGGGGCGAGAGGTGCTGTCCATGGGGAAAGTCTGGCACAGAGTGACTTGGCCAGAAGTAGCTTGCCAGAAAGTAGCTTAGTGCTAAGTTATCTCCATGCCTCCTGCCACCCTTGGTCTGACCGCCCTCGCCCCGCTCGCCTGGGGCACCACCTACCTGGTCACCACCGAGTACCTGCCGGCCGACCGTCCGCTGCTCACCGCCACCCTGCGCGCGCTGCCCGCCGGGCTGGTCCTGCTGGCCGCCGCCAGACGGCTCCCGAAGGGCGCCTGGTGGTGGAAGGTGGCCCTGCTCGGGACGCTGAACATCGGGATCTTCCTGGCCCTGCTCTTCGTCGCCGCGTACCGCCTGCCCGGGGGAGTGGCGGGCGTGCTGGGCGCGATCCAGCCGCTGCTGGCCGCCGGCCTGGCGATCCCGCTGCTCGGTGAACGGCCCGGCGGCCGGGCTCTGCTGGCCGGCCTGGCCGGGGTGTTCGGGGTCTCCCTGGTGGTGCTCAGGGCCACCGCGCAGCTGGACACGGTCGGCGTCCTGGCCGGCCTCGCGGGCGCCGCCTGCATGGCGCTGGGGACGGTCCTCACCAAGCGCTGGGGACGCCCCGAGGGCGTCGGCCCGCTGGCCATGACGGGCTGGCAGCTGACGGTGGGCGGGCTGCTGCTGCTCCCGGTCGCGTTGCTCGCCGAGGGCATGCCCCCCGCGATGACCGGCACCAACCTGCTCGGCTACGGCTACCTCGCCGTGGTCAACACCGCCGTCGCGTACTGGCTCTGGTTCCGCGGCATCGGCAGGCTGCCCGCCTCCTCGGTCGCCTTCCTCGGCCTGCTCAGCCCGGTCTCCGCCGCCGCCCTCGGCTGGCTCGCCCTCGGCCAGTCCCTGACGCCCCTTCAACTCCTGGGCATGGCCATCGCCTTGGGCGGCACGGCAGTGGGAGCACTTTTCGGCACCAGCGTTCGGAAGACAGGGGCTCGGGGAACTGCGACGCCGACCTCAGAAAGGGTCGCATCCCGCGTGCACGGCTAGGCACTTTCGCCTGTGACCTGCACGCCAGATCTCCTCGCAGTTCCCCGAGCCCCTGGACCGTAGACGGCTCAACTCGCTAGTCGACCTCGGCCACTGCCTCGCTGAACTGGGCCGCGTACAGCCGCGCGTAAGCGCCCTTCGCGGCGATCAGCTCCTCGTGCGACCCCTGCTCCACGATCGAGCCGTCCTCCATCACCAGGATCACGTCCGCGTCCCGGATGGTGGAGAGCCGGTGCGCGATCACGAAGCTGGTGCGGCCGCTGCGCAGCCGGGCCATCGCCCGCTGGATCAGCACCTCGGTCCGGGTGTCCACCGATGAGGTGGCCTCGTCCAGCACCAGGATGGACGGCTGCGCCAGGAAGGCCCGGGCGATGGTGATCAGCTGCTTCTCGCCCGCGCTGACCCCGGTGCCCTCGTCGTCGATCCGGGTGTCGTAGCCGTCCGGCAGGGTCCGCACGAAACGGTCCACGTGCGCCGCCTTCGCCGCCTCGACCACGGCCTCCCGGGACGCGCCCTCGGCCCCGTACGCGATGTTCTCCGCGATGGTGCCGCCGAACAGCCAGGTGTCCTGGAGCACCATGCCGATGCCTGCCCGGAGTTCCTCCCGGGACATCGCCGCGATGTCCACGCCGTCCAGGGTGATCCGGCCGCCGGTGGTCTCGTAGAACCGCATCAGCAGGTTGACCAGGGTGGTCTTGCCCGCGCCGGTCGGGCCGACGATGGCGACCGTGTGGCCGGGCTCGACCTTCAGTGACAGGTCGTCGATCAGCGGCTTCTCCGGGTCGTACCGGAACGAGACGCCGTCGAAGGAGACCAGCCCGCGCAGCTCCTCGGGCCGCTCGGGGGAGAGCGGTTCGGCCGACTGCTCGGGGGCGTCCAGGAGTTCGAAGACCCGCTCGGCCGAGGCGACGCCGGACTGCACCAGGTTGGCCATGCTGGCGACCTGGGTGAGCGGCTGGCTGAACTGCCGGGAGTACTGGATGAACGCCTGCACGTCACCGATGGACAGCGCGCCGCTGGCCACCCGTAGGCCGCCGACCACCGCGACCAGGACGTAGTTGAGGTTGCCGATCAGCATCATCGCGGGCTGGATGATGCCCGAGATGAACTGGGCCCTGAAGCTCGACGCGTACAGCGCCTCGTTCTCCACCCGGAAGGTCTCGGCGGCCTCCTGCTGCCGGCCGAAGACCTTCACCAGGGCGTGCCCGGTGTACATCTCCTCGATGTGCGCGTTCAGCGTGCCGGTGGTCTTCCACTGGGCGATGAACTGCGGCTGGGCCCGCTTGCCGACCTTGGTGGCGACCACCACCGAGACCGGGACGGAGATCAGCGCGATCACCGCGAGCAGCGGGGAGATCCAGAACATCATCGCCAGCACACCGACGATGGTGAGCAGTGAGTTCACCACCTGGCCCATGGTCTGCTGCATGGACTGGCCGATGTTGTCGATGTCGTTGGTGACCCGGCTGAGCACCTCGCCGCGGGACTGTCGGTCGAAGTAACTCAGCGGCAGCCGGGACAGCTTGGCCTCCACGTCCTCGCGCAGCCGGTAGACCGCCCGGTTGATCGCGGTGGCGGCCAGCCGGCCCTGCAGGATGCCGAACACGGCGGAGCCGACGTACAGCAGCAGGGTCCAGAACAGCACGGTGCCGATCGCGCCGAAGTCCATCCCCTGGCCGGGGACGAAGTCGACCGCGCCGAGCAGGTCGGCGACGCCGCTCTGGCCGCTCGCCCGCAGGCTGTCGAGCACCTGGGCCTTGTCCAGGCCGGCCTGGGTCTGCTGGCCCACCACGCCCGCGAAGATCAGGTCGGTGGCGTGGCCGAGCACCAGGGGGCCGGTCACCGCGAGGCCGATGCTGAGCACACCGAGCGTCAGCACACCGGTCAGCAGCCGGCGTTCGGGGCGGAGCATGCCGAGCAGGCGCTTGGAGGAGACCTTGAAGTCGAGCGACTTCTCGGTGGCCTGCCCGCCCATGAACCGGCCGGGACCGGCCGGTCCGCGTCGGGCGGCGGCGGCCTGGGAGTTCTCCACCTGGGGCTTCTTCGGGGTGGCCCCGCGGTCCGAGGTACTCATGCCGCCTCCTGCTCGGTGAGCTGGGAGAGCACGATCTCCCGGTATGTCGGGTTGTCGGCCATCAGCTCGTGGTGGGTGCCGCTGCCGACCACGGCGCCTTCGTCCAGCACCACGATCCGGTCGGCGTCCCGGATGGTGGAGACCCGCTGCGCCACGATCAGCACCGCCGCCTCGGCGGTCTCCCGGGCCAGCGCCTTGCGCAGTCTGGCGTCGGTCGCGTAGTCGAGCGCGGAGAACGAGTCGTCGAACAGGTACACCTGCGGACGGCTGACCAGCGCGCGGGCGATCGCCAGCCGCTGGCGCTGACCGCCCGAGACGTTCGTACCGCCCTGGGAGATCGGGGCGTCCAGGCCCTCGGCCAGCTGCTCGACGAACTCCTTGGCCTGGGCCACCTCCAGCGCGTGCCAGAGCTCCGCGTCGGTGGCGTCCGGCTTTCCGTAGCGCAGGTTGCTGGCCACCGTGCCGGAGAACAGGTACGGCTTCTGCGGGACCAGGCCGACCGTGTCGGCGATCAGCACCGGGTCGAGCTCGCGGACGTTCACCCCGCCCAGCAGCACCTGGCCGCCGGTGGCGTCGAACAGCCGGGGCACCAGGCCGAGCAGGGTGGACTTGCCGCTGCCGGTGGAGCCGATCACGGCGGTGGTCTGACCGGGCCGGGCGACCAGGTCGATGCCGCGCAGCACCGGGGCCTCGGCGCCCGGGTAGCGGAACTCGACCGCGCGCAGCTCCAGCTGACCACGGGTCAGCAGCTCGGTGACCGGGTCGGTGGGCGGCACCACGCTGCTGTCGGTGGCCAGCACCTCCTGGATCCGCTCGGCGCAGACCTCGGCGCGCGGCACCATCATGAACATGAAGGTGGCCATCATGACGCTCATCAGGATCTGCATCAGGTAGGAGATGAAGGCGGTCAGCGCGCCGATCTCCATCTCGCCGGAGTCGATCCGGTGCGCGCCGAACCAGATCACCGCGACGCTGGAGACGTTCACCACGAACATCACGCTGGGGAACATGAAGGACAGCATCCGGCCGACCTTGAGCGAGACCTCGGTCAGGTCGCCGTTGGCACCGGCGAAACGATCCTGTTCGTGACGGTCCTTCACGAAGGCCCGGATCACCCGGATGCCGGTGATCTGCTCGCGCAGCACCCGGTTCACCGTGTCGACCCGGGTCTGCATGATGCGGAACTGCGGCCGCAGCCGGCGTACCAGCGTGATCACCACGGCGCCCAGGACCGGCACCACGACCAGCAGCAGCGCGGACAGTGGCACGTCCTGCCGGAGTGCCATCAGGATGCCGCCGAAGCACATGATCGGCGCCGCCACCATCAGCGTGAAGCCCATCAGCACCAGCATCTGGACCTGCTGGACGTCGTTGGTGGTGCGGGTGATCAGCGAGGGAGCGCTGAAGGAGTTCAGCTCCCGGGCGGAGAAGCTCTGCACCCGGTCGAAGACGGCGGCCCGGATGTCCCGGCCGATCGCCATCGCGGTCCTGGCACCGTAGTAGACGGCGGCGACCGAGCAGATCGCCTGCACCACGGTGACGCCGATCATCACCCCGCCGAGAGCCAGGATGTGTCCGGTGTCACCCTTCACCACCCCGTTGTCGATGATGTCGGCGTTCAGAGCGGGCAGATAGAGCGCTGCGATGGTGGAGACGAGCTGGAGCAGCACCAGCAGAGTGATGGGTCGGGAGTACGGGCCCAGATGAGCCCGTAGAAGTTTGATCAGCACCGTGACACTTTCGTTGTCGGCCGGGGGAGTTGCACCTCATTTTCGGGGTTCCGGCGCGCCGTGTGGGGGTTTACGGTGGCTCGACCAAGCGGTTTTGTACTGTCTTTGCACAGCGCGGCGGCCCGGGTGCCAGCTCACTTCACCCCCTTACGGATCGGCCGCCGAGCCCCTAGGCTGCTGATTGCCAGCTTGTTACTCGCTGGTTAACCAACAGCCGGTAGGCAGGCCCCCCACGCCACCGCGCTCCACCCTCGGCCACCCGCGCCCCCCGGAGGTCCTCGTTGAGTTCCGCGCAGTCCACGATCGACCGGCGTCCGCCCTCGGTGGCCCACCTCTTCCTGAGCCGCGTCGAGGCCACCCCGAACGGTGAGGCCTACCGGTTCCCCGTCCCCGTGGACGAGCACGCGGCCGACGGCGCCCCCGGCGCCGAGCAGTGGCGCTCGCTGACCTGGGCCCAGGCCGCGGAGCGGGTCACGGCCGTGGCGGCCGGTCTGATGTCGCTCGGCATCGGTCCCGAGGACCGGGTCGCGCTCTCCTCCTCCACCCGGATCGACTGGATCGTCGCCGACCTCGGCAACATGTGCGCCGGTGCGGCGACCACCACGGTCTACCCGAGCACCAACGCCGAGGAGACCGCCTTCATCCTGGCGAACTCGGCCAGCCGCGCGATGTTCGCGGAGAACGCCGCCCAGCTCGCCAAGGTGGTCTCCCGCCGCGCCGAGCTGCCCGAGCTGCGCACCGTGATCCTGTTCGACGCCGCACCGGCCGACCAGGAGACCGGCGGCCTCGAGGTGCTCACGCTGGCCGAGCTGGAGCAGCGCGGCGCCGCGCACCTGGCCGAGCACCCGGACGCGGTGACCAAGTCGGTCGAGGCGCTCGACCGCGAGCAGCTGGCCACCTTGATATACACCTCGGGCACCACAGGACGCCCCAAGGGCGTCCGCCTGGTGCACGACTGCTGGGCGTACGAGGGCGTGGCCCAGCAGGAGAGCGGTCTGCTCCGCGCGGACGACGTGCAGTTCATGTGGCTGCCGCTGTCGCACGTGTTCGGCAAGACCCTGATCTCGGGTCAGATCGCCACCGGTCACGTGATGGCGGTGGACGGCCGGGTGGACCGGATCATCCACAACCTCCCGGTGATCCGTCCGACCATGATGGCCAGCGCCCCCCGGATCTTCGAGAAGGTCTACAACGGCATCGCCGGCAAGGCCAGGGCCGAGGGCGGCGCCAAGTACAAGATCTTCCTCTGGGCCGCCAAGGTGGCCCGGGACTACGCCCGGATCACCCAGGCCAACCGGATCGCCACCGGGCAGAACACCGCCCCGATCGGTCTGACGATCCAGCACACGATCGCCGACAAGCTGGTCTACGCGAAGATCCGGGCGGCCTTCGGCGGCCGGATGCGCGGCGCGGTCTCCGGCAGCGCCGCACTCGCCCCCGAGATCGGCTATTTCTTCGCCGGCGCGGGTGTGCCGGTGCTGGAGGGCTACGGCCTGACCGAGACCAGCGCGGGTTCCACGGTCAACCGCGAGGAGGACTTCCGGGTCGGCACCGTCGGGCAGCCGCTGCCCGGCACCGAGGTCCGGATCGCCGAGGACGGCGAGATCCTGCTCAAGGGCCCCGGCGTGATGCGCGGCTACCACAACCTGCCCGAGCAGACCGAGGAGGTGCTGGAGGCCGACGGCTGGTTCCACACCGGCGACATCGGCGAGCTGGACGGTGGCTTCCTGCGGATCACCGACCGCAAGAAGGACATGTTCAAGACCTCGGGCGGCAAGTACGTCGCGCCCAGCGAGGTGGAGGGCAAGTTCAAGGCGGTCTGCCCGTTCGTCAGCAACATCCTGGTGATCGGCAACGGCCGGAACTACTGCACCGCGCTGATCGGCCTGGACGAAGCGGTGATCATGCCGTGGGCCGCCGAGCACGGTCTGGCGGGCAAGTCCTACGCCGAGGTGGTGGCCTCCCCGGAGGTGCACCAGCTGATCGACGGCTTCGTGCAGCGCCTCAACGGCGAGCTGCAGCGTTGGCAGACCGTCAAGAAGTTCAGCCTGCTCCCGCGGGACCTGGACATCGAGCACGGCGAGCTGACCCCGAGCCTGAAGATCAAGCGCCCGGTGGTCGAGCGGACCTACGCCGACGCGGTCACCGAGATGTACGCGGGCACCGTCGAGGCCTGAACCTTGTTGTCCGGTACGGTCCACTCGGGCCGTACCGGACAATGGGTACATGCCCTCCGCACTTCCCGACGGTGAACCGCTGCCGTCCGACGGTTCGCTGCCCGCCTCCGCCCTCGAAGGGCTCGGTGGGCGGCCGTTCGGTTTCTACCTGCACGTGCCGTACTGCGCCAGCCGCTGCGGCTACTGCGACTTCAACACCTACACCGCGACCGAGCTGCGCTCCTCCGGTGCGGTGGCCTCGCAGGAGACCTACGCCGACAACCTGGTGGCCGAGATCCGGCTGGCCCGCCGGGTGCTCGGTGACGTCGACCTCCCGGTCGAGACGGTCTTCCTCGGCGGTGGCACCCCGACCCTGCTGCCCGCCGCCGACCTGGTGAAGGCGCTGGCCGCGATCCGGGACGAGTTCGGCCTGGCCCCCGGCGCCGAGGTGTCCACCGAGGCCAACCCGGAGTCGGTCGACCCGGCCTACCTGGCCGAGCTGCGCGCGGGCGGCTTCAACCGGCTCTCGTTCGGGATGCAGAGCGCCAAGCCGCACGTACTCCAGCTGCTGGACCGGCACCACACCCCCGGCCGCCCGGAGGCCTGCGTCGCCGAGGCCCGCGCGGAGGGCTTCGAGCACGTCAACCTGGACCTGATCTACGGCACCCCGGGCGAGTCCGACGACGACTGGCGGGCCTCGCTGGACGCCGCGATCGGCGCCGGGCCCGACCACGTCTCGGCGTACTCGCTGATCGTCGAGGACGGCACCAAGCTGGCCGCCCGGGTCAAGCGCGGCGAGCTGCCGATGATCGACGACGACGTGCACGCCGACCGCTACCTGATCGCCGAGGAGGCGCTCTCCGCCGCCGGCTTCTCCTGGTACGAGGTCTCCAACTGGGCCACCTCCGAGGCCGGCCGCTGCCGCCACAACGAGCTCTACTGGACCGGCGCCGACTGGTGGGGCGCGGGCCCGGGCGCCCACAGCCACGTCGGCGGGGTCCGCTGGTGGAACGCCAAGCACCCCGCCGCGTACGCCCAGGCGCTGGCCGAGCAGCGCACCCCGGGGCAGGGCCGCGAGGTGCTCCCCGAGGAGGACCGGCGGGTCGAACGCATCCTGCTGGAGCTCCGCCTGCGCGAGGGCTGCCCGCTGGGGTTGCTGACCGCAGACGGCCTGCGCGCTGCCGAACGTGCGCTGGCCGACGGCCTGTTGGACGACGCCGCGTACGCCGAGGGGCGGGCCGCACTGACCCTGCGGGGGCGGCTGCTGGCCGACGGCGTGGTCCGCGACCTGGTGGACTGAGTGCCGTTACCCGGGCAGTGTGACGAAGTCGATCAGCTCCTCGACCCGGCCCAGCAGGGCTGGGTCGAGGTCGCGGTAGGAGTTCACCGAGGCGAGGATGCGCTTCCAGGCGGCGGGGGTGTTCTCGGGCCAGCCGAGGCGGCGGCAGACGCCGAGCTTCCACTCCTCGCCGCGCGGGACGTCGGGCCAGCCGGGGATGCCGACGCTGGTGGGCTTCACGGCGGCCCAGACGTCGATGTAGGGGTGACCGACGATCAGGACCTCGGAACCGGTCACCTGCTGGGCGATCCGGTGTTCCTTGGTGCCGGGCAGCAGGTGGTCGACCAGGACGCCCAGCCGGCGGCCCGGGCCGGGGCCGAACTCGGCGACGATGGCGGGGAGGTCGTCGATGCCCTCCAGGTACTCCACCACCACGCCCTCGATCCGCAGGTCGTCGCCCCAGACCCGCTCGACCAGTTCGGCGTCGTGCCGGCCCTCGACGTAGATCCGCGACTCCCGGGCCACCCGGGCCCGAGCGCCGGGCACCGCGACCGAGCCGGAGGCGGTCAGCTTCGTACGGGCCGGGGCAGCGGCGGTCGGCCGGACCAGCGTCACGACCTGACCCTCCAGCAGGAACCCGCGCGGCACCAGCGGGAACACCCGGTGCTTGCCGAAGCGGTCCTCCAACGTGACGGTGAACCCCTCCGCCGTCCGTTCGCACCGCACCACCGCGCCGCAGAAGCCGGTGGCCGCCTCCTCCACCACCAAATCCCGCTCGGCCGCCACCTCGGGGGCGGGCTGCTGCCGCTTCCACGGCGGGGTCAGATCGGGGCCGTACTCCCTGCTGCGCATTCCACCGAGTCTACGAGACGGACAGCTCCCCGCCTGGGCACGAGCCACCAACTGCCCTGTGACAGAGTCCGGGTGACTACGAATCCGGTGGGAGAACGGTGCGCACACGTCATGCAGTGGTGGCCATGGCCGCTCTGGCGGTCCTCGGTACGTCGGCTTGCTCCGCCGACTCCTCCGCTGGCCCGACGGGTGCGACGACGTCCGCCCGGGTACCGCTGCAGGATCGGCCCGGCTTCGCGCGCGAGGGTGACGTGATACTGACGGTGCAGCAGGTGGTCGCCCAGAAGCTGTCGTCCGGCGTGGAGACGGTCCTCGCACCCGCCGTGGCGGCCTACCGCGCGGCCGCAGCGGGCTGATCTCCGAGGGTCACCGAGAGGGTCACAGCCCCGGCGCGCCCCAGACCGGGAACCAGCGGGTGAGGTCCTGCTCCACCCGTAGGTCGTTGCCGAGCATCGCCTTGACCTGGAGTTCCAGCGGGTTGTCGCGCTTCTCGCCGGGGAGCGGGGCGAACGGGTAGAAGGTGCCGCGCTTGTAGAGGTAGACCAGGCCGAGTGGGCGGTCGGCGGCGTTGCGGAAGCCGACGATGGAGCAGAGCAGCTGGGGGCCGAAGCCGTTCGCCTCCAGTTCGCTGTTGACCGCGTGCAGGTCGTTGACCAGGGCGGGGAGCTCGTCGGGCGGGTGTCGGGCGAGCAGCCAGGAGTAGCCGTACGAGTCCTGCGAGACCTCGACCGGGATGCCGCCCCGCTCGGTGTCGGCGTCCAGCAGGGCCCGGATCTGGCCGGCCACCTCGGTGAAGGCGGCGCCCTCGACGGCGGCGAAGCAGACCGAGCCGAAGCCGGTCGGGCGGAAGCCGGCGGCGGCCTCCAGGGTGAGGGCGGCGGAGGGCACGCCGAAGAGCTGGTCGAGGTCGGGCCTGACCGGCTTGCTGCGGCCGAAGAGGGCGTTCAGGAATCCCATGGGGTCGGTGGCTCCTCAGCGGCCGAGCTCGGCGGAGATCCGGCCGAGCTGCTCCAGCCGCTGCTCCAGCGACGGGTGAGTGGACATCAGCTGGCTCGCTGCCTCCCTGGCGCTCAGCGCCGGGGCGAAGTAGAAGGCGTTGTACGGCTGCGCCCGGCGCAGGTCCTCGCTCGGGATGGCGGCGATCTGGCCGGTCACCTTGGTCAGTGCGGAGGCCAGTGCGCTGGGCCGTCCGGTGAGCTGGGCGGCGGCCCGGTCGGCGGCCAGCTCGCGGTAGCGGGAGAGCAGCCGGGTGAGCAGGAAGCTGGCCGCGTAGACCACCATGCTGATCAGCGGGACCAGGATCATCGCGAGCGCCGCGTTGCTGTCGTTGCTGCTGCTGCGGCCGCGCCCGTTCATCATGCCGCTGTACAGCGCGATCCGGGTGATCACCCCGGCCAGTACGCCGAGGAAGCCGGCGATGGTCATCACCGCCACGTCCCGGTGCGCGACGTGCGAGAGCTCGTGCGCGAGCACGCCCTCCAGCTCCTCCGGCTCCAGCCGCCGGAGCAGTCCGGTGGTGACGCAGACCACGGCGCGTTGGGGGTTGCGGCCGGTGGCGAAGGCGTTCGGCATGTCGGTATCGGTGACCGCCACCCGGGGCTTGGGCATGTCGGCCAGTGCGCACAACCGGTCGATTGTGCCGTGCAGTTGCGGGTACTCCTCGGGGGTGACCTCGTGGGCGCCCATCGCCCGCTGGGTGATCTTGTCGCTGAACCAGAACTGGACCACGAACAGCCCGCCGGAGATCAGGACGACCAGCGGCCAGGCCCCGCGGAACAGCACTATCAGCACGCCGGTGAAGCCGACGTAGAGCAGTCCGATGACGAACATCGTGGTGACCATCCGACCGGTCAGCCCCCGGTCGGGTGCGAAGCGGGTGTGCTGACCTGATGACATGACTGCTCCTTATGTCCTGATCTGTCGCTTTCGATGCTGCCACTTGCCGGGAGCATTCGGCGGGCGGCACAGGCGAGAAGGCGGCAAGGATCACCAGGCGGCGCCGTTCCTGCCGCCGGGGTCGGGCCTTACACTGGCAGGTACTGTCCTGGCACTCTGCCCAGCTGAGTGCCAGGGGACGGATCAGGTCAGGACGAAGCGAAGACGGAGGTGCGTGGCCATGTACAGCGAGCGGCCGTTGGATGACCGCAAGCTCGCGGTGCTGCGCGCGATCGTCCAGGACTACGTCGGCACCGAGGAGCCGGTCGGCTCCAAGGCCCTGGTCGAGCGGCACAACCTCGGCGTCTCCCCGGCCACCGTGCGCAATGACATGGCGGCTCTGGAGGAGGACGGCTACATCCACCAGCCGCACACCAGTGCGGGCCGGATCCCCACCGACAAGGGGTACCGGCTGTTCGTCGACCGGCTGGCCGAGGTCAAGCCGATGACCGCCCCCGAGCGCCGGGCGATCCGGCACTTCCTGGACGGCGCGGTGGACCTGGACGACACGGTGGCCCGTACGGTCCGGCTGCTCGCGCAGCTGACCCGGCAGGTCGCGGTGGTCCAGTACCCCTCGCTGTCCCGTTCGACGGTGCGTCACGTCGAGCTGGTGGCGCTGGCCCCGGCCAAGGTGATGCTGGTCCTGATCACCAACACCGGCCGGGTCGAGCAGCGGATGGTCGACTGCCCCGGGACGGTCGGCGAGACGGTGCTGGCCGACCTGCGGGCCAAGCTCAACACCCAGGCGGTCGGTCGGCCGCTGCCCGAGGTGCCCGGTCTGCTGGAGGACCTGCCGGCGGCTTTCGAGCCCGCCGACCGGCCCACCGTCAGCACCGTGCTGGCCACCCTCTTCGAGACCCTGGCCGAGCAGAACGAGGAGCGGATCATGCTGGCCGGTACGGCCAACCTGACCCGCTTCGGCCACGACTTCCCGCTCACCATCCAGCCGGTGCTGGAGGCCCTGGAGGAGCAGGTCGTCCTGCTCCGTCTCCTGGGTGAGACGGCGGACGCGGGGATGACGGTCCGGATCGGGCACGAGAACGCCTATGAGGGGCTCAATTCCACCTCTGTCGTCTCGGTCGGCTACGGTTCGGGCGATCAGAGTGTCGCGAAGCTGGGCGTGATCGGACCGACCCGGATGGACTACCCGGGCACAATGGGGGCGGTGCGAGCGGTGGCACGGTACGTGGGTCAGATCCTGGCCGAGTCTTAACCGAGTCCTATACAGAGCACTGTCAGACCAGTCGCAGCACTTCTAGAGGCGGAACAAGCGGAGCATTTGGTGGCCACGGACTACTACGCGGTACTCGGCGTCCGACGGGATGCGGGGCAGGACGAGATCAAGAAGGCGTTCCGACGCCTTGCCCGCGAACTGCACCCGGACGTCAACCCGGACCCGAAGACGCAGGAGCGGTTCAAGGAGATCAACGCCGCCTACGAGGTGTTGTCCGACCCGGCCAAGCGCCAGGTCTACGACCTCGGCGGCGACCCCCTGTCGCCCAACGGCGGCGGCGCGGGCGGCTTCGGCGCGGGCGCGGCGGGGTTCGGCTTCTCCGACATCATGGACGCGTTCTTCGGCGCGGCCTCCGGTCAGCGCGGCCCGCGCTCGCGCACCAGGCGCGGCCAGGACGCGATGATCCGGCTGGAGATCACCCTGGAGGAGGCCGCGTTCGGCACCACCAAGGAACTCCAGGTGGACACCGCCGTCACCTGTACCACCTGCTCCGGCGAGGGCGCGGCCCCCGGCACCTCGGCGCAGACCTGTGACATGTGCCGCGGCAAGGGCGAGGTCTCCCAGGTCACCCGGTCCTTCCTGGGCCAGGTCATGACCTCGCGGCCCTGCCCGCAGTGCCAGGGTTTCGGCACCGTGGTCCCGACCCCGTGCCCCGAGTGCGCGGGCGACGGCCGGGTCCGGGCCCGTCGCACCCTGACGGTGAAGATCCCGGCCGGTGTCGACAACGGCACCCGGATCCAGCTCGCGGGCGAGGGCGAGGTCGGCCCCGGCGGCGGCCCGGCCGGCGACCTGTACGTGGAGATCGCCGAGACCAACCACCCGACCTTCCAGCGGCGCGGGGACGACCTGCACTGCACGGTCACCATCCCGATGACCGCGGCCTCGCTCGGCACCCAGGTGCCGCTGCAGACCCTGGACGGCCTGGAGGAGGTCGACATCCGGCCCGGCACCCAGTCAGGCCAGTCGATCCCGCTGCACGGGCGCGGCATCACGCATCTGCGCGGTGGCGGGCGTGGCGACCTGATAGTGCATGTCGAGGTGCAGACCCCCACCAAGCTCGACCCCGAGATGGAGGACCTGCTCCGGCGCCTCGCGGTGCTGCGCGGTGAGGAGCGGCCCTCCGGGACCTTCGCACCGGGGCAGCAGGGTCTGTTCTCCCGTCTGAAGGACGCGTTCAACGGCCGCTGATCCGGTCCGGTTCAGGAAAGTACGAAGGTAAGGCAAGCGCATGACCGCCCCCGTGTTCGTCGTGGAGACCGACCGTCTCGCCGGGATCGCCCCCGGCGGGGTGGTCCGACTGGACGGGCCCGAGGGGCGGCATGCCGCCGCCGTGAAGCGGCTGGAGCCGGGTGAGGCGCTCACCCTGGCGGACGGCCTCGGCCTCGGCGTCGAGGGCACCGTGGCGGCCGTGCACGGCAAGGACGTGCTGGACGTCACCGTGCTGAGCGTCCGTCAGGAGCCCGTCCCCACGCCCCGGATCATCGTGGTCCAGGCCCTCCCCAAGGGCGACCGCGGCGAGCTCGCGGTGGAGACCATGACCGAGGTCGGGGTCGACGTGGTGATCCCCTGGGCCGCCTCCCGCTGCATCACCCAGTGGAAGGGCGACCGGGGGGCCAAGGCGCTCGCCAAGTGGCGGGCCACCGCCCGGGAGGCGGGCAAGCAGTCCCGCCGCCTGCGCTTCCCGGAGGTCCGGGAGCTGATGACGACGCGTCAGCTCGCCCCGGTGCTGGCCTCGGCGGCCTTCGCCGCCGTGCTGCACGAGGAGGGCTCCGCCCCGCTCGCCACCGCCCCGCTGCCCGACACCGGCGACCTGATCCTGATCGTCGGCCCCGAGGGCGGGGTCTCCCCGGACGAACTCGCGGCCTTCGCCGAAGCCGGGGCCGCCCCGCACCGGTTGGGCAGCTCCGTGCTGCGTACCTCCACGGCGGGTGTTGCGGCGGGAGCATTGCTCCTTGGTCGCACCAACCGCTGGGCCTGAGCATGTACTAATCCGTGTGCGGAAGCGCCCGCGCTGCGTAAAGTAACGCAGTGACCACCTCTGCGAGCGCGTATCTGCGCCATCCCCACCTGCACGGCGACCTGGTGACCTTCGTCGCCGAGGACGACATCTGGCTCGCGCCGCTGGACGGCGGACGGGCCTGGCGGCTGACGGCCGATCAGGTGCCGGTCAGTCATCCGAGGTTCGCGCCGGACGGGCGGCACGTCGCCTGGACCTCGACCCGGGACGGTGCGCCGGAGATCCACGTGGCGCCCACCGACGGCGGCCAGGCCCGGCGGCTGACGTACTGGGGTGTGCCGGGGACCAGGCTGCGGGGCTGGACCAAGAACGGCCTTCCGGTCGCCGTCTCCAGCGCCGGGCAGGCGACCTCGCGCCGCAGCTGGGCGTTCGCGATCCCGCTGGACGGCGGCGAGCCGACCAGGCTGCCGTACGGGCCGGTCGGCGGGCTGGCGCAGGAGCCGGACGGCGAGCGCACCCTGCTGATCAGCGCCCGGAGTACCGAGCCCGCGTACTGGAAGCGCTACCGGGGCGGCACGGTGGGCAAGTTGTGGATCGGCGAGCGCGAGTTCGAGCGGGTGCACGCCGGTCTTGACGGCAACATCGACTCGCCGCTCTGGGTCGGCGACCGGATCGCCTTCCTCTCCGACCACGAGGGCGTCGGGCAGCTGTACTCCAGCCTGGCCGACGGCAGTGACCTGCGGCGGCACAGCGACGGTGAGTTCTACGCCAGGAACGCCACCACCGACGGCACCCGGATCGTCTGGCACAGCGCCGGCGACCTGTGGATCCTGGACGACCTGGCGGGCGCCGAGCCGCGCCGCCTGGAGATCATGCTGGCGGGCCCCCGGACGGGCCGTCAGCCCCGGCCGACCGCGGCCACCGGCCAGCTGGAGACCGTCTCGCCGGACCGGACCGGCCGGGCCAGCGCCGTGGTGGTGCGCGGCAGCGTGCACTGGCTGACCCACCAGGAGGGCCCGGCCCGGGTGCTCGCCGAGACCCCGGGCGTCCGCCACCGGCTGGCCCGGATCGTGCCCGGTCAGGACGGTGCGCAGGGCGCGGTGTGGATCACCGACGCCGAGGGCGACGACGCGGTGGAGTACGCCCCCGCCGTGCTCGGCGCCGAGCGCCGCCGGCTGGCCGCCGGGCAGCTCGGCCGGGTGCTCGGCCTGGCCGTCTCGCCGGACGGCGGGACGCTGGCGCTGGCCTCGCACGACGGCCGGGTGCTGCTGCTCACGCTCGCCGACGGCACCCTGCACCAGCTGGCCAGGAGCGGCCACGGCGAGGTCTCCGGGCTGGC
Source organism: Kitasatospora sp. P5_F3 (assembly GCF_054049135.1). NCBI lineage: Bacteria > Bacillati > Actinomycetota > Actinomycetes > Kitasatosporales > Streptomycetaceae > Kitasatospora > Kitasatospora sp. P5_F3. The sequence continues at coordinate 182,147 of NZ_JBFUMY010000012.1, read as the reverse complement.
CTTCTCGCCGGACTCGCGGTGGCTGGCCTGGTCGCAGCCGACCCTGAACTCGGAGTCGCTGCGCCAGATCATGCTCTCCGACCTGACGGACCGTACGGTCGCCGAGGCCACCCCGCAGCGCTTCCTGGACTACTCGCCCGCCTTCACGGCGGACGGCAAGCACCTGGCCTTCCTGTCGGTGCGCAACTTCGACCCGGTCTACGACGCGCACGTCTTCGACCTGTCCTTCCCGACCGGCGCCCGGCCGTTCCTGATCACGCTGGCCGCCGACACCCCGTCACCGTTCGGCCCGCAGCGGGCCGGGCGTTCGCTCGGCAGTGAGGACGAGGAGCCGAAGAAGAAGGACGAGGAGGCGGCGGAGGAGCCCACCGTCCCGGAGACCCGGGTGGATCTGGACGGGATCGCCGACCGGATCATCCCGTTCCCGGTCGAGGGCGGGCAGTTCGGCAGCCTGCGGGCGGCCAAGGACGGCGTGCTGTGGACCAGGCACCCGCTGTTCGGCATGCTCGGTGACAACGCCGCCTCGCTGGAGGACGAGCACCCGCGCCCGGCGCTGGAGCGCTTCGACTTCAAGAAGCGCAAGGCCGAGCAGTTGGTGGAGGCGCTGGACGACTTCCGGGTCAGCGGCGACGGCAGCCGGATCGCGGTCATCGACGAGGGCGGCCTGCGCATTCTCCCGGCGGACCACAAGGCCGGTGACGACGACGATCTGACGGTCGATCTGGACCGGATCAGGGCCACCGTGGACCCCGCCGCCGAGTGGCGGCAGATGTTCGACGAGAACGGCCGCCTGATGCGGGACAACTTCTGGCGGGCCGACCTCGGCGGCTTCGACTGGGCCGGTGCGCTGGCCAGGTACCGGCCGCTGGTGGACCGCGCGGGCACCCACGACGACCTGGTCGACGTGCTCTGGGAGACGGTCGGCGAGCTGGGCACCTCGCACGCGTACGTGATGCCGCCCGGGCGGGGCACCGAGGCGGCGCGCCGGCAGGGCCTGCTCGGCGCCGACCTGGTGCGGGACGGCGAGGTCTGGCGGGTGGCCCGGGTGCTGCCCGGCGAGTCCTCCGACCCGCGGGCCCGCTCGCCGCTGGCCGCGCCCGGTGCGGCGGTCCGGGCCGGGGACGCGGTCCTGGCGGTGAACGGCCGCCCGGTGGACCCGGTGACCGGTCCGGCCCCGCTGCTCGCGGGCACGGCCGGCCAGCCGGTCGAGCTGACCGTGGCGGCCAAGGACGGCGCGGAGCGCCACCCGGTGATCGTGCCGCTGGCCGACGAGGAGGCGCTGCGCTACCACGACTGGGTGGCCGGGCGCCGGGCGGCCGTCCGGGAGCTGTCCGCCGGGCGGCTCGGGTACCTGCACATCCCGGACATGCAGAGCGTCGGCTGGGCCCAGCTGCACCGTGACCTGCGGGTCGAGATGTCGAAGGAGGGCGTGCTGGTCGACCTCCGGGAGAACCGGGGCGGTCACACCTCGCAGCTGATCATCGAGAAGCTCAGCCGGAAGATCGTCGGCTGGGACGTGGGCCGCGACCTGGACGGCGCCGCCCCGTACCCGGCGGACGCCCCGCGCGGCCCGGTGGTCGCGCTGGCCGACGAGTTCGCCGGCTCGGACGGTGACATCGTGAACGCCGCCATCCAGGCCCTGAAGATCGGCCCGGTGGTCGGCACCAGGACCTGGGGCGGCGTGGTCGGTATCGACGGCAAGTACAGCCTGGTCGACGGCACCGGCGTCACCCAGCCCAAGTACGCCTTCTGGCTTGAGGGTTACGACTGGGGCGTGGAGAACCACGGCATCGACCCGGACGTTGAGGTGGTGATCGCCCCGCACCAGTGGGCCAACGGCGAGGACCCGCAGCTCGCCGAGGGTGTCCGGATCGCGCTGGCCGCGCTGGCCGAGACCCCGGCGGTCACCGGTCCTGAGCTGACCGGGCCGGAGCTGTAAGGCCGTCAGGGGGCGGCCCGGCAGCGGGCCGCCCCCTGCGACGACCGTCTCGGTTAGGCTGCGGCGGGTAGTGACGATCACCGTGAAAAGGAGAGCGAAATGGCCGGCGAGCCGCAGTCCGACTGCCTGTTCTGCAAGATCCTGGCGGGCGAGATCCCCGCGACGGTGGTCCGGAAGAGCGAGCGGACGCTGGCCTTCCGGGACATCCACCCGCAGGCACCGACCCACATCCTGGTGATCCCGCACGTGCACTACCCGAACGCGGCCGAGCTGGCCGCCGCCGAGCCCGCGATCGCCGCCGAACTCCTCACAGAGGCCGGTGCGGTGGCGAAGGGCGAGGGTCTCGAGGACTACCGGCTGATCTTCAACACCGGTGCCAAGGCGGGGCAGACCATCTTCCACGCCCATGTGCACGTGCTCGGCGGCAAGCCGCTGCGCGAGGGCATGGTCTGATCCGGTGTCACAGCGCGAACTCGTCGTCCTCGGCACCGCCAGCCAGGTGCCCACCCGGCACCGGAACCACAACGGCTACCTGCTCCGTTGGGACGGCGAGGGCCTGCTCTTCGACCCCGGCGAGGGGACGCAGCGTCAGATGCTGCACGCCGGGGTCTCGGCCACCCAGCTGACCCGGATCGCGGTCACCCACTTCCACGGTGACCACTCGCTCGGCCTGGCCGGGGTGATCCAGCGGATCAACCTGGACCGGGTCCCGCACCCGGTGGACGCCTACTACCCGGCCAGCGGCCAGGTGTTCTTCGACCGGCTCCGGCAGGCCACCGCCTTCCACGAGACCGCCGAGCTGCGCCCGCACCCGATCGAGGAGCCGGGCCCGCTGCCCGCGCCCGGTGCCCCGTTCGAGCTGGCGGCGGTCCGGCTCTCGCACCCGGTGGACTCCTTCGGGTACCGGCTCACCGAGCCCGACTCGGCCCGGCTGCTGCCCGCGAAGCTGGCCGAGTTCGGGCTGCGCGGCCCGGCCGTCGGGCAGCTCCAGCGGGAGGGCAGGATCGAGCTGGCCGGACGGACCGTCACGCTGGCCGAGGTGAGCGAGGTCCGCCCGGGGCAGCGGTTCGCCTTCGTGATGGACACCCGGCTCTGCGACGGCGTCGGCGAACTGGCCGAGGGCGCCGACCTGCTGGTGATCGAGGCGACCTTCCTGGAGAGCGAGGCCCAGCTCGCCGAGGACCACGGTCACCTGACCGCGGGCCAGGCCGCCAGGGCCGCCGCCGAGGCGGGGGTGCGCACCCTGGTGCTGACCCACTTCTCGCAGCGCTACCCGGACCTGACCGGGCACCTGACCGAGGCCAGGAAGTACTTCGACGGCGAGCTGGTGGTGGCCGAGGACCTGGCTCGCGTCGCCGTACCGGCCCGGCTCTGAGTGAAAAGCACTCGCGTCCCGGGCCCATCTCCCGGACCATCGAACTCCGTCGCCCCGGCGGCGGGCCGCACCGCCGCAACGGTCCACGGTGCGGCGTACCCTGGTGACCGCGGAAAGACCGAGCGGCACCCGAGACGAACGGGATGAGGCAGGCCACAGCGCCGACCCATGACTGAGACACCGCAGACCCGTACCAATGGACAGCCGCGTCCCGACGGGGACGCCGCCACCGCCAGGTTCACCATTCCGGAGAAGCACCCGATGGTCACCCTGCTCGGTGCGACCGACTCTCTGCTCCGGGTGATCGAGGAGGGGTTCCCGACCGCCGACATCCATGTCCGCGGCAACGAGGTGACCGCCACCGGATCCCGTACCGAGGTCGCTCTGGTCCAGGAGCTGTTCAACGAGATGATGCTGGTGCTGCGCACCGGCCAACCCCTGACGGAGGACGCCGTGGAGCGCTCCATCGCCATGCTCAGGAGTGCCGCCGACAACCCGGACCACCCGGCACCGTCCGAGGTCTTCACCGCGAACATCCTGTCCAACCGGGGCCGCACCATCCGCCCCAAGACCCTCAACCAGCAGCGCTACGTCGAGGCGATCGACAAGCACACCATCACCTTCGGCCTCGGTCCCGCCGGTACCGGCAAGACCTACCTGGCGATGGCCAAGGCCGTCCAGGCGCTGCAGGCCAAGGAGGTCAACCGGATCATCCTGACCCGGCCGGCCGTCGAGGCGGGGGAGCGGCTGGGTTTCCTGCCCGGCACGCTCTTCGAGAAGATCGACCCGTACCTGCGCCCGCTCTACGACGCGCTGCACGACATGATGGACCCGGACTCGATCCCCCGGCTGATGGCCGCGGGCACCATCGAGGTCGCCCCGCTCGCGTACATGCGCGGCCGGACCCTGAACGACGCCTTCATCATCCTGGACGAGGCCCAGAACACCTCGCCCGAGCAGATCAAGATGTTCCTCACCCGGCTGGGCTTCAACTCCCGCGTCGTGGTCACCGGTGACACCACCCAGATCGACCTGCCGAGTGGCACCCGCTCCGGCCTCAAGGTGGTCCAGGAGATCCTGATGGATGTCCCGGACATCCACTTCTCCGTGCTCACCAGCACCGACGTGGTCCGGCACAAGCTGGTCGGCCGGATCGTCGACGCCTACGAGCGCTGGGACGCCCTGCAGGAGCCCGACGCACCCGCCGTACCCCGTAAGCCAGTTCAGCGGAAGGGCGCCCGTGCCCCCCGCCAGTCCCATCGCACCGAAAGCTGAGTACCGACCCCGACATGTCGATCGACATCGCGAACGAGTCCGACTGGGAGGTTGACGAGGAGTCAATCCTCGACGTCGCCCGCTACGCCCTCGACCAGATGCGGATCCACCCGCAGGCGGAGCTCTCCGTCATCCTGGTGGACAGCGCCCAGATGGAAGAACTGCACATCCAGTGGATGGACCTGCCCGGTCCGACCGACGTGATGTCCTTCCCGATGGACGAGCTGCGTCCTGGCAAGGAGGACGAGGAGCTGCCGCAGGGTCTGCTCGGCGACATCGTGCTCTGCCCCGAGGTGGCGAAGCGGCAGGGCGAGGAGGCCCCCTCGAAGCACTCCGTGGACGACGAGCTCCAGCTGCTCACCGTCCACGGGGTGCTGCACGTCCTCGGGTACGACCACGAGGAGCCGGAGGAGAAGGAGGTCATGTTCGGCCTCCAGAAGCGGATCCTGGACGACTGGCGGGCCGGCCGCGGGCTCTCGGGGATCTCCCCGGCGCCGACCACCCACTAGGGCACGGCCGTCTGTGAGTGGTGACAGTACGAGCTTCCTGATCGGAGCTCTCCTGCTGGTCGGCTTCGGCTGGCTGGCCGCCTGTGCGGAGGCGGGGATCTCCCGGATCTCCCGGTTCCGCGCCGAGGAGGCCGTCCGGGCCGGACGGCGCGGTGCGGACCGGCTGCTGACGCTGGCCTCCGACCCGATCCGCTACCTCAACCTGGCCACCCTGATCCGGGTGGCCTGCGAGATGGCCGCCGCCGTCCTGGTCACCGTGGTCTGCGTACGCTCCCTGCACCAGACCTGGGAGGCCGTGCTGCTGGCGATCGGGGTGATGGTGCTGGTCTCGTTCGTCGCGGTCGGCGTCTCGCCCCGCACCATCGGCCGCCAGCACCCGCTGACCACGGTGACCGCCGCCTCCTTCGTGCTGCTGCCGCTGGCCCGGGTGCTCGGCCCGATCCCGCGGCTGCTGATCCTGCTCGGCAACGCGCTCACCCCCGGCAAGGGGTACAAGGAGGGGCCGTTCGCCTCCGAGGCCGAACTGCGGGCGCTGGTCGACCTGGCGGAGAAGGACGACCTGATCGAGGACGAGGAGCGCCGGATGGTGCACTCGGTCTTCGAGCTCGGCGACACCATCGTCCGCGAGGTGATGGTGCCGCGCACCGACCTGGTGATGATCGAGCGGCACAAGACGGTCCGTCAGGCGCTCACCCTGGCGCTCCGCTCCGGCTTCTCCCGGATCCCGGTGGTCGGCGACAACGAGGACGACGTGGTGGGCATCGTCTACCTCAAGGACCTGGTCCGGCGCACCCACATCAACCGGGACGCCGAGAACGAGCCGGTCTCCTCGGTGCTCCGCCCCGCGGTCTTCATCCCGGACTCCAAGCCCGCGGCCGACCTGCTGCGCGAGATGCAGCAGATGCGCTCGCACGTGGCGATCGTGATCGACGAGTACGGCGGCACCGCAGGTCTGGTCACCATCGAGGACATCCTGGAGGAGATCGTCGGCGAGATCACCGACGAGTACGACCGGGAGCTCCCGCCGGTCGAGGACCTCGGCGACGGCTCGTACCGGATCACCGCCCGGCTGCTGGTGGAGGACCTCGGCGACCTGTTCGGTCTCCAGCTGGAGGACGAGGACGTGGAGACCGTCGGCGGTCTGCTCGCCAAGAACCTCGGCCGGGTGCCGATCCCCGGCTCGTCCTGCGACCTGCCGATACCCGAGGACGCGCACACCGACCTGACCGCGATCCGGCTCACCGCCGAGAGCGCGGCCGGGCGGCGGAACCGGATCGGCACCGTGCTGGTGGCCCCGGTCCGGGCCGACTCCGGCCCGCAGGAGGGCACCGAGCCTGAGGAGTAGCGTGGTTGAGGGGGTCTGCGCCACCTGGAGGACGTCATGCTGAAGCTCAAGGACGAACTGCCGGTGGATCACCGGCTGGCCCAGATCTACCGCTTCGGTGCCGGTCTCGGCGGGGTCTTCCTGCTGGTCTTCGGCATCCTCGGGCTGATCGACCGCCCGGGCTTCCTGGACACCCAGGGAGACCGGGTGGCCGGGATGAGCAGCAACGGCCTGCTCGGCCTGCTGTCGGTCGTGGTCGGCCTGATCCTGATGGCCGGCGCGGTGATCGGCGGCAACATCGCGTCCTGGATCAACATGGTGGTCGGCACCGTCTTCGTGGGGGCAGGGTTCGTCGGGCTGATGATTCTCTCGACCGACGCCAACTTCCTGGCCTTCGGGATGAGCAACGTGATCTTCAGCTTCGTCTTCGGCCTGGTGCTCGCGACCTTCGGCATGTACGGCCGGGTCAGCCGCCACCTGCCGCACGACAACCCGTACTGGCGGAAGCGGCACGCCAACTACGCCGCGTACATGCGCGGCCCGGCCGGACCGCCGGCGGCGCTCAGGCACTGAGCCCGGGCGGGCTTCGGGGCTTCGGGGCAGGCGCCTATGCTCGGCGGCATGAGTGAGCTGACTGAGCTGGACGCCGAGGACAAGAAGATCATCACGTTGGCCCGCTCGGCCCGCGCCCGCAACGGCGTGGCCGAGGGGGCGGCGGTCCGGGACGAGACCGGACGGACGTACGTGGCGGGCAGCGTGGCGCTGCCCTCGCTGGAGCTGAGCGCCCTGCGGACCGCCGTCGCGATGGCCGTGGCCAGCGGTGCCAAGGGCCTGGAGGCGGCCGCCGTGGTGACGGAGGCGCTCGCGCCCACCGAGGCCGACCTGGCCGCCGTACGGGACCTCGGCGGCCCGGGGGCACCGCTGCACCTGGCCGGTCCGGACGGGGTCCTGCGGCACAGTTTCTGAGACGCCGTACCCCGTCGGGCTCGGCGGTCGATAATCTGACCGGCATGGGTCCGTTCGCGTTCTTCGCCGGGGTGTTGCTGAGCCTGATGGGGTTGGGGCGGTGGCAGGAGACCGGATCGCCGTACTGGTTGGTCGGCTCCCTGGTGCTGTTTCTGCTGGTTCTGGTGGGCGCGGTGACCGGGAAGAAGACCGGGTGACCGTTCCCACTCGGCGGATCAGGGAGAATGGTCGGCATGACTGCCCCTTCCTCCCCGTACCGCTCCGGGTTCGCGTGCTTCGTCGGCCGTCCCAACGCCGGCAAGTCGACCCTGACCAACGCTCTGGTCGGGACGAAGGTCGCGATCACCTCGGACCGTCCGCAGACCACCCGCCACACCGTCCGCGGCATCGTGCACCGGCCCGATTCCCAGCTCGTCCTGGTCGACACCCCCGGCCTGCACAAGCCGCGCACGCTGCTCGGTGAGCGCCTCAACGACCTGGTCCGCTCCACCTGGGCCGAGGTCGACGTGATCGGCTTCTGCCTCCCGGCCGACCAGAAGCTCGGCCCCGGCGACAAGTTCATCGCCAAGGAACTCGCCGAGGTCAAGAAGACCCCGAAGGTGGCCATCGTCACCAAGACCGACCTGGTCGACTCCAAGACGCTGGCCGAACAGCTCATCGCCGTCCACCAGCTGGGCCAGGAGCTCGGCATCGAGTGGGCCGAGATCATTCCGGTCTCGGCCGTCGGCGACAAGCAGGTCCAGCTGGTCGGCGACCTGATCACCAAGCTGCTCCCCGAGGGCCAGCCGCTCTACCCCGACGGTGACCTGACGGACGAGCCCGAGCTGGTGATGGTCGCGGAGCTGATCCGGGAGGCCGCCCTCGAGGGCGTCCGGGACGAGCTGCCGCACTCGCTGGCGGTGGTGGTCGAGGAGATGATCCCGCGCGAGGGGCGTCCGGCGGACCGGCCGCTGCTCGACATCCACGCCATCGTCTACATCGAGCGGCAGAGCCAGAAGGCGATTGTCATCGGGGCGAAGGGCGCTCGGCTGAAGTACGTCGGGACGACAGCGCGGAAGCACATCGAGGCGCTGCTGGGGACTCCGGTGTTCCTGGACCTGCACGTGAAGGTGGCGAAGGACTGGCAGCGGGACCCGAAGCAGCTGCGCAAGCTGGGGTTCTGACCCTTTGGCAGGCGCCTGAGCATCTACGGTCCAGGGGCTCGGGGAACTGCGACGCCGACCTCAGACGAGGTCACCCGTGCGTAGATGGTCAGGCACTTTCGCAGTGACCCGAACGCCAGATCTCCTCGCAGTTCCCCGAGCCCCTGGCGTGTGCCACCAGCGCGTGTGCCCGAGCCGACGGTCAGGACGAGTCGCGGGCGATCAGGCGGAGGGTCAGCAGGTTCTGGGTGCCCGGGGGAGCGGTGGGGTCGGCGATGGCCTGGTCGATCAGGGTGGCGAGGGTTTCGCCGCTGATCAGGGTCATCCCGACGGTGCTGAGCCGGGGGCGGAGCAGGCGTCCGAGCAGGAGGTCGTCCGCGCCGACCAGGGCGACCTGCCGGGGGACGTCGACCCCGAGATCCTGCAGCGAGCGCTGTAGGAGCATCGCGTACTCGTCGTTGTAGCAGAACACCCCGTCCAGCCCGAGTTCGCGGCAGCGGGCTGCTGCGGCGGCCCCGGAGGCCTCGGTGCATTCCAGCCGCAGGGTCTCCACCGGCCCGGTCCTGGCCGAGGCGGTGGCGGCCGTGACCCCGGCGAGGCGGGGGCCGCTGAACTGGTCGAGCTCCGGGTCGGCGGGGATCACGACGCCGATCCGGCGGCGGCCGGCCGCGAGCAGGTGGGCGCCGGCGACCGCGCCGACCTCGGGCTGGTCGATGATCAGGGCATGCGCCCCGGCGACCGGGGCGGTGCTCATGCTGAACACCGCCCGGGTGCCGGAGCGGTGCAGCAGGTCGACCCCGGCGGGGGTGAGGACCGGCTCCATGCAGAGCACCGCCGCAGGCCTCAACTCGGCCCAGGCGCGGGCTGGTTCGTCGCCCTGGCCCGGGCTGGGGCCGTACAGCACGCTGGTGTAGCCGTGTCGGCGCAGGGCGCCCTGGAGCTCGCGGTAGAACTCGCTGAACAGTGGGCCGATCGGGGCCGCGGAGCCCGCCAGCAGGACCACGCCGGTGCGGCCCGCGCGCAGTGAGCGGGCGGCGGCGTGCGGGACGTAGCCGAGTTCGGCGGCGGCCGCTCTGACCCGCTGCCGGGTCTGTTCGCCGACCCGGCCTCCTGCGGTGTCGTTGAGCACGAAGGAGACGGTGGCGCGGGACACTCCGGCGAGGCGCGCGACGTCGGCGCTGGTCGGTGGGGTGGCGGCGGCGGGTCGATTGCTCATAACGGTTCGAATCTTTTCATGCCTGACCTCTGGCCGGGGGGCGGACGGGCGGGTTACATGGCTGCTTACACGTGCAAGCGTTACACGTGTAACCTCATCAGCATGACTTCCCCCTGAGTCACTTTGGAGGGCAATGTGGCCCTTTCCCCCACCCACCCCGGTGCCGAGACCGAGACCGCCGACGGTCACCGTGCCACCCGCGGCCTGCTGCCGCTGCTGTTCACCGGCAACGCCGCCATGTACGCGCTCTACATCGGGGTCGGCAGCGTCCTGCTGCCGCTCCAGGTCGAGCAGATCGACGCCGCGCACAAGGTGGCCAACCTCGGCCTGATCGGCGGGGTCGCGGCGATCTTCGCGACCTTCTTCAACCCGCTCGCGGGTGCGCTCTCGGACCGCTCCGGGCGGCGCAACCCGTGGATTCTCGGCGGCGGTCTCGCCGCCGTCGCCGCGATGGCCCTGCTCGGCAGCGTGGACACCGTGCTGCTGGTCGCGATCGCCTGGTGCCTCGGCCAGGCGGTGATGAACTTCTACCAGTCCGCGCTCACCTCGGTGGTGCCCGACCGGGTGCCGCTCGGCAGACGCGGCGCCGCCTCGGCGGCGGTCGGCCTGGGCCTGCCGGTCGGCTCCACGATCGGCGTGCTGGTCGCCTCGGCCACCTCCGACCACTACCGGACCGGGTACCTGGTGCTCGGTCTGCTGGTCGCGCTGGGCGCGGTGGTCTTCACGGCAGGCGCCAAGGAACAGCGGATGCCGGCGAAGTCCCCCGCGCCGCTGCGGGAGCAGGCCGCCGCCTTCCTCGGGGTGCTGCGTGAGCACGACTTCCGCTGGGCCTTCATCGGCCGCTGGCTGCTGGTGCTCGGCTACTTCGCGGTGGTCGGCTACCAGCTCTACATCCTGCAGGACCACATCGCCCTGCCGGCCGGCCTGGAGCCGACCGAGGCGGTGGCGATCCTGACCCCGGTTTCGGCGGTCACCATGGCGCTCTCCACCGTGGTCGGCGGCGTGCTCTCCGACCGCCTGGACCGGCGCAAGCTGTTCGTCGGCGTCTCGGCCGCCCTCTCGGGGCTGGCCCTGCTGATCCCGGTGGTCAGCCCCACCTGGCCGGGGATGCTGGTCTTCGCCGCCGTCAACGGCCTGGCCTTCGGCTGCTTCATGGCGGTCGACACCGCGCTGGTCACCATGGTGCTGCCGAAGGCGGAGGACGCCGCCCGGGACATGGGCGTGCTGAACATCGCCAACGCCGGACCGCAGATCCTGGCCCCCTTCGTGGCCTCCGCCGTGGTCGCCCTCGGCGGCTACACCCCGCTGTTCGTTCTCGGAGCCCTGCTCTCGGTGCTCGGCGCGCTCGCCGTGCGGCCGATCAGGAGCGTCCGGTGACCAACCGTCAGAAAGGTATCGAGCAAGTGAAGTTGCACACTCAGGAGTGGGGTACCGGCGACCGCGTGGCGCTGCTGGTGCACGGCATCATGTCCGACCACCGGACCTGGCGCCGGGTCGGCCCCGCGCTGGCCGAGCGCGGTTACCGGGTGATCGCGGTGGACCTGCGCGGTCACGGTACGAGCCCGCGCGGCACGGGGGAGACCCCGGCCGATCGGTACAGCCCCGCCCAGTACGCGGACGACCTGGTGGCCACCCTGCCGGCCGGTGCCGAACTCGCCATCGGGCACTCGCTCGGCGGGCTCTCGCTGCGCTGGGCGGTGGACCGGCTGCGGCCGCAGCGGGCGGTCTTCTCCGACCCCGCCTGGCTGTTCGCCGACTCCGGCATCGACCCCGAGCTGTTCGTCGGCTTCGCCGGCCAGGCGACCGCCGAGCAGATCACCGCGATGAACCCGCGCTGGGAGCAGGCGGACGTCGAGGTCGAGCTGGCCACGCTGGCCGCCTGGGACCCGGACAGCGCCCGGTCGCTCACCTCGCACCTCGGGTACGCGGGCCTGCCGGCCGCCCCGGTGGTGCCCTCGCTGGTCCAACTCGCCGACCCCAGCTTCCTGGTGGGCCCGATGGACGCGGAGCGGCTGCGGGAGCGGGGCTTCGAGGTGCGCACCGTGCCGGGCGCGGGCCACACCATCCACCGGGACGACTTCGAGGGCTTCATGACCTCGCTCGACGGCTGGATCTGAGCATGAACGACAAGGAGACGCAGATGACCGAGCTCGCCAGGGAAGCCGCCGTCCAGGCCGCACTCGCCACGCTGGACCTGCCCGCCAAGGTGGCGCTGCTGGCCGGTGCCGACATGTGGTCGCTGCCCGCCAACGAGGAGATCGGCCTCGGCCGGCTGGTGATGTCGGACGGCCCGGCCGGGGTGCGCGGCGAGCAGTGGACGCCGGACGACCCGTCCGTCTCGATCCCCTCGCCGACCGCGCTGGCCGCCACCTGGGATCTCGAACTGGTGCGCAGGGCCGGGCAGTTGCTGGCCCAGGAGGCCCGCCGCAAGGGTGCCCACGTGGTGCTGGCGCCGACCGTGAACCTGCACCGCAGCCCGCGCGGCGGTCGGCACTTCGAGTGCTACTCGGAGGACCCGCTGCTGACCGGCGAGCTGGGCGCGGCGCTGGTGTCCGGGGTGCAGGACGGCGGGGTGGCCACCACCCCCAAGCACTTCGTCGGCAACGACTCGGAGACCGACCGCTTCACGGTGGACGTGCGGTTGGACGAGCGCACCCTGCGCGAGCTCTACCTGGCCCCGTTCGAGATCATCGTGAAGAAGGCCAGCCCCTGGGGGCTGATGGCCGCGTACAACTCGGTGAACGGCCCGACCATGAGCGAGCACGACGAGCTCAACAACCGGGTGCTGCGCGAGGAGTGGGGCTTCGACGGGGTGCTGGTCTCGGACTGGACCGGGGCCAGGGACACCGTGCGGTCCGCGCTGGGCGGGCTGGACGTGGCGATGCCGGGCCCGGCCACGGTGTACGGCGAGCACCTGGTGAAGGCGGTCCAGGAGGGCCTGGTGCCCGAGCGGACGGTGGACGAGCTGGCCCGCCGGGTCCTCCGGCTGGCCGCCCGGGTGGGCCTGCTGGCCGGTGCGCCGGCGGCGGTGTCGGCCGACCGGCTGCCCGCCGAGATCGACGGCGAGGCGCTGGCCCGGGAGCTGGCGGCGCGCTCCTTCGTCCTGCTGCGCAACGAGGGCGGCGTGCTGCCGCTGGCCCCGGCCCCGGGCACGAAGGTGGCACTGATCGGCGCGGCGGCGGCCGAGGTCCGGATCGGTGGCGGCGGCAGTGCCCAGGTCTTCCCGACCCGGGTGGTCTCGCCGCTGGAGGGGCTGCGCGCCGCGCTCGGCGCGGAGGTCGAGCTGGGCTTCGAGGTCGGCGCCGACCCGCGGACCTTCCTGCCCCCGGCCGGCTTCCCCGGCCGCGCCGAACTGCTGGACGCGGACGGTGGGTTGCTCGGGACGGCGGCCACCGTGGACGGCGGTGTGCGCTGGCTAGGCACGCTGCCCGGCGACGTCTCGTTCGGTGACCTGCGCAGGGTGGTGCTGGAGACCACGGTGACCCCGGAGCGGTCCGGCGAGCACCAGGTGGCGATCCGAGGGGTCGGCCACTACCGGCTGGAGGCGGCCGGCCAGCTGCTCTTCGACGGCCTGCTGCTGCCCGAGGGCGAGGACCCGGCGGCGGCCTTCCTGAGCCCGCCGGAGCGGCGGTTCGGGCTGGAGCTGACCGGCCCGGCCGAGGTCAGGCTGACCTGCACGCTGCCGGAGGCGAGCGCGTTCTCCGGCTTCGGGCTGGTCTCCTTCACCCTGGGCCACGCCGAGCCGATCGCCTCCGCCGACGAGTTGATCGAGCAGGCGGTCGAGGCGGCCCGCGCCGCCGAGGTGGCGGTGGTGGTGGTCGGCACCACCGAGGAGGTGGAGAGCGAGGGCGTGGACCGGTCCGCGCTGCGGCTGCCGGGGCGGCAGGACGAGCTGGTGTCCCGGGTGCTGGCGGTCAACCCGCGCACCGTGGTGGTGGTCAACGCCGGTGCCCCGGTGCTGATGCCGTGGCGCGAGCAGGCGGCAGCGGTGCTGCTGGCCTGGTTCCCCGGCCAGGAGGCCGGGGCGGCGCTGGCCGACGTGCTGGTCGGCCTGGCCGAGCCGGGCGGGCGGCTGCCCACCACCTGGCCCGCCGAGGAGGCCGACGCGCCGGTCTGGGAGGTCGAGCCGACCGACGGCCGACTCGTCTACGAGGAGGGCCTGTTCATCGGCTACCGGGCCTGGCAGCGCCGGGCCGGTGCGCAGCCCGCGTACTGGTTCGGCGAGGGCCGGGGCTACACCGAGTGGGCGTACGAGGGGCTGGAGGCGCGACGCGGCGAGCAGTCGGGCGTGCTGGCCGAGGTCTGTGTCCGGGTCCGCAACACCGGGGCCAGGGCGGGCCGTGAGGTGGTCCAGGTCTATCTGGCCACCGACGGGGTGGACCGCACCCGGCCGGACCGTCAGCTGGCCGGTTTCGCGGTGGTGGAGGCGGCGCCGGGCGAGAGCGTGACGGCCCGGGTGACGGTGCCGGAGCGGGCCGCGCAGACCTGGATGGCCGGCCAGGGCTGGGTCACCCGGCCGGGTACGTACACGGTCGAGGCGGGCCGCAGTTCGGCCGACCGGCCGTTGGTGCTGGCGCTGGAGGTGGGGCAGGCCTGACGTATCGTCAGATTCGTACGTGGGGTGTGTGATCCGTGGAGGACCTGCGCACCGTTCGTTAAGCCGTCCCGTGTCCGGTGTTCATCCGGGCGCACCTGAGCCGCGTTTCTGAGCCGCGACAGTCGCTTTCGGCCAAGCAGCGCTGCGGAAGGGCGAGCACCGGCATGGGACACCCCAGATTTCTGATCGTCAGCAGACCGGCCCGCCCTGACATCGCGTCGGGTGGGACGGTCTGGCGACTCCTCGGTGCCAACAACCGGCACCTGGGACAGAGTCAGGAGATCTTCCAGGATGCCGCCTCCTGCCGGGTGGCGATCGAGGAGTTCCAGCACCGGGTGGACCAGGGCCGGACCACCATCTGCTCCATGGAGCACGGCCAACTGTGGCTCTGGCGGCTTGAGTTGGACGGCCGGACGGTGGCCCACTCGGCCCGCGGCTACCGGCGGCAGCGCGAGTGCCAGTACAACCTCGCCCGTTTTCTGGCAGGTGCACGGAGCGCGGCCGACACCGCCCGTGGAGGTGTCGGATGAGTGCCGACACCCCGATCGTCCAGGACCGCCCGAGGGCGCTCACGGTCAATCCCGGTCTGGCCGACCGGATCTTCCTGGTCTGGGCCAGGACCAGCGGCGTGTTCGTGCTGGCGGTGATGCTCGGCGTCGGCGGCTATCTGGCGGTCCGGGCCACCGAGGCGCTCTCGGTTGCCGGACTCTCCTTCCTGACCACCGAGACCTGGAACCCGGACGGTGGCCACGGCCAGTTCGGGATCGCCGCGGTGCTGATCGGCACGCTGCTGATCGGCGGGACGGCGGTGCTGGTGGCGGTTCCGCTGGCACTCGGCAGCGCGCTCTACATCAGCGAGTATGCGCCCCGGAAACTGCGCCGGACGCTGGTCAGCATGGTCGACCTGATGGCCGCCGTGCCCAGCGTGGTCTACGGGGTCTGGGGCTTCATGCTGCTGCAGTACCAACTGACCGGCGTGGCACGGTGGGTGTCCACCTACTTCGGTTGGATCCCGCTGTTCCGGGTCAACGGTGCCGACCCGGACGACCCGCTGACGCCGCCGCTGGTGTACACCGCCTCCACGCTGATGGCGGGCATCGTGGTGGGCTTCATGATCACGCCGATCATGTGCTCGATCATGCGCGAGGTGTTCGACCAGGCGCCGGCCGGTGAGCGGGAGGGCGCGTACGCGCTCGGCTCCACCCGCTGGGGCATGATCCGCTCGGTGGTGCTGCCGTTCGGCCGGGGCGGGATCATCGGCGGCACCATGCTCGGTCTCGGCCGGGCACTGGGCGAGACCATCACGGTCTACCTGATCCTGTCGATGAACTTCGAGATCCAGCCGCACGTGCTGCAGAGCGGCGGCAGCGCGGTCGCCCCGCTGATCGCGCTGCGCTACGGCGACTCCACCGACTTCTCGGTCTCCGCCCTGATGGCGGCCGGGCTCACCCTGTTCCTGCTGACCCTGGTGGTCAACTTCGCCGCGGCCGCCGTGGTCGCCCGCAGCCGCTCGGGGGCCAGCTCATGACCACCACCACCGCACCCCCCAGGACCACCGTGGTCACCCCGCCGGCCGGGGCGGCCCCGCAGCGCCCCCGCCGGATCAACGCCCGCCGCGCCTCCGACCACTACGCCTTCTGGGGCAGCCTGGCCGGGGCGGTGGCGACCTCCGCGGTGCTGTTCCAGCGGCTCACCCCGTTCAACGGCGGGATCGGCTTCGTGGTCTGCAGCTGGCTCTGTTTCCTCGGCCTGTACGCGCTGCTGGTCTCCCGGGACGAGGGCCCGCTGACGGTCCGTGACCGCCTGGCCTCGGCCGTGGTGCACAGCCTGGCCGCGGTGCTGATCGGGGTCCTGTTCTGGGTGGTCGGCTACGTCTTCATGAAGGGCTGGTCGGCCCTCTCGTACAGCAACTTCTTCACCGAGGACCTGGCCGACGCCGGGCCGACCGACCCGCTGGACCACGGTGGTGCGCTGCACGCGATGGTCGGCACGCTGACGCAGATCGCCATCTCACTGGCCATCACCATCCCGCTCGGGTTCAGCTGCGCGGTCTTCATGAGCGAGGTGCCGGGCCGGTTCAGCCGGCTGGTGCGCACCCTGGTCGAGGCGATGACCGCGCTGCCGTCGATCCTGGCAGGGCTGTTCATCTACGCGGTGATGGTGCTCACCCTGGGGCTGCCCCGATCGGGCCTGGCCGCCGGGGTGGCGCTCTCGGTGATGATGCTGCCGATCCTGATCCGGGCCTCCGACGTGGTGCTCCGGCTGGTGCCCGCCTCGCTCAAGGAGGCGTCCTACGCGCTCGGCGCCGGACGCTGGCGGACGGTCTGGACGGTGACCCTGCCGAGCGCCAGGTCGGGTCTGGCCACCGCGGTGATCCTGGGCGCGGCGCGCGGGATCGGCGAGACCTCGCCGGTGCTGCTCTGCTCCGGCTACACCAAGAACCTCAACCTGGACCCGACCCGCGACCCGCAGACCTCGCTGCCGCTGATGGCCTTCACCCTGATCAAGTTCCCGTCCGAGCTGCAGGCCGCCCGGGCCTTCGGAGCGGCGGCGCTGCTGCTCGGCCTGGTGCTGCTGCTCTTCGTGGTCGCCCGGACCCTCGGCGGCCGGGGCCCGGGTGAGCTGAGCCGGCGTCAGCGTGAAAGCCGGGTCCGGCAGTCCGCGGCCGACCTGGTCCGGATGACCAACCCCGTCGTCCACTCCGCCCGGAAGGCGCCCGTGATCACCCGCACCCTCACCCTGCTCACCGCGCTCGCGGTGTTCGCCACCTCGCTGCTGTTCGGCGCGGCCCACCGGGCCGAGGCCGCCGGCTACCTGCGGATCAGCGGCGCGGGTTCCACCTGGAGCTACAACGCGGTCGACGGCTGGATCAAGAACGTCCGCCAGTACGGCATGACCGTCGACTTCGACCCGCAGGGGTCCTCGTTCGGCCGGAACCAGTTCAAGAACGACGCCACCGACTTCGCGGTGACCGAGATCCCCTACGGGCTCACCGACGGCGGCCAGTACGACGCACCGCCGCCGTTCCCGTCGGCCTACCTGCCGATCGTCGCGGGTGGCACCTCCTTCATGTACAACCTGAAGATCAACGGCAAGCGGGTGACCGACCTGCGGCTCTCCGGCGAGGTGATCGCCAAGCTCTTCACCGGTGGCATCACCCACTGGGACGACCCGCTGGTGAAGGCCGACAACCCGGGCCTGGAACTGCCGCACGTCGAGGTCCACCCGGTGGTCCGCTCGGACGGCTCCGGTACCACCGCGCAGTTCACCACCTGGCTGAGCAAGCGTCAGCAGCCGATCTGGGACGACTACTGCCGCCGCACCCCGCGCGGTGCGGCCTGTGGGATGACCTCGTTCTTCCCGCTGCTGAACGGCTCCACCTGGAAGGCGCTGGGCAGCTCGATCACGGTGGCCTCCTCGGTCGCCAACGAGGGCAACAACGGTGCCATCACCTACGTCGAGTACTCCTACGCCAAGGAGGCCAAGTTCCCGGTCGCCAAGGTGCTCAACAAGGCCGGCTACTACGTCGGCCCGACCGGGCAGAACGTCGCGGTCGCCCTGGTCAACGCCCGGATCAACCCGGACCTGACCCAGATGCTGGACGACGTCTACGACAGCCCGGCAGCGGCCTCCTACCCGCTCTCCAGCTACAGCTACATGGTGGTGCACACCGCCGAGACGAAGAACTTCACCAAGGACAAGGGCGCGGCACTGAGCGCCTTCGGCTACTACTTCCTCTGCGAGGGCCAGAAGAAGGTCGGTGACAACGGCTACTCGCCGCTCACCCCGCAGCTGGTCACCTCCGGCTTCGACCAGCTGGGGAAGATCCCGGGCAGTGAGAAGAAGGCCTTCGACCCGGCCGCCTGCAGCAATCCGACCTTCGGCAAGGACGGCACCAACCCCTACGTGGCCAGTGCCCCCCAGCCGCCCGAGTGCGACAAGAAGGGCGCGACGTCCCAGTGCGGTGCCGCCGGCACCAAGCCCACCGGCACCCAGACGGGCAGCAGCACCTCGACCGGCGGCGCGGGGAACGGCAACGGGGCCGGAACGGGTGGTGCGACCGGTGGTGCGGCTGCGGCGGCCGGCGGTGCGGCGGGCACCGGAGCCGTCGGCGGGACGGGCGGCGAGGCAGCGGCGGACGACCCCGCGCTCGGTGGTGGTGACGGCGGAGCCGCCGGTGGCGGCAGCGGGCAGAGCGTGAGTGCCACCGCGATCGAGGTGGCCGCCTCGGCGGGCAGCGGACTGCGGACCTCGCTGATGGTGATCGCCGGGCTGCTGCTCGGCGCGGTCATCGTGCTGCCGCCGGTGATCGCGGGCCGGGCGGCTCGCAGACGGGATGAAGAGCTGTGAGCCGACGGACCGTCAACGGCAGTGCCCGGCGGGCGCTGCGGACCGCAGGAGTACTCGGCCTGCTGCTCGTCACCGCGGCCGGAGCGGCGCTCTCGGCCGGCCCGGGCGACACCCCGGTCGGGGTGGCCGCCGGGACTTCGGCCAAGCCCGAGATCCCGGTCGACCCGATCACCGGTGCCCCGGTGGGGATCGACCCGAAGGCCCCTGCCCAGGCTGCCGGACAGTCGGGCACCGGTGCGAAGTCCGGTGCGAAGTCCTTGACGACGGCGGGCGGTTCGGCCGCGGTCGGGTCGGCCGCGAGCTCTCCGAGTTCGGGCCCGGTGACCAACGACCCGAAGCCGGTCACGGTCAAGGGCGCCGGTGAGTTCGCCAACCTGGAGGTGACCGTCCCGCAGACCGACCACCTGGTGAACCAGGTGGTCGAGATCACCTGGAAGGGCGGCAAGCAGACTGTGCCGAACCCGCGGGCGTTCGGGCGCAACTACCTCCAGTTCATGCAGTGCTGGGGCGATGACGCGACCGGCCCGGACCGGGAGCAGTGCCAGTACGGGGCGACCAAGGGGGACTCCCGGATCTCGGCCGGTGACTTCGTGTCCCAGCGGCAGCTCAACTTCGGTCCGGCGCTGGTCGACGACGCCGAGCCGATCAAGCAGACCAAGCCGAACGAGAACGTCTACGTCCCGTTCCGTTCCGCCACCGGCGCGGCTCCGGAGACCGGCGGCACCAGCTCCTTCTACAACGCGCAGACCACCAACGAGGTGCCGTTCGCCCCGACCAGGGCCGACGGCAGTGGGCAGCTCTTCTTCGAGATGCAGAGCGGCATGGAGGCCCCGGGCCTGGGCTGCGGGCAGCCGGTGAGCAAGGCGGCCGACGCACCGCTGCACCGGTGCTGGCTGGTGATCGTGCCGCGCGGCGAGCTGGACGTGGACGGCAAGGTGCCGACCGCCGGCGGCGGCAAGCTCCAGTCCACTCCGCTCTCCACCACCAACTGGGCCAAGCGCCTGGTGGTCCCGCTCGGCTTCGAACAGGTCGGCCTGTCCTGCCCGATCGGCAGCTCCGAACGGCCCACGGACGGCAACGAGTTGATGTCCGAGGCGATGCAGCGCTGGCAGCCGGTGCTGTGCCGGCAGGCGGGCGGCATCTTCAACTTCTCGCAGGGCAGCGACGACACGGCCAGGGAGCGGCTGCAGGGCGGCAACCCCGGTCTCGACTTCCTCGGCTACCCGCTGGCGGTCGAGGAGCAGACGCCCGGCCGGACCCCGGTCTACGCGCCGATCGCGCTGTCCGGGCTCACCATCGCCTTCGACATCGAGAACCAGTCCTCGATCCGGGCCCCGGAGGACGTCCGCAAGCAGGAGGGGCAGCGGATGCCGGAGATGAACCTGACGCCCCGTCTGGTCGCCAAGCTGGTCACCCAGAGCTACCAGTACGCGGTCAACCCGGGTGACAAGGACGTGCCGGACACCAACCCGCTGGACCTGCTCAGCGACCCGGAGTTCCTGGAGCTGAACCCGCAGTTCAAGTACTTCTTCGGAGCCCGGGTGCCGGACCTGATGCTGCCGCTGGGTTCGAGCGACGCCGCCCAGCAGCTCTGGAAGTGGCTGCAAGGCGACCCGGAGGCCAAGGCCTTCCTGAGCGGCGAAGTCCACCCGAAGTGGAAGGACCGGGTCAACCAGGCCTTCACCAGGCTGGAAACCAGCTACCCCCGCTCGAACTACCCCAAGCAGGACGACTACTGCCAGGAGTTCGAGAAGTCCGAGGGCCGCCCCGACTGGTGCAACACGGAGTCGCACCCCTACCTCTCCTCGATGGGGGACGCTGCCCGGTTCGCCGCCCGCGGTGACACCACCGGCAAGTCGGTCTGGAGTGCGGACAGCATTCCGCCCTCGATGAAGAAGGACCCGCCGCAGCCGCAGGGTCTGCGGTCGCTGATGGCACTGGCCACCACCGCCCAGGCCGCGCGGTACGGGCTGAGCACCGCCAAACTCCGCAACGGTGCGGGCGAGTTCGTCGCCCCGACCGAGACCACGCTGCTCGCCATGGCGAACGCGGCGACGCCTGCGGACCCGGCCCGGATCGCGGTCATTCCGCCTGGCCTGCCGGTGGCCGGCGGCTACCCGCTGACCATCACCACCTTCGCCGCCACCGTCCCGTCGGCCCTCGACGCGGCCGGCGGCAAGGCGTACGCCGGTCTGCTCCGCTACGCGGCCGACACCGGCCAGGTGCACGGCGTCTCGCTCGGCCAACTGCCGGACGGGTACGTGCCGTTGCCGGAGAAGATGCGGGTCCAGCTCCGGCGGGTGGCCGAGCTGGTGGAGAAGAACGCGGGCGTGCCCGAGCCGGAGCCCAGCACGTCCCCGACGCGGCGGGCCGCCCCACCGGCCACCGAGGCCGCCGTGGCCCCGGCCGGAGCCGGTACGGTCCAGCACCAGCCGCCGGTCGACAACGCGCCCACCGCCCCGCCCGCCCCCGGCCCGACCGCCGCGCACACTCCCGTCGTGCTCACGCCCAAGCCGGTCGTCCCGGTCGCCCGGACGGCTGACAGCGACGTGGGTTCGGCCCGCTACCTGCTGCTCGGCGTGCTGATCACCGGTCTGCTGGCCGGTGCAGCCGGGCTGTTCCTGCCGCGCCTGCTCCGCAATCGGCGTCCCCGGCCCTGAGCGGCCGGGGACCCGGCGGGCCCCAAGACCACACCACCACCAGTACCACGCCAACGCATGTGCGCCACGCGGCCGGAGAACCCTCCGGCCGTGCTTGAGAGCTGCCCGAAAAGGACGAAGAACAGTGAAGAGTCTCACCAAGAGCAACCTGGCCAAGTGTGTGACCGTCGCCGCCGGCCTCGGCCTGGTGGTGGCCGGTACCGGGACCGCCCAGGCGGACCCGACCGGCGTCCCGGTCTACCGTCAGCTCGCGGGCGTCGGCTCCGACACCACCCAGGGCGTCATGAACGCGATGGCCGACGCCATCACCGGCCCGACCGGTGAGAAGCTGATCGGCTCCTACAACGCGACCGGCTCCGCGACCATCAACACCAAGGCCGCCGCCGCCTGCCAGGGCCTGACCCGCCCGAACGGCTCCGGTGCGGGCCGCACCGCCCTGCTGAACGAGCTGAACAAGGGCAACGGCTGCCTGGACTTCTCCCGTTCCTCCAGCCTCAACGTGACCGCCAGCACCCCCGGTCTGACCTACGTCCCGTTCGCCGTCGACGCCGTCACCTACGCCGTCGGCGCGGGCAGCGTGCTGCCGCTCGACCTCAGCACGGCCGACCTGCACGCCCTCTACACCTGTGACCCCGGCTTCGTCGGCACCGCCCCGAACTGGGACATCCGCCCGCTGCTTCCGCAGAGCGGCTCCGGCACCCGCTCGTACTGGCTGACCGTGGTCGGCATCACCGAGGGCGACCTGAGCGCCAACCGCTACCCCTGTGTCACCGACACCAAGGGCGGCAAGAAGATCGAGGAGCACGACGGCCGCGTGCTCGACAGCAAGTCGCTGGTGCCGTTCTCGATCGCCCAGTACCTCGCGCAGAGCGCCAGCACCATCCCCGACATCCGCGGCGCTGCCCAGCTCGGCAACATCAACGGTGTCCCGTCGATGCTGCTGAACACCGGTGCCGCCGCCACCCGTGACGTCTACAACGTCATCCCGACCAGCAAGGTCGGCGTCAGCCCGTGGAGCGACGTCTTCGTCGGCAAGACCTCGAAGATCTGCTCGCGCGCCGACCTGATCAAGCAGTACGGCTTCGGCACCAACGACAACTGCGGTGACACCTCCCGCAACTCCGGCAACTGACCTTCCCTCAACCCTCCGCGTCTCTCTGCCTGAAAGGCACACCAGAACCGTGAGCATTCGCATCCCGCGCACCATCGCGATCGGCGCAGCCACCCTCCTGGCCGCCGGCAGCATCACCATGGCCGGTACCGCCGCGCACGCGGCCGAGACGGTCCCGACCGTCGGCACCCTGACCCTCAACCCGGCGACAGGCACCGACGAGGAGCTGATCAGCCTGGTCAGTTCCGCCGCCTGCCCCGGCGGTACCAACCTGCAGGGCCTGGTCTTCGGTGCCGGCTTCCCGGTGGACGGCTTCGGCGTCACCGCGAACCAGGCCCAGTCCAACTTCCCGGTCGACGGCCAGGGCCACCTGACGGTGCCGCTGAGCGACACCATGCGCGGCTTCGCGCAGAAGAACGGCTTCTCCACGCTGGCCGGCAAGTACGAGTTCCGGCTGCGCTGCCGTGCCAAGCTCGGCACCACCTACTTCGGTGACTTCGTCGGCGCGATCAACTTCAACACGCCCACCAGCTACACCACGGTGGACACCACGCCGGTCGCGACCGCCACCAGCACCGCGCTGACCGTCACCCCGAACGGTTCCGCCACCGTCGGCGGCGACGTCAAGCTCTCCGCCGCGGTCACCCCGGCCGCCCAGGGCACCGTCCAGTTCCTGGACGGCAGCACCGCGCTGGGCACCCCGGTCGCCGTGACGGCCGGTGCGGCCGAGCTGACCGTCAACACCCTGACCCTGGGTGCGCACAACCTGTCCGCGGTCTTCACCTCGACCTCGACCGCCTTCCTGGGCTCGACGTCCTCCACGGTCAGCTACACCATCAGCCCCAAGGGTGCCGCCGCGACCACCACCGCGCTGGCCATCACCCCGGCCGGCTCGGCTGCCAAGAACACCCCGGTCGCGCTGAGCGCCACCGTGACCCCGGCCGGCACGCCCGGTGCGGTCGAGTTCCGTGACGGCGGCACGCTGCTCGGCACCCAGTCGGCGAACGCCGGCACCGCCGGGCTGACCGTCGCCAACCTGGCGGAGGGCGACCACCTGCTGACCGCCACCTTCGTCCCGGCCGTCCCGGCCGACTTCGCGGCCTCGACCTCCCCGGTCGTGCCGTTCACCGTCACCCCGCCGGTGGTCGTCCCGAACCCGGGCGACCCGCTGCCCCCGTCGCCGGTCTTCGAGACCATCACCACCACGGTCGCCCCCGGCGCCCTGGTGATCAGCGTGGCGGGCACCAACGTCACCCTGCCGCCGCTCACCCTGAACGGCGACAGCACCCTGTACTCCACCACCGGTGCGATCCAGACCGTCACCGTCACGGACACCCGCGCGGGTGCGCCGGGCTGGTCGGTCAGCGGCCGGGTGGACCAGTTCGCCTCGGGCGCCAACCAGATCAACGCGCAGAACCTCGGCTGGGCCCCGAACCTGGTCTCCAAGGGTGACGGTCTCAAGATCAACCTCGGCGGTCAGATCGCTCCGGCCAACGCCGTCGCGGCTGCCGACGCGGGTGTCTTCGGCCTGAAGTCCTCCCGGACCCTGGCCACCGCGACCGGCCTCGGCACCGCCAAGCTCGGCGCCGACCTCACCCTGCTCGCCCCGACCTCCACGCTGGCCGGGACGTACCAGGGCCTGCTCACCCTGACGGCGATCTGACACCGGTAGTTCACCGGGACCGAGTGCGCCCTTAACCCGGCGGCCGGTCCGTCCGCGCGACACTACGTCGAACCCGTGGACGGCCCGGCCGCCGGTGCCCAACTTCCGTACCAGCAAGCGAGGATGACGCCGCCGATGCGCCGATGGTTCCTACTGCCCCTGCTGGCGGTCGCCGCTCTGGTGATGACCGCTGGGACGGCGTACGCCGACGACCCGCCGGCCGCTCAGGCGGCACCCGCTGCGCAGACCTTCGGCATCCAGCCCGCGACCGCCACCGAGCCGGACGCCCGGGGCACCTTCTCCTACGCGGCCACCCCCGGCGCGCTGCTCAAGGACCACGTCGCGGTCTGGAACTACGGCGAGCAGCCGCTCACCGTGCGGCTCTACCCGGCCGACGCTTTCAACACCGACAGCGGCGGCTACGACGTGCTGCCCGACGGCAAGCCCTCGACCCAGGCCGGGAGTTGGATCCGGACCGCGGTCGACTCGGTCACCCTGCCGGGCCGCAGCCGCCAGATCGTCCCGTTCACCCTGGCCGTCCCGGCGCAGGCCTCGCCCGGCGACCACGCGGCCGGCATCGTGGTCGCGGTCCGGGCCGAGAGCAAGGACGCCAAGGGCAATGCGGTCACGGTCGACCAGCGGGTCGGCTCCCGGGTGAACATCCGGGTCTCCGGTGACCTGAAGGCCGAGCTCAAGGTGGAGAACGCCAAGGCGGTGTACCACCCGAGCGCCAACCCCTTGGACAACGGCCGGACCACGGTCAGCTACACCGTCCGCAACACCGGCAACATCCGGCTCGGCGGCAAGCAGGCGGTCCGGATCACCAACCTGTTCGGTTCGATCGCCACCGGCAACGCCCCGGCCGACCTCCAGGAGTTGCTGCCCGGCAACGCGGTCAACTACCGCTTCGACGTCTCCGGGGTCTACCCCACGCTGTGGGGCACCGCCGGAATCACCATCGACCCGCTGCCGGTGGCCGGTGACAAGGACCCGAAGCTGGTCAGCGACGTCTCCAAGCACCGCTTCGCGCTGATCCCCTGGACCACGCTGGCGGCGCTGCTGCTGCTCGCCCTGCTGGCCGGCCGCTGGTGGCTGGCCCGGCGTCGCCGCCGCCCGCTCCCCGGAGCGGCCGCCAAGCCGCCGGTGCTGCCCGCCCCGGTGGCCGCCGCCGCGCTGCTGGCCGTCCTGATGCTGTGCCAACTCCCGTACGCCCCTCGGGCGTCCGCCGCCGAGCCGGTCGGCACGCTGTCCTTCGACTACCCGAAGGGGCACGACGACGACTCGATCGACCTGCTCAGCTCCGGTCCGTGCCCCGACCCGGCCAACTACCTGGCGGTACGGATCAACGGTGCCGGATTCCCGGCCGAGGGCGCCCCGTTGACCGGGACGGTGGCCGCGTCGGTCTACCGGGTCGCACCCAGCGGCGGCTTCATCCTGCCGCTGGCCAACACCCTCAAGGTGGTGGCCACCCGGGCGGGTTCGGGCCCGCTCAAGGGTGACTACACCATCACCGCCAGCTGCCGGCACAAGGTCAGGCCCGTCTCGGTCAAGGACTTCACCGTCGTACTCACCTTCACCGACCCGACCAACTGGACCACCACCGCGGTGGCTCCCGCAGGCATGCTGCACCAGGCCGCCGCCGCCGACCCGGTGCCCAACCCGGCTGCCGGTACGGCGTCCGGCGCGGCCAAGTCGGCCGCCGCCCAGGCCGCCGACTCGGGGGTGCCGCTGTACTCCTGGATCGCCGTCACCGCCGGACTGCTGCTGACCGGCTGGCTGGCCGTGCCGTACGTCCGTCGGATCCGGGCCCGTCGGGCGTCCGCCGAGGAGGCTGCCGAATGACCGCCGTGATGGCCGAGACCCCGGCCGAGACCCCGGCCGAGACCCCGGCCGGGCCCCTGGCCGGGACCCACCCCGAACCACCGGTGCCACCCGCCGCGCCCGCGGTCCCGCCGGCGCGCCGACTCCGGCCGGACGGACCGCAGTTGGCCGGTGCCGCACTGGCCATCCTGGCCGGGCTGCTGCTCGGCCTGCTGTTCGACTTCGGTCCGCTCGGCGGGCTGCGCCACCTGCGCGACCACCAGAGCGGCTACGCCGAGTTGCGGCTCTCGCTGGCTCAGGGCACCGCGCCGATCGGCCAGTTGGACGCCGACGGCAAGCCGGTCCTGCCGGGCACCCCGGTGGCCCTGCTGGAGATCCCGCAGCTGGGCCTGCGCGAGGTGATCCGGGAGGGCAGCACCGGTGAGGTGCTGGCGGCCGGGCCCGGTCACCGGCGGGACACCGCGATGCCGGGGCAGGCCGGGTCCAGCGTGCTGCTCGGCCGGCAGGCCGGGTTCGGCGGCCCGTTCGGCGGCATCGGCCAGCTGCGGGCGGGGGAGACCTTCACCGTCACCACCGGCCAGGGTCGGCACACCTTCCGGGTGGTCACCGTCCGCCGGGCGGGCGACCCGGTGCCGCCGGCGCTGAAGAAGGGCGCCGGCCGGGTGGTGCTGGTCACCGCCGACGGCCCGCTCTACGCGCCGTCCGGCCTGCTGCTGGTGGACGCCGACCTGACCAGCGAGGTCCAGGAGGCGAACGCCAGGCCGCTCACCGCCGCCGCGCTGCCCGCCGCCGAGAAGGCGCTCGGCACCGAGGACGGCGCCTGGGTGCCGCTGGTGCTCTGGGGCGAGGCGCTGCTGCTGGCCGCCGTCGCGCTGGCGCTGGCCTGGTCGCGCTGGGGACGCCACCAGAGCTGGATCGTCGGGGTGCCCGTGCTGAGCGCGCTCGGCCTCGCGGTCGCCGACCAGGTCGCCCGCCTGCTGCCCAACCTGATCTGACCGCACCGCACCTGACGACGCCGCACCTGACCGACCGTCACCGAGCATCAAGCATCAAGAAAGGGGCCCGTACCGTGAGCCTCGACACCACGGCCGTCCTGCCGACCGTCCAGCAGAGCTCGGCGGGCACCCTGGACGCCCGCGCGGTCTCGGCCTGGTTCGGCGACCGCAAGGTCCTCGAGCAGGTCTCGCTGCTGATGCCGGCCGGGCAGGTCACCGCGCTGATCGGTCCGTCCGGCTGTGGGAAGTCCACCTTCCTGCGGATCCTCAACCGGATGCACGAGCTGATCCCGAGCGCCGCGCTGGCCGGTGAGGTGCTGCTGGACGGCGCCGACATCTACGCTCCCGAGCGGCGGCTCACCACCGCCCGGCGGGACATCGGGATGGTCTTCCAGAAGCCCAACCCCTTTCCGGCGATGTCGATCTACGACAACGTGCTGGCCGGGCTCAAGCTCACCGGCGTGCGGGCCTCGCGGGCCGAGAAGGACCACCTGGTCGAGGAGTGCCTGAGCAAGGCCGGCCTGTGGAAGGAGGTGCAGGACCGTCTCCGGCAGCCCGGCGGCGCGCTCTCCGGCGGCCAGCAGCAGCGGCTCTGCATCGCCCGTTCGCTGGCGGTCCGGCCCAAGATCCTGCTGATGGACGAGCCCTGCTCGGCCCTCGACCCGACCTCCACCCGCCGGATCGAGCAGACCATCCGCGAACTGGTGGCCGAGGTCACCATCGTGATCGTCACCCACAACATGCAGCAGGCCCAGCGGGTCTCCGACCAGTGCGCGTTCTTCCTGGCGGAGCAGGGCACCCCGGGCGGCATCGTGGAGCACGGCCCGACCGACGCGATGTTCGGCTCCCCGGTGGACCAGCGCACCTCGGACTACGTGAACGGCCGGTTCGGGTAGCCGTGGCCGAAAGCTGAGGCAGGGCAGGCGAAATCCGGCCATATGATCGCCTGATGCAACGCGATCTCATCGACGGCGTCCCCGTCCTGTGGGCAGAGGCGCCCGGCCCGCTCGAAGCCGTCCTGATCTTCGGCTGCGGGGCGAGTGACGAGACCTTCCGCACGCTGGGGGTGACCCACCTGGTGGAGCACCTGGCGATGAGTACGCTGCCCCGGCTGCACCACGACCACAACGCCTCGGTGGATCTGAATCTGACCCAGTTCACCGCGACCGGCCGCCCGGAGCAGGTGGTCGAGTTCCTGGCCAAGGTCTGCGAGGCGCTCGGCGCGCTCCCGCTGGAGCGGATCGAGCGGGAGGCCGGGGTGCTGGCCGCCGAGAACGGTGCGGTGACCGACCCGACCACCGCCGAGCTGCTCTCCAGCCGCTTCGGCACCCAGGGCCCCGGCCTGGCCTCGTTCCCCGGCCCGGGCCCCGACCGGATTCCGGTCGAGGCGGTGACCGAGCTCGCCGCGCGCTACTTCCACTCCGGCAACGCGGTGCTGGTGCTGACCGGCCCGCCGCCCGCCGGGCTGCGGCTGCCGCTGCCGGCCGGTGAGCGGCCGGACCGTAGCGCCGCCCACCCCGCGCGGCAGGCCGGCCCGTCCTGGCAGCAGGCCGACGTCCCGGGCCCGGGCCTGGCGCTCTCCTGCGACCTGGACGACCCGGCCATGCACCTGGCGCTGAACCTGCTGCGGCAGCGGCTGACCGAGCTGGTCCGGCATCAGCACGGCCTCTCCTACGACGTGGGCGGCGACGTCGTGCACGCGGGGCCGGCCTGGGGCGAGCGGGTGATCTGCCTGGACGCCCGGGAGGGCCAGGAGCAGCGGGTGGCCGAACTGCTCTGGCAGGAGGCGGTCCGGCTGGCCACCGAGAACGCGACCGAAGCGGAGCTCGCCGAGGAGATCGAGGGGGCCCGCGAGGTCTTCGAGGACCCGCGCTCGGTGGTCTACGAACTCGGCGAGGCAGCAGGGGAGTTCCTGCTCGGCGGGACCTACCGGCCGGCCGCCGACCGGCTGGACGCGATGCGTCGGGTCACCCCGGACGGGCTCCGGACGGCCTTCGCGGCCGCGCTGCGCTCCGCGCTGCTGGTTGTACCGCTGGACACCGAGGTCGCGCTGCGGCTCCCCGACGGCACCGAGCTGGCCCGCTACCGCTGCGCCGATGCGGCCGAACTGCCGCGCGGTGGGCAGGAGTTCCGGCCTTCGCTGAAGGACCGGCTGCGCTACGCAGCGGCCCGGAAGACCCGGCTGGTGGTCACCGGCGAGGGCCTGTGGTCCAGTCAGTCCGACGGCTCCGTCCATCACCTGCCGTTCACCGACGTGGTCGGCGTGGAGCAGCGCGGCCCCGGCCGGATGGTGTTCGGCCGGGGCAACTGCTGGATGCCGGTCCTGCCCGACGTGTTCCAGGGCATCGCCCCGGCGGTCCGGGCGATCGACGCGGCCGTCCCGGCGGCGCTGTGCTATCCGGCCTCCGGCTTCAACTCCGAGGACTGACCACCCCGTTCGGCCGGCGCCCCGGGTGTCCGGGTTCAGACCGCGAACCTGAGCACCTTGGCCGGGGTCACCCGGATGACCAGCCGCACCTCGTCGGGCTCGGCCAGCGGCGGGTCGGTGCCCAGGTACCGGTGCGACAGCTCGTACGGCAGCTGCCGGTCCGGGTCGGGGAGCAGCTCGGCGGTGCCGCGCAGCTCGACCGAGGAGTAGGGGTTGGCGAGGTCGTAGACCGAGACGCTGACCCGGGGGTCGCGGGCCAGGTTGCGGGCCTTCTGCCGGCCTGCGGTGGTGGAGAGCAGGACGGTGTCGCCCTCGCGCTTCAGCCACATCACCGAGGACTGCGGGCCGCCGTCCGGGTTCAGGGTGGTGACGGTGGCGAAGTTCCGGGCGTCCAGCAGGGCGCGGACCTCGAGGTCGAGCGTCGGCGTGCTCATCGTGGTGGCTCCTTCGGGTGGAATTCAGACCAGGGCGTGGACGGGTGCGGGGGCGGCGGCCGGGGCGGGGCGGCGGAGCAGGGTGGCGGCCAGCAGGAAGGCCAGGACCAGCAGGCCGGTGCCGATCCCGAAGGCGAGCCGGAAGCCGTCGGTCAGGGCGGCCTGGGCTGACGCTCCGTCGGCCAGCAGGGCGTCGGTACGGCTGCCGGCCAGGGTGGCCAGCACGGCCACGCCGAGGGCGCCACCGACCTGTTGGGTGGTGTTGAAGAGGCCGGAGCTGACGCCCGCGTCCTCGGGGCTCGCGTCGGCCATGGCGAGCGAGGTGAGGGCGGAGATGGCCAGTCCGAAGCCGCCCGCGAGCAGCATGGTGGGGAGCAGGTGGACCGGGTAGGAGGCGTCCACCGGGAGCCTGGTCAGCAGGCCGATGGCGGCCACCAGCAGGGCCAACCCGGCGAGCAGCACGGCCCGTTCGCCGAACCGGGCGTTCAGCCGGGCGGACAGGAGGAGCGAGACGGTGCCGATGGTCAGGGCGGCCGGGAGCATGGCGAACCCGGTGGCGGCGGCGCCGTAGCCGAGCACGTTCTGCAGGTAGAGCGCGATCAGCACCTGGAAGCCGAACAGCGCGGAGACCATCAGGACCTGCACCAGATTGGCCCCGGCGACGGTGCGGGAGCGGAGCAGCCGCAGCGGCAGCAGCGGTTCGGCGGCCTGCCGCTGGCGGAGCACGAAGCCGGTGAGCAGCAGCACGGAGAGGCCGCCGAGCAGCAGTGCGCCCCAGCCGTGGCGGTCGATCGAGACGATGGCGTAGACACCGGTCATCAGTCCGGCGGTGACCAGAGCGGTGCCGGGCAGGTCGAGGCCCCGGAGCGAGCGGGCCGGGCCGTCGGCGGCCAGCACCTTGAGGGAGAGCAGGACGGCGGCGAGGCCGATCGGCAGGTTGACGAAGAAGATCCAGTTCCAGCCGACCGCCTCGGTCAGCACCCCGCCGAGCACCTGCCCGATCGAGGCCCCGGCCGCGCCGACGAAGCTGAACGCGCCGATCGCCCGGCCGCGCTCGCCCGGCTCGGGGAAGAGCGTGACGATCATGCCGAGGCTGACCGCGGAGGCCATCGCCCCGCCGATGCCCTGCAGGAACCGGGCGCCGATCAGCAGTTCCTGACTGCCCGCCACCCCGCAGAGCAGCGAGGCCGCGGTGAAGATCACCAGCCCGGCGACGAACATCCGGCGCCGGCCGAGCAGGTCACCGAGCCGCCCGGCCAGCAGCAGGAGCCCGCCGAAGGCGATCAGGTAGGCGTTGACCGTCCAGGTCAGGTTCTCCGGGGAGAAGGCCAGGTCGGCCTGGATGGCGGGCAGCGCCACCGTCACGATGCTGCCGTCCAGAATGATCATCAGCATCCCGGCGCAGAGCACGGCGAGTGCCAACCAGCGTGAGCGTTCGGTGGAGTGGGCGTTCGGGGTCATGGGGTCCCTCCCGTTCGGTGGCTACGGGATGGAACATTATCAGATAGTCCCGTACGGGACTATCTTTTCCAGGACTATCCTCGCGCCCGCCGGGCCCGGCGGACCGGCCGGTCGCTCTCGACCGGCGTGGCGAGGTGTCCCTCCTGAAGGGTGGTCAGGGCGCGCAGCAGTGCCGCCCCGTCCTCGCCGGGCAGGGCGTCCAGGGCGTCCTGGTGCACCCGGTCGACGATCTTCACTCCCTCGGTCACCGCCTTGGCGCCGCTCGGGGTGACCGAGATGATCCGGGCCCGGCGGTCGGTGCTGGACGGGCGGCGCTCGGCCAGGCCGAGGCGTTCCAGCTCGTCGACGGTGACCACCATGGTGGTCTTGTCCAGGTCGGCGATCTCGGCCAGCTGGATCTGGGTCCGCTCCTGCTCCTGTGCGTGCAGGAGTACGCAGAAGCCGCGCGGGGTGATCTCGAGACCGCTCTCGGCGAAGGCGGCCGACATCCGGGTCGCCAGTACGTGGCTGGTGTGGGCCAGTAGGCCGGACAGGTCCAAAACGGTGCGGGTGGTCATACCTGCAGTCTACAAACTGCGGCAAGCTCCGGATTATCCGGAAGCGGACTACTGGTGCGGATGCAGCCCCACGCCCTCGCGCAGCACCAGGGAGACCAGCTCGTGCTGCGAGTCGGTCAGCCGGGGGTCGGCGCAGTGCACCGTCCGCCCGTCCACGGTGATCGCATAGTGGAAGCCGTCCGGCACCCCGTACGAGGGCGCGCGCAGCCCGCCCGCCACCGCCTCCCTGGCCAGCGCGTGCACATGGGGCGCGTCGGTCCGTTCGGTGGTGTCCAGCTCGGCTCGGAGGGGGTGGCCGGCCAGGCCGCCGGTCCGGGTCACCTGGATACGCATGGTTGCCAGTGTGCTACGCACCGCCGTCGGCGCGCTGCCGATTTTCGTGAAAATGCGGTGCAAGGTCGGCGGGGCTCCGGAGCGGGGGAGCCGCCGCCGAGCTGATGGATCGTCAGTTCGACCCCGTCTCACAGGGTGGAATGGTGGCGAGGCTCACTGTGAGGACGGAGGGGCCTGGGTTACGCTGGGACACATCATGCGTTACGGGCTGCTTCTTCTTAGCTGCCGCGGCGAGGGCCTGTAGACCACTGAAGGCCGGCTCCCTCTCCGCGGGGGACTGTGCTGCACCCGCACCGATGCGGGTCAGTAGTCGGCCGAGTCGGGTGTCCATTCACCCCGACCAAGCCCGCATATCGAGTTCGGAAGCCGAGAGTCTCCTCCATGACTGAGCAGTCCTCCATCGCTCGCGCGTTCAACGACCGTCCCACCCCGATCACCGCCGCGGCCACGCCGCAGAAGCCGTCCGGCATGCCGTTCCAGCGGTACGTACCCTTCGGCGCCGTGGACCTGCCGGACCGGACCTGGCCGGGCAAGGTGATCACCCAGGCGCCGCGCTGGCTGTCCACCGACCTGCGGGACGGCAACCAGGCGCTGATCGACCCGATGTCGCCGGCCCGCAAGCGCAAGATGTTCGACCTGCTGGTGAAGATGGGCTACAAGGAGATCGAGGTCGGCTTCCCGTCCTCCGGGGCCACCGACTTCGACTTCGTCCGCTCGCTGATCAACGAGGACGCGATCCCCGAGGACGTCACCATTTCGGTGCTGACCCAGGCCCGCGAGGACCTGATCGAGCGAACGGTGGAGTCCCTGGTCGGCGCTCCCCGGGCGACCGTCCACCTGTACAACGCGACCTCGCCGCTGTTCCGCCGGGTGGTCTTCAAGGGCAGCAAGGACGACATCAAGGCGATCGCCGTGGACGGCACCCGCCTGGTGATGGAGTACGCCGAGAAGATCCTGCGGGACGACACCGTCTTCGGCTACGAGTACTCGCCGGAGATCTTCATCGACACCGAGCTGGACTTCGCGCTGGAGGTCTGCGAAGGGGTAATGGATGTCTGGCAGCCGGGCGAGGGCCGCGAGATCATCCTGAACCTGCCGACCACGGTCGAGCGCTCCACCCCGAACGTCTACGCCGACAAGATCGAGTGGATGTCGCGGAACCTGACCCGCCGTGAGTTCGTCGCGCTGTCCACCCACCCGCACAACGACCGGGGCACCGGCGTGGCCTCCGCCGAGCTGGCCATCATGGCCGGGGCGGACCGGGTCGAGGGCTGCCTGTTCGGGCAGGGCGAGCGAACCGGCAACCTGGACCTGGTCAACGTGGGGATGAACCTGTTCTCGCAGGGCGTCGACCCGATGATCGACTTCTCCGACATCGACGAGATCCGCCGCACCGCCGAGTACTGCAACCAGATGCCGGTGCCGGAGCGCCACCCCTATGCCGGCGACCTGGTGTACACCTCCTTCTCCGGCTCGCACCAGGACGCGATCAAGAAGGGCTTCGACGCCCTGGAGGCCGACGCCAAGGCGGCCGGGGTGCCGGTGGGCGAGTACACCTGGGGCGTCCCCTACCTGCCGATCGACCCGAAGGACGTCGGCCGCAGCTACGAGGCGGTCATCCGGGTCAACAGCCAGTCCGGCAAGGGCGGCATCGCGTACGTCCTGAAGAACGACCACAAGCTGGACCTGCCGCGCCGTCAGCAGATCGAGTACTCCCGGATCATCCAGGCCAAGACCGAGGCCGAGGGCGGCGAGGTCACTCCGGCCGAGATCTGGAGTGTCTTCCAGGACGAGTACCTGCCCACCCCCGGCAACGCCTGGGGCCGGATCGCGCTGACCGGTTCGCGCAGCCTGACCACCGAGGACGGCCGCGACGTGCTGCGCGCCGAGGCCGAGGTGGACGGACGGCCCGTCACCCTGCAGGGCACCGGCAACGGCCCGGTCTCCGCCTTCGTCAACGCGCTGGCCGGGATCGGCGTGGACGTCCGGGTGCTGGACTACGCCGAGCACGCGCTGAGCGAGGGCGGCGACGCCCAGGCCGCCGCGTACGTCGAGTGCGCGGTGGACGGCAAGGTGCTGTGGGGCGTAGGCATCGACGCCAACACCGTGCTGGCCTCGCTGAAGGCCGTGGTCAGCGCCGTCAACCGGGCGCAGCGCGCCTGATCCTCCCTCAGGGGGCCGCCGATGGCGGCCTCCTGAGAGGTTTCTGGGAATGTGTTCTGCGACACATTTTTACCCGTTCGGGGTGCTGACACCCGTGCGTAACCATGGCAGCATCTATCCACCGGAACCAGGGTCGGTGGGACGACCGCGGAGTCCGGTCGCGTGACCTGCCCATTGTTGTGCAGGCCGCCTGCCATGTCTGGGGAGTGGCGCCGTGACAGGGTTGTGGGGTGTCCGCCCTCGTTGGCGGACTGATGTCCTCGGTGATTTCTACTGTCCGGGCTGTGGTGGGGACCGCAACTACCGTCGGCAGCACGGTCGGCGGTGGCTGCGGTTGCTCGGCACCCCGGTGCTGCCCGTCGGTCCGGTGACCGGCTGCGTGCAGTGCACCTCCTGCCACCGCCGCTACGGCGTCGAGACTCTCGACCAACTCACCTGCGTCCGGCTGGCCGCGATGCTGCGGGACGCCCAGTACACCGTCGCGCTCGCCCTGCTCGCGGCCGGCGGCACCGGCAGCCGCTCGGCCCGGGACGCGGCCTGCGGCGTGATCCGCGAGGCCGGGTTCGAGGACTGCGGCGAGGCCCAGGTGCTGGCCGCACTGGCCGCCCTCTCCGGGGTCGGCGGTGAGGCACCGCTCGACCTGGCCGGGGCCGGCAGCGGGCTGACCGTCGAACTGCACGCCGCGATCGAGCCGTTGGCCCCGCACCTGGCCCAGCAGGGCCGGGAGCGGCTGGTGCTGCAGGGCGCCTGGATCGCCCTGGCCGACGGGCCCTACCTCCCCCAGGAGCGCGCCGCACTGGCGGCCGTCGGCCGCTGCCTCAAGCTCCCCGGCAGCCGGGTCGACGAACTGCTGGAGGCAGCCACCAACGCTCCCCACTGACCCCCACAGGCCGGGCCCGACTCCCCCCTCCGGGCCCGCCGTGACCCGCACCCACTTGGTCTCCCCACGGGACCGGGTGCGGGGCCCACGGCTGTACGGATCCGCCTGCGGCGGGCTTGCTGGTGGCGGGGACGATCTCGGCTCGGAGAGCCCGCCGCAGGCGGGGCTGCCGGCCCCGGGCGGGGGTGTCGGTGGCGTACGGGACAATGGGGGCATGAGTCTGTTCCGGGACGACGGCATCGTGCTCCGCACCCAGAAGCTGGGCGAGGCCGACCGGATCATCACCCTGTTGACCCGTCAGCACGGCAAGGTGCGGGCGGTGGCGCGGGGTATCCGTAAGACGAAGTCGAAGTTCGGGGCGCGGCTGGAGCCGTTCTCGCACGTGGACGTGCAGTTCTTCAGCCGTGGCGCGGATCTGATCGGCCGGGGTCTGCCGCTCTGTACCCAGGTGGAGACCATCGCGCCGTTCGGCGCCACCATCGTCACCGACTACGGCCGCTACACCGCCGGCACCGCGATGCTGGAGACGGCCGAGCGGTTCGCGGAGAACGAGGGCGAGCCGGCCGTCCAGCAGTACCTGCTGCTGGTGGGCGGGCTGCGGACGCTGGCCGCCGGGACGCACCAGTCGCACCTGGTGCTGGACGCGTTCCTGCTCCGCTCACTGGCCGTCAACGGCTACGGCGCCAGCTTCACCGACTGCGCGAAGTGCGGACTGCCGGGCCCCAACCGGTTCTTCTCGCTGCAGGCAGGCGGGGTGCTCTGCGCGGACTGCCGCGTGCCTGGCTGTGCCGTACCCTCCCCTGAGACACTGGTACTGCTCGGCGCGCTGCTGTCAGGGGACTGGCGGACGGCCGACGGATGTGAGTCCCGGTACTGGCGGGAGGGCAGCGGCCTGGTCGCGGCCTACCTGCAGTGGCACCTGGAGCGGGGTATCCGCTCGATGAGATACGTGGAGAAGTGAGCATGGCAGCGCGACGGCTCTTCGGCAGCAAGCAGCGGGAGTACCTCCCCCCGACCCCGCACCCGAGCGGCGCCGTGCCGCCGAAGCTCCCGGGCGAGCTGGTGCCCGAGCACGTCGCGATCGTGATGGACGGCAACGGCCGCTGGGCCAAGGAGCGCGGCCTGCCCCGCACCGAGGGCCACAAGATCGGCGAGTCGGTGGTGCTGGACGTGCTCAAGGGCGCGATCGAGCTGGGCGTCAAGAACGTGTCGCTGTACGCCTTCTCGACCGAGAACTGGAAGCGGTCCCCGGAGGAGGTGAAGTTCCTGATGAACTTCAACCGGGACGTGATCCGCCGCCGCCGCGACGAGATGGACGCGATGGGCGTCCGGATCCGCTGGGCCGGGCGGATGCCCAAGCTCTGGAAGAGCGTGGTGCAGGAGCTCCAGGTCGCCGAGGAGCAGACCAAGGGCAACGACGCCGTCACCCTCTACATGTGCGTCAACTACGGCGGCCGGGCCGAGATCGCGGACGCGATGGCGGGGATCGCCCGCGACGTGGCCGACGGCCGGCTGGACCCGTCGAAGGTCAACGAGAAGACCATCGCCAAGTACCTCTACCACCCGGACATGCCGGACGTGGACCTCTTCCTGCGCCCCAGCGGCGAGCAGCGCACCTCCAACTTCCTGCTCTGGCAGAGTGCTTACGCCGAGTTCGTGTTCCAGGACGTGCTCTGGCCGGACTTGCCCGTACGCGACTGCGTACGGGCCCTCGGTGCTTGGTGGTTCAGGACTTCTTGGTGCACTCCGCGCAGGTCCCGAAGATCTCCAGGGTGTGCGCGATGTCGCTGTAGCCGTGCTCGGCCGCGATCGAGTTGGCCCAGCGCTCGACCGCCGGGCCCTCGACCTCGACGGTGGAGCCGCAGCTGCGGCAGACCAGGTGGTGGTGGTGCCCGCTGCTGCACCGGCGGTAGACCGCCTCGCCGTCGGCGGTGCGCAGCACGTCCACCTCACCGGCGTCGGCCAGCGACTGCAGGGTGCGGTAGACGGTGGTCAGACCGACCGAGTCGCCCCGGTGCTTGAGCAGGTCGTGCAGCTCCTGCGCACTGCGGAAGTCCTCGATCTCGTCCAGGGCCGCCGAGACGGCGGCACGCTGCCTGGTCGATCGGGCACGCGACGGGCCTGCGGTGGTCACCGTGGGTCCTCCTGGTCGTGGGGTGGTGGGGCACCTCATTGTGCCAGCCCCCGACTGGTGACCGAATCCTCCGCGCGGCCCTGTTGCTGATCGGGCAGCCGTACCTCGCAGACCTCGGGACCGTGGTCGCTCGCGGCCCGGTGCCGACGCCGGGCCAGCGGTGTGGCGACCGCGCTGAGCACCGCGAAGACCACGATCGCCAGCAGCACGATGGTCGGCCCCGAGGGCAGGTCGGCCTGGTACGAGCCGGCCACCCCGGCCACCGCGACCAGTACGCCGACCCCGATCGAGGCGGCCTGGGTCATCGCGAAGGACCGGGTGAGCTGCTGCGCCGCGACCACCGGAACCACCATCAGCGCGCTGACCAGCAGCAGGCCGACCACCCGCATCGCCACCGTGACGGTGACCGCGGCCATCACGGCCAGCAGCAGGTTCAGCACGCGCACCGGCAGCCCGGTGACCCGGGCGAACTCCTCGTCCTGGCAGATCGCGAAGAGCTGGCGGCGCAGACCGATGGTGACCGCGACGACCACCCCGGCCAGCACCGTGATGGTGATCAGGTCGCTCGGCGCCACGGTCAGGATGGAGCCCCAGAGGTAGCTCTCCAGACTGCCGCTGCCCGCCTGGGCGCTCATGCTGACCAGCATCTTCCCGCAGGCCATACCGCCGTAGAAGAGCATCGCCAGCGCGATGTCGCCACGCTGGTTGCCGCGCGAGCGGACCAGCTCCATGACGACGGCGCCGAGCACGCAGACCAGCACGGCCATCCAGACCGGGCTGGTCTGGAAGAAGAAGCCGAGGCCGACACCGGTGAGCGCGACATGGCCCATGCCGTCACCCATCAGCGCCTGCCGGCGCTGCACCAGGTAGATGCCGACGGCGGGCGCGGTGATGCCGACCAGTACGGCGGCGATCAGGGCGCGCTGCATGAAGTCGTAGCTGAGCATTTCGGTCATGCGAGTCGTCCCGGGGTCGTCAGGTGGTCGGTCAGCGCGTGCCGTTCAGCACCACCCACCCGCCCGGAGGGCATCTGCATTTCGGTCATGCGAGCAGTCCAGGGGTCGTCAGGTGGTCGTCCCCGTGCGGGTGGACGTGGTCGTGCCCGGGCAGTGCGTGCTGGCCGGTGTTGGGGTGCGGCGGGCCGTCGTACGCGACGCAGCCGTCGCGGAGCACCACGGTGCGGTCGATCAGCGGCTCCAGCGGCCCGAGTTCGTGCAGCACCAGCAGGACGGCGGCGCCCCGGCCGACCTCTTGGCGCAGGGTGTCGGCGAGCACCTGCTGGCTGGCCACGTCCACCCCGGCCATCGGCTCGTCCATGATGAGGAGTTCGGGGGAGCCGACCAGCGCGCGGGCGATCAGCACCCGCTGGTGCTGGCCGCCGGAGAGCCCGGCCACGCCGTCCCCGGCCCGGTCCAGCATGCCGACCTGGGCCAGCGCGCGGTCGACCGCGGCCTTGTCCTTGCGGCGGAACGGGAACAGCCCGTGCTGCGGCAGCCGCCCGGTGGAGACCACCTCGCGGACGGTGGCGGGCACCCCGCTGGCGGCGGAGGTGCGCTGCGGCACGTAGCCGATCCGGTGCCAGGCCCGGAACTTGGCGAACGGCGTGCCGAACAGCTCCAGGCCGCCGCGCTCCAGCGGGACGGCGCCGATC
Organism: Kitasatospora sp. P5_F3; assembly: GCF_054049135.1. Taxonomy (NCBI): domain Bacteria; kingdom Bacillati; phylum Actinomycetota; class Actinomycetes; order Kitasatosporales; family Streptomycetaceae; genus Kitasatospora; species Kitasatospora sp. P5_F3. The sequence continues at coordinate 143,163 of NZ_JBFUMY010000012.1, read as the reverse complement.
ACCGACTTCACGGTGGTGGACTTGCCGGAGCCGTTGGCCCCGAGCAGCGCGACCACCTCGCCGGGGCGGACCTTGAGGTCCACCCCGCGCAGCACGGGACGGCCGCCGAGCGAGGCGACGGCGTCGCAGAGACAGACGGCCGCGGGCGCGGCACCCGCCTCACGGGGGTGCCGCGCCTGGGCGGAGTCCGTCCCTGCAGCCTGCTGGGCCTTGGGTATGACAGAGCTCATGAGTATCCGATGTCCCGTCAGCCGGTGGTGCCGAAGGCGGCCTGGAGGTTGTGCAGGTTCTGCCGCATGACCGACAAGTAGGTGTCCTTGGCCGGGTCCTTGACGCCCTCCAGCGGGTCCAGCACCGCGGTCTTCAGACCGAGGTCCTTGGCGACCGTGTCGGCGAGCTTGGGGCTGACCAGGGTCTCGAAGAAGATCGTGGTGACGCCGTGCTGCTTGGCGGCCTGCTGGACCTCGGCCAGCTTGCCCGGGGTGGGCTCGGCCTCCGGGTCGACGCCGTTGATGGCGATCTGGTCGATGCCGTAGGCGTCGGCGAGGTAGCCGAAGGCGGCGTGGCTGGTGACGAACGACCTGCCCTTGGCGTTCTGCAGGCCGGCCTTGAACTCCTGGTCCAGGGTGGCGAGTTCGGCCACCATCCGGTCGGTGTTCCGCTGGTAGTCGGCCGCGTGCGTGGGGTCGGCCTTGGCCAGCTCGGAGCCGACGCTCTTGGCGACGGCGGCGTAGCGGTTCGGGTCGAGCCAGATGTGCGGGTCGCCGGCGGCGGCCTCGTGCTCGTGGCCGTCGCCCTCGGCGTGGCCCTCGTCCAGGTGGTGGTCGACCAGCGGGGAGGCGGCGGTGGCGTCCACCACGTGCTTGGAGTCACTCTGCGCGACCGCCTTGTCGACGGCCGGCTGGAGCCCCTTGAGGTAGACCACCGTGCCGGCCTCCTTGACCTGGGCGACCTGCTTGGCCGTCAGCTCCAGGTCGTGCGGCTCGACGCCGGCCTTGGTGAGGCCGGTCACCTTCACGTGCTCGCCGCCGATCTGCTGGGCGAGGTACTCCATGGGGTAGAACGACGCGACCACGTCCAGCTTGCCGTCGCTGCCCTTCGCGCTGCTCGAACCGCCGCAGGCGGTGAGGACGAGGGCGCCGACGACGGCGGTGGCGGTCAGGGCTATGGAGGTGGGGACGCGTCGCAACATCATGACAACCATTCTCAACTTAACTGGAAATGATTGTCAACTCGATCGACCATCGAACAAGCGGATCGTCGGTTCGACACACCGAGCGACCGCGGAATACCGATTTGAACCCCGCCCCACCACGCCCGGTAACCTCTGGAGGTATTCGGGTGCGTGCAACCAGCCGCGCCTTGACCGTGCCGTCCTCCCGTGACGTCGTACTGAAGAGAGCACTGTGGCCGCCGACAAGATCGACACGATCGTCAGCCTGAGCAAGCGCCGTGGCTTCGTCTACCCCTGCAGCGAGATCTACGGCGGCACCCGCGCCGCCTGGGACTACGGCCCGCTGGGCGTCGAGCTCAAGGAGAACATCAAGCGCCAGTGGTGGCGTTCGATGGTCACCGCTCGGGAGGACGTCGTCGGGCTCGACTCGTCGGTGATCCTGGCCCGCGAGGTCTGGGAGGCCTCGGGCCACGTCGCGACCTTCAACGACCCGCTGACCGAGTGCCTCTCCTGCCACAAGCGGTTCCGCGCGGACCACCTGGAGGAGGCGTACGAGGCCAAGCACGGCCGGGTCCCGGCGAACGGCCTGGCCGACATCAACTGTCCGAACTGCGGCAACAAGGGCGGCTTCACCGAGCCCAAGGAGTTCTCGGGCATGCTGAAGACGCACCTCGGCGTCACCGAGGACGCGGGTGGCCTGGCCTACCTGCGCCCGGAGACCGCCCAGGGCATCTTCACCAACTTCAAGGCGGTGCAGACGACTTCGCGCAAGAAGCCGCCGTTCGGCATCGCCCAGGTCGGCAAGAGCTTCCGGAACGAGATCACCCCCGGCAACTTCATCTTCCGGACCCGCGAGTTCGAGCAGATGGAGATGGAGTTCTTCGTCAAGCCGGGCGAGGACGAGCAGTGGCACGAGTACTGGCTCCAGCAGCGCTGGGACTGGTACGTCGGCCTCGGCCTGCGGACCGAGAACATGCGCTTCTTCGAGCACCCGAAGGAGAAGCTGTCCCACTACGCCAAGCGCACGGTGGACATCGAGTACCGCTTCAACTTCGGCGGCAGCGAGTTCTCCGAGCTGGAGGGCCTGGCCAACCGCACCGACTACGACCTCCGGGTGCACAGCGAGGCCAGCGGCCAGGACCTCAAGTACTTCGACCAGGAGTCCGGCGAGCGGTACTACCCGTACGTCATCGAGCCCGCAGCCGGTCTGAACCGCGCCATGCTGGCCTTCCTGATCGACGCCTACTTCGAGGACGAGGCGCCGAACGCCAAGGGCGTCATGGAGAAGCGGGTCGGCATGCGGCTCGACCCCCGGCTCGCCCCGGTCAAGGTCGCGGTGCTGCCGCTGTCGCGGAACGCCGACCTGTCGCCGAAGGCCCGCGGCCTGGCGGCCGACCTGCGCACCGCGTGGAACGTCGAGTTCGACGACGCGGGCGCGATCGGCAAGCGCTACCGCCGTCAGGACGAGATCGGCACGCCGTTCTGCGTCACGGTCGACTTCGACACCCTCGAGGACAACGCGGTCACCATCCGCGAGCGTGACACCATGGCGCAGGAGCGGGTCTCGCTCGACCAGGTGAAGGCCTACCTGGGTGCGCGCCTGATCGGCTGCTGACGCTCTGTCGTCTGCTGACGCTCCGTCGGTTCTCGAACGGCCCTTCCGCTCCGGCGGGAGGGCCGTTCGCGTGCCGGTCGGTCGGACGTCAGCGGCTCGCCCGGCGCAGGCGGTCGGCGGTGCGGCGGGCGACCCTGGCCTCGCTGCGGTGGCCGTGGTGGCGCAGGTAGTGGTCGAGCCACTCCATGGATACGGCGAGCTGCTCGACGTCGCTGCCGGGTGAGTGGGCGCCGAGGCTGTCCAGGATCGCGACGGCCTCCCGGAACGGGGCCAGCACCTGCTCGGTCTGTTCCAGCCGGGAGTGCCGAAGCGCCAGATTGGACAGCACGTGCACGGCACCGGACCGGTGCTGCTCCGGGTCCTGCGCGTACAGCTGCCGGTAGAGGTCGGCGGCCTCGCTGGTGACGGTCAGCGAGGCGGTGTGGTCGTCGGTGTCGGCGTACCGGATGCCCAGGTGGTTGAGCGCCGTGGCGAGGCCGGCGGTGTGTCCGGCCGCTCCGGCGGCGACCAGCTGCCGGTACAGGACGACCGCCTCCTCGGTGGCGGCCCGCGCCTCCCGGTGCCGTCCGAGTACGGCGAGGCGACGGCCCAGGCTGTCCAGGGCGTCCGCGTAGAGGTGGCGTACCTGGCCCGGAAAACGCGGGAGTTGGTGCCGGTAGATCCGGACCGCCTGCTCGGTGACGGACAGCGCCTCGGTGGCGCGGCCGTCCCAGGCCAGCAGCAGGCCGAGACTGTGCAGGCAGTTGGCGTGGACGAGGTGGAGCCCGGGATGGTCGTGGCCGGCGGACAGACCGACGGCGTCCCGGAGCAGCTCGGCGCCCGCGCCGGCGCGCCCGGAACGGCCCAGCGCGAGGCCCTCGCTGTTCAGCCGTCCGATCCGCTTCAACAAGGTCGGGTCGGGTGCCGGTATTCGCGGCCCCGGGGTGGACGTGCGGGTGAACTCACCGTCGTGGGTCAGGCGGAAGCCGTGCTGTTGGCCCAGGTGGTCCAGCGAGGCGAGCAGATCCGGGGCGGTTGCGGCCAACCTGTCGCGCAGGCCCGCCGATTCGGCTCGGTAGGGTGCCGCCTCGGTGGCCCGGCCGAGCTCGGTCAGCACTCCGGTCAGCGTGAACAGGGTTGCCCCGTAGGCAGCTTGGTCCGACGGAGCTTGCGAGCGGCGGCCCAGCAAGTGGTAGATGCCGACCGACTCCTCGAGCACCGGGACGGCCTGCTCACCTCGGCCCATCTCGGCGAGCTTGATGCCCAGGTCCCCCAGGGCGGACGCGAGTTCGGCTCGGGCGTCGTCCATGCCATGGCTCGCCGTCGAGGGGAAGGCGGCGAAGGATGTTCTGCTGCTCGCCACCAGTCGGCGGCGGAGCAGCACGGCCTCCTCGATCCGGGCCAGTGCCTCCTGGTGGGCGCCCGTCTCGGCCAGCTGGTTCCCGAGCCGGGCCAGCGCCCCGGCCAGCTCCGGCTCCAACTCCGGTTCCAGACGGGCGGCTTCGCGGAGCAGGGCGACCGCCTCGGTGGCCAGCACCCGGGCCTCCGCACGGCGGCCCAGCAGACCCACGAACAGCGCGAGCATGTCCAGCGCGGATGCCAAGGCCGGCCGGTAACCGGCCTGGTCCCGGTCCGCGAGCCGGCGGAAGACCGCCACGGCCTCCGCCATCAGCTCGGCCCCCTCCGCCAGGCCGCCGGGCGTGCTGCCGAGCAGCATGGCGAGCCGGTACAGGGCGAGCCCGAGATCTGCTTGCTCCGGGGCTCCGGCCGCCGACCGCCGGAGTCGCGCCACCTCCGCACGCGCCTGCGCCGGCTCGGCCGTGTCCGGCCCCTGCGCGTCCCGTCCCGGCATCCCGAACCCCCTGTTGCTCCGGCTGCTCCGGGGCGCATCGCCCTCCGGTGAGTACGCCGGGGAGCCGGGAGCGGTTCCGTCCCCCCACTGCTGGAGGGGGCGGGTCACGGCCCGAGGGGCAGGCCGGCCGAGCGGAGGGCGGCGCGGGCGGCGCGGTGGCGGCCCTCGTCCAGGGTGGCGACGGCGGTCAGCAGAGCGCGGTAGCGGGTGGGGGAGTGGGTCAGGGCGGTGGCGTACTGGGCCAGGTCGGCGGCGGAGCGCAGCCGGGCGACCTGGTGGGTCAGTGCGGCGGCCAGTTGGTCGTCCAACTGCAGGGCGGTGGCCGCGAGTTCGTCGGTCCGGCGGCCCGCCGCCTGGTGCAGCAGGCGGTACGCGTCCTCGGTGCGGCCCGCGGCGCGCAGGTGGTCGGCCAGGGTGGCCAGGTCGGCGGGCGGGGCCGAGCCCCACTCCCAGAGCAGGGTGAGGCCGTCGGCGGAGAGCCCGGACTGCTCCAAGGCGGCCAGCAGGGAGGGGAGTTCGGCGGCCGGGTAGCCCCAGAGGGCGTGGAACAGGGCGGCCGCCTCCTCGGCGAGACCGCCCCGGCGCAGCTCGGCCAGGGTGCCGGCGGCCTGACCGGCGGCGCCGTGGGCGACCGCCCGGGCCAGGTAGCCCGCCGCGCCGGACGGGCCCTCGGTACGCAGCAGCGCGATCAGCCGGGCCACGTCGGCGGGGGCCAGCACCACCGCGGCCTGCGCGGTGACGGCGGCCGACTCCTGGGCAGCACCACGGCTGTGCAGGGCGGTGATCCGGGCCGCGAGGGCGGCCAACTCGGCTGCGCTGCGCGGTTCGGGCGCCTTGGGCCGGGGTGGCTGTACCGGCTGCTTCGGTGGGGCGGCCGGCTCCGGCTCCGGGGTGGTGACCCCGGCGAACCTGGCGCCCCGCATCGGGGCGGTGGTGACCACCGGGGCGGGCTGCGGCGCCGCACTCGCCTCGTACGCGCCGCCGAACCGGGCTCCGGTCGGGCGGCGCCGGCCTGGGACGGCGGTCTGCTCGCGCCGGTGGTCCTCCAGCGCGAGCAGACGTTCACTCAACTCCAGGTGCCGGGTGCCGAGTCCGTCCCGGAGGGTGCGGATCTGGGCCAGCTGGTGGTGCAGTTCGGGATCGGCGCTGCCGGACCGGGATTCGGCGTTCAGGGCCTCGGCGAGCCGCTGTTCGCGCTGGGCCGCGTACCGGCGGGCCCGCAGCAGTTCGTCCAGTTCCGTCCGCAGGGCCTGGACGTCCTCCGCCGTCCTGGGGTCGAGTTCGCGCACCGTCATCGCACCGTCCTGAGTCTTCCGGCCGTCCCTGGAGGGTCATCCTGGCCGCAGAACAAGGCAGTTGTGTTACGGAGCGAAGTCCGGCTCTTTTCGGCGGAGGTCAGGCGCCGAGCAGCCGGACCACGTCCACCACCCGGTGCGAGAAGCCGGACTCGTTGTCGTACCAGCCGAAGATCTTGACGTGCCGTCCGTTCCCGCCGACGGTGGTCAGCTGCGCGTCGAAGATGCAGGAGTGCGGGTCGCCGACGATGTCGCTGGAGACCAGCGGCGCCTCGGCGTAGCGCAGGACTCCGGCCAGCGGGCCCTCGGCGGCGGCCTTGGCGAACAGCGCGTTCACCTCCTCGACGGTGGTGGGGCGGGCCAGGTAGGCGGTCAGGTCGGTGATCGAGCCGACCGGGACCGGGACACGCAGCGAGGCGCCGTCCAGCTTGCCGTTCAGCTGCGGGAGCACTAGGCCGATCGCTTTGGCCGCGCCGCTCGAGGTGGGCACGATGTTGGTGGCGGCGGCCCGGGCCCGGCGCAGGTCCTTGTGCGGGCCGTCCTGGAGGTTCTGGTCCTGGGTGTAGGCGTGCACGGTGGTCATCAGGCCGTGCTCGATGCCGATCCCCTCGTCCAGCACCTTGGCCAGCGGAGCCAGGCAGTTGGTGGTGCAGGAGGCGTTCGAGACGATGTGGTGCACGGCCGGGTCGTAGCGGTCGTGGTTGACGCCGTAGGCCAGGGTGAGGTCCTCGTTGGACGCCGGGGCCGAGATCAGCACCTTGCGGGCGCCCGCCTCCAGGTGGGCCCGGGCCTTGGTGGCGTCGGTGAACACCCCGGTCGACTCGACCACCACGTCCACACCCAGCTCGCCCCAGGGCAGTCGGGCCGGGTCGCGCTCGGCCAGCACCTTCACCTTGCGGCCGTTGACCACGATGCTGTCGCCGTCCACCTCGACCTCGCGCTCCAGCCGGCCCATGGTGCTGTCGTAGGACAGCAGGTGGGCCAGGGTGGCGGCGTCGGTCAGGTCGTTGACCGCGACGATCTCCAGGTCGGTGCCCTGCTGGAGGGCTGCGCGGACGAAGCCCCGGCCGATCCGGCCGAATCCGTTGATCGCTACCTTGATCGCCATTCTCGACTCCCTTGCAGATGGGGTCACTTGGTGGGATGCCAGGCTTCGTCGGCTGGTAACCGCTCTAAGTGGTTACTGGAAGCGTACGGGTCGGCGATCACCGGTGCAACCGGTCTGAGGGGTTAGTTGGTTATGCTGGCGAGATGGAGTTCGTCTTTGTCGGCGGTGATCCCGCTCTCGATCTGGTCGGTACCGTGCAGCGGCGCACCACCCTGGCCCGCGACCTGTTGCAGACCCCGGCCGACCTGGGGGCCTGGACGGCTGCGGCCGGACTGGTCGACCAGCCGGTCGAGGCGGGGGTCGAGGACTTGGGGCAGGCGCGCCAACTCCGGGAAGCAGTCTACCGGTTGGGGCTGGCGGCAGTGGCGGGCGAGCCCTACCCGACGGCCGACCGCAGGTTGCTCAACCGGCTGGCCGGTGGCCCTGCGCTCCGGCTCGACCTGCGCCCGGACGGCACCCTGCGCCGGACCGGCAGCGCAGCCGCCGCCCTGGCGACGGTGGCCAGGTCGGCGCAGGAGCTGCTGGCGCTCCCGCTCGGTGCGCCGATCCGGGAGTGCGCGTTCGAGCCGTGCACCCGGCTGTACGTGGACCGCTCGCGCCGGGGCGTGCGGCGCTGGTGCGACATGGCGGCCTGCGGCAACCGGGCCAAGGTCGCAGCCTTCCGCGAGCGGCACCCCGCGTAGGGCGGCACACGCTGCACCACCGGGGGCTCGGGGCTCTGCTGATGTGCGGCTCCGCCGCGTGGGCGACGCCGGCCCCGGGACGGGGGCAAAGTGCGGGAGTGGTCAACCCCGGGCACGGCTGACGTGTGCCTGGCGTGCGGGTTCAAGCGAAGGTGCCTGACCTTTTACGCGGCGATCACGTTCCTGAGGCCGGCGTCGCAGTTCCCCGAGCCCCTGTCTTCCGAACCGTGTGCCTCAGGAGGCCAACTGGGCCCGGGCCTCCATCAGGGCGAAGCCGAGCAGGTTGAGGCCGCGCCAGTCGGCCGGGCGGAGGGCCTGCTCGTCGTCGGCGGCCAGGCCGATGCCCCAGACCCGGTCGAGTGGGCTGGCCTCGACCAACACGCGGTTGGCGGTGCCCAGCAGGTAGGACCGGAGGGCCGGGTCCTGGCCGAACTTGGCGACGTTGCCCGCCACCACCAGGTCGAACCGGGCGGCCGTCCAACGCTGGTCGTCGAAGCCGCGGACCAGCCGGCCGAGCTTTTTCGCTTCGGCCGGCGTGCGGGCCGTCAGGATCCGCCAGAACATCTTCTCGTCATCGAACAGCCGGGCCTTGCCCGCCATCATCCAGTGCTCGGCAGTGGAGAACTTCAGCCCGTCCACGGTGAACTCGGACGGCCACCACTGGCTCAGCGAGCCGGCTCCGACGCGGCCGTCCCGCTCCGGCCGGTGGCCCCAGAACATCAGGTACTTCGGCCGCGCGCCCGCCGCCACCAGGGCGGCCAGGTCCTCACGGGTACGGGTGGCGGAGGGGAGCGGAGCATCGGTCATACCGGCATGCTGTCACCCGCCACCCACACCCGGCCTCCGGTTTTCCCCGGCCAGGTGCGGCCGTACCTGCTCGGCGGTCTCCCGGCCGTAAGCCTCGGCGAGCCGGGCGAGGAAGTCGTCCGGCCGGTACGGGTACTCCTGGGTGCCGACCGACTCCAGTGCCAGGGTGGCCAGCAGGCAGCCGACCCGGGCCGCGACCGGCAGCGGCAGGCCCCAGACCTCACCGGCCAGCACCCCGGCCCGGAAGGCGTCGCCGACGCCGGTCGGGTCGGCCCGGCGCAGCTCCTGCGGCGGGCGGACCTCGATCGGTGCTTCGCCCTGACGCTCGATCAGTACACCGTCCGCGCCGAGAGTGGTGAACCAGGTGCCGACCCGGCCGAGCAGCTCGGCCCCGGTCAGCCCGGCTCGCTCCAGCAGCAGGCCGCGCTCGTACGCGTTGGTGAAGAGCCACCGCGCGCCGTCGACCAGGGCGCGGGTCTGATCGCCGGTCAGCCGGGCGAGCTGCTGGGAGGGGTCGGCGGCGAACGGGATACCCGCCGCCCGGCACTCCTCGGTGCGGCGCAGCATGGCCGCCGGGTCGTCCGCCCCGATCAGCACCAGCCGGGCCGGGCCGGTGCGGCCGAGCACCTCGGGGAGGCTGATGTCGGCGGCGTGGCTCATCGCGCCCGGGTGGAACGAGGCGATCTGGTTCTGCGCCCGGTCGGTGGTGCACAGGAAGCGGGCGGTGTAACGGCCGGGGACGGTGAGCACACCCCGGGTGTCCACGTCGTTGGCGCGCAGCCAGTCGTCGTACTCCCCGTGGTCGCCCCCGGCCGCCCCGACCAGCAGTGGACGCAGGCCGAGCCGGCCGAGGCCGAGGGCGATGTTGGCGCCGACCCCGCCGCGCCGGATCTCCAGCCCGTCCACCAGGAACGAGAGCGAGACCTTGGTCAGTTGATCGGGCAGCAGCTGGTCGGAGATCAGGCCGGGGAAGGTCATCAGGTGGTCGGTGGCGATCGAGCCACTGATCACGATCTGCCCGTGGGCGGCGTACTCGGTCATCGGTGCTCCCTCGGAAGGTGGGGCGGTCACCAGCCGTGCCGATGGCTGCCGGTCCGCAGCCGGGAGACCAACTCCCGGCGCAGTGCCCGGTCCTGGTCGGTCTCCACCGCCAGGTCGAGCTGGACGATGTCCACCCCGGCCGAGTGCAGCGAGCCGATCCGGTCGGCGACGGTGGCCGGTGAACCGGCGTAGGCGGTGGCGAACGAGCGGCGGACGTACGCGGCCACCTGGTCGGCCGCCCGCTGGTCGGGCACCCAGCCGCGCTCGCGGTCGCGGTCAAGCGCCACCGCTTCGGCGAACCGGGGCCCGTCCGGCCCCGAGGTGAGCCGCAGAGCGTCCCGGCGCAGCTCCTGGACCCGCCGCCGGGCGGCCTCGTCGGTGTCGGCCAGCACCAGGGTGAGGTGCCGCCAGATCCGCAGGCTCCGGCCGAACCCGGCTGCCGTGGCCCGGATCTCGCCGATCCGGCGCCGGGTGTCGGGCAGCGGGAGCGACGGCAGGGCGTACACCTCGGCGTGCCGGGCGGCCAGCTCGACACCGGCCGGGGACGAGCCACCGAACGAGATCAGCTCACCGCCCGGCTCGGGCCGAAGCCCGGCCAGCGCACCCTTGACCTGGTAGAACTCGCCCTTGTGGTCGAACTCCTGATCAGCCGTCAGGGAGCGCCGGAGCAGCCCCAGGTACTCGTCGGCCCGCCGGTAGCGGTCCGGCTTGCCCAGGGTGTCGCCGTCCCTGGCCACGTCCAGATCGCTGGAGCCGACGATCACATGCGCTGCCACCCGGCCGCCGGAGAGCCGGTCCAGGGTGGCGAGTTGGCGGGCCGCGACGGTGGGGGCGGTGGTGCCGACCCGGTGGGCGACGGCGATCCGCAGTCGGCTGGTGGCAGCCAGCGCCCAACTGGCCACCAGCCACGGGTCGGGCCAGGAACTCGACTGCACCACCAGGGCGCTGTCGAGCCCGTCCTCCTCGTTCTCCCTGGCTGTCCTGGCCACGTGCCCGGGGTCGGCGGTGCGGTCCCTGGGGTCGGGGGCGAACCGCAGCGCCTGCCGTTCCCGAGGGGTCCGGCCGGTGACCGGGGCGGCCCGTACGCCGCCGCGCAGTTCGAGTTCCATCACGGCTCCTCAGCCCGCCGCCGGGCCGAGCCGGGCCAGGGTGTCCAACAGCCGGGCCCGGCTGACGAACACCTCCGGCGGCAGCGACACGTACAGCTGGATGGTGGTGACGCCCGGGCGGTGGTACCGCATGATCCGCTCCCGGCACTCCTCGGGGGAGCCGGAGATGAACAGGCCGTCCACCACCTCGTCGGGCAGGGCGGCCTGCGAGCCCTCCGGGTCGCCGGCCGCCCAGAGCTTGTGCGTGTCGGCGAGCAAGTCGCCGTGGCCCAGCCACTCGTGGAACTTGCGGTACGGCTCCCGGTTGAGGATCCAGGCCAGGAACGGCCGGCTGGCCCGGTGCGCGTAGTCGGTGTCCTCGGTCGGGCAGACGAAGACCTTGACCACCAGCTCCTTGCCGGGCGGCTGCGGGCCGACCGCGTCCAGCACCTTCGGCACGTCCTCGGGGAACAGCAGGTTGGAGATCGCGCCGTCCCCCTCGGTGAAGCCGAGCCGGAGCATGTTGGGGCGCAGCGCGCCGAGGATCACCTTGACCGGCTCGGCCGGCGGGTGCGGCAGCCGGTACCCGGTGATCGAGAAGGTGTCGAAGTCCCCGGCGATGTGCTCGCCGCGCAACGCCCGGGTGACGAAGCGCAGCACGTCCCTGGTCCGTTTGAAGGGCTCGTCGAACGGGATGCCGTTGATGTCGGTGACATGCGCCGGGACGGACGCGCCGATCCCCAGCAGCAGTCGCCCGGGCGCGAGTTGGGCCAGCGTGGCGGCGGTCTGCGCGAGCACCGCGGGGCCCCGGGTGTGCACCGGCACGATGCCGGTGCCGATCCGCAGGCTCGGCGACCAGGCGGCGGTCGCGGCCAGCGGGGTGAAGGCGTCGGTGCCGCCGCCCTCGGCGCTCCAGACGTCGGTGTAGCCGAGGTCGGGGAGCCGCTCGACGATGAAGCGGTGCCGGTCGATGGTCAGGCCGGGCAGCGGCAGCGTGATGCCCCACTTCGGCGGTTCTGCGGTGTACGCGGTGGTCATCGGGCGGCCTTCCTGCGGGCGGGGGTCACGGCCGGACCGAGACCGTGGTGAGGTCGAGGAACCAGGACTGCGGCTGGACCAGGCCCTGCACCTTCGGCGAAAGGGCCCTGGGGTTGCGGTCGTTGACCACGAACAGCCACGGCGCGTCCTCGGTCACCAGCTTGAGCGCCTGCCGGTAGTCGCCCTGCCGCTTGGTCTGGTCGGGCGAGGCGGCGGCGGACCTGAGCAGCTCGTCCACCTTCGGGTTGGCGTAATGGCCGGTCCAGAACGGGCTGTTGGAGCCGACGAAGAGCGGCAGCAGCGCCTCCGACTGGAACAGCGTGGTGGACTGCGCGATGGCGTCCGAGCCGAGTGCGACCTCGCCCTTGGCCTCGGCGCCGATCAGCGTCGACCAGTCGGTGGTGCGCAGCTCGACCTTGATGCCGACGGCCGCCAGATCACGCTGGATCGCCTCGGCGATCGGCACCGGCACCAGGTTCCCCGAGCCGCCGGTGGGCACCGTGACCGAGCTGGCGAAGCCGCCGGAGAGACCCGCCTCGGCGAGCAACTGCTTGGCCTTGGCCGGGTCGTAGGAGTACGCGTCGCCCGCCTTGTCGTACGCGGCAGTGGCCCGCGGCGCGGCCTGGTAGGCCGGGTCGGCGGTGCCGTGCAGCAGCTTGTCGGCGATCGCCTGGCGGTTGATCGCGAAGTTGGCCGCCCGGCGCACCCGGGGGTCGCTCCACGGCGCCTTGGTGGTGTCCAGGATCCAGTACCAGAGGTGGTCGTAGCTGTTGGTGAGCACCTGGACGCCGTCGGCCTTCAGGCTGTCGAGGTCGTCCGGGTTCGGGTACTCGATCCAGTTCACCCCGCCGGAGCGGAGCGCGGCGGTGCGGGCGGCGGCGTCCGGGATCGGCTTGACCACCAGCTTGTCCAGCTTGGGTGCGCCGCGCCAGTAGGTCTTGTTGGCGACCAGCTCGATCTGCTGGCCCTCGGTGTACGAGGAGAACGCGAACGGACCGGTACCGACCGGGTGTTGGGAGAACTTGGCGGAGCCGGTCAGCTTGACGGCGGTCGGGCTGGCGATCAGGACGTGCGCCAGGTCCTCCGGGAAGTGGCCGTTGGGGTCCTTGGTGACCAGCTCGACGTGGTCCGCGTCCAGCTTGCGGTAGCCGGTGATGCCGCCCGCGTACTCCTTGGCGGCGGCGCCGAGTGCGTCGGTCCAGTACTCGCTGCCCTTCTTCAGGTAGCGGTCCAGGTTGAACAGCACGGCGTCGGCGTCGAAGGCGGTGCCGTCCTGGAAGGTGACGCCCTTGCGCAGGGTGAAGGTCCAGGTCCTCGCGTCCGGGGCGACCTGCCAGGACTCGGCCAGCGCCCCGGTGACGGCCGGCGGCTTGTCGGTGACCGACAGGTCGTAGCGGGTCAGGCCCTCGTAGATCTGGAAGCTGACCAGCCGCTTGCCCTCGAAGCCGGCCCCGCCGATCACGGTGTCCGGGTTTGGGAGCTTGCCGGTGGCACCGATCACCAGGGTGCCGCCCCGGCCCTTGCCGCCGGCGTCCGAGCCCGGCGCGGTGGTGGTGCCGGAGGCACAGCCGACGGCGGTGAGCAGAACGGCGGCGGCCGGCAGGGCGACGGCTCTGGAGCGGGTACGGGCGATCAGGTGACGGTGCGTCATGATGTGGTCCTCAGTGCGTGATCGGACGTCCGAGGGGCGCCGGTAGCGGCGTCCAACAGAGCGCGGGTGTACGGGTGTTGCGGGGCCGACCAGAGCTGGTCGGCCGGGCCCTGCTCGACCACCAGGCCGTTGCGCAGCACCAGCACCCGATGGGCGAGGTGCCGGACCACGGCCAGGTCGTGCGAGATGAACAGGTAGGCCAGACCGGTCCGTTCCTGCAGACCGGTCAGCAGGTCGAGCAGCCGGGCCTGCACGCTGCGGTCCAGCGCCGAGGTCGGCTCGTCGCAGACCACCAGCTCGGGGCGGGTGGCCAGGGCCCGGGCCAGCGCCACCCGCTGGAGCTGTCCGCCGGACAGTTCGCGCGGGTAGCGCAGGGCCAACTCCGGTTTCAGGCCGACCTGTTCGAACAGCTCGGCGACCTGGGCCGGGCGGTCCCGGCGCGGGGTGCCGTGCAGCCGCAGCGGGTCGGCCACCGCGTCGCCCGCGCGCAGCGCCGGGTTGAGCGAGCCGCGCGGGTGCTGCGGCASGAACTGGAGCCGGGCCCGGACCGCCCGGGAGCCTCGGCCGCGCAGCCGGTACGGGTCGTGCCCGGCGAACCGGACCGTGCCGCCGTCCGGCGCCAGCAGCCCGAGCGCCAGCCGGGCCAGGGTGGACTTGCCGGATCCCGACTCGCCGACCAGGCCGACCGTCTCACCAGGGGTCACCCGGAGGCTGACATCGGCCAGCGCGGTGCGGGTGCCGTAGGTCTTGTGGACCGCCTCGATCGTCAGCAGGCTTTCTGCAGGGCGCACGGTTGCACTTTCCAGGGGCTCGGGGCTCTGCTGATGTGCGGCTCCGCCGCAGGGCGACGGTTCGTGGCTGGCGGGTATCACTGCGAAAGTGCCTGACCCCGCACGTACGTTGAACGCTTCTGGGGTCGGCGCCGCCGTTCCTCGGGCCCCTGGGGGTTGATCGTCTGCCGGAGGGGTCATCGGAGGGCTCCTGGTTCGGCGGCGAGGAGTTCGGCCGGGCCGGAGTCGACGACGTGGCCGTCCCGCAGCACCGCGACCGTGCCGCCGATCCGGCGGGCCGCCGTGAGGTCGTGGGTGACCAGCAGCAGTGCGAGGCCGCACTCCCGGCGCAGCTCGTCGAAGAGGTCCAGGATCCGGCCGCGCACCAGCGCGTCCAGTGCGGTGGTCGGCTCGTCGGCGATCAGCAGTTCCGGTCCGCAGCACACCGCGATGGCGATCGCGGCCCGCTGCCGCAGACCACCGGACAGCTCGTGCGGGTAGCTCCGGGCGACCCGCTCGGGCTCGGGGATCCCGGCCAGCGTCAGCAGCCGGGGGACCGCCTCCCGGGCAGCCCGCCGCCCGTCGGCCCGGCCGTGCCGCCGGAGCACCTCGGCCAGTTGCGGGCCGATCCGGCGCAGCGGGTCCAGCGCGGCGGTCGGGTCCTGCGGTACGTAGCCGATCCGGCTGCCGCGCACCCGGGACCAGTCCCGGGCGTTCAGCCCGCGCAGCTCGGTGCCGCCGAGCCGGATCTCGCCGGAGACCTCGGCGCCGCGTCCGGGCAGGCCGAGCACGGTCCGGGCGACGGTGGTCTTGCCACTGCCGGATTCGCCGAGCAGCACCAGCGCCTCCCCGGCGCCGACCTCGAACGAGACCCCGGCCACGGCCCGGACCCCGCCCGGGTAGCCGACCGTCAGGCCGGTGACGCTCAGGGCCGCGCTCACCGGGCCACCGCCGGGAGTTGGGCGCCGCTGTCGCCGAGGCGGCGGCGCAGGCGTTCGCCGAGGGTGTTGAAGAGCACCGAGACCAGCAGGATCACCACGGCGGGCTGGACCGCCACCCAGGGGTGGGTGAGCAGGGCGGGCCGCAGCTCGTCCAGCATCGCCCCCCACTCGGCGGTCGGCGGGGCCACCCCGAGGCCGAGGAAGGACAGTCCGGCGGCGTACACCACGGCGAGCCCGACCAGCGAGGACGCGTACACCAGCACCACCGGAGCGACCACCGGCAGCACCTGACGCACCGCCAGCTCGAACACCCCCGCGCCGCTCACCCGGGCCGCCTCCAGGTACTCGGCGGTGCGGATCCGGCGGACCTCGGTGAACCCGACCCTGGCCACCGCCGGGGTGAGCACCACCGAGAGCGCTAGCACGGTCGCGCCGAGCCCGGGCCGCAGCAGGGTGGCCACCGCGATGGCCAGCAGCACCCCGGGGAAGGCGTACAGCACGTCCAGCGAGCGGAGCAGTGCCTGTTCGGTGATCCGGCCGCCGAGGCCGGCCGCGATACCCAACAGGGTGCCGAGCACGGTGGCCAGCAGGACCGGCACCAGCCCACCGACCAGCGAGGCGCGGGCCGCCCAGATCAGCCGGCTGAGCAGGTCCCGGCCCTGGCCGTCGGTGCCGAGCGGGTGACCGGCGGCGCCGGGGTCGAGCAGCCGGGCGTCCAGCGAGCCGGCCGCCGGGTCGTACGGGGCGGCCAGCGGCGCGGCCAGCGTGAGCAGGAGCAGCAGCAGAGCGGCGCCGAGGGAGAGCAGCAGGACGGGGTCCTGACGGAGGGTCGGTCTCATGGTCAGCCCCGCACCCGGGGGTCGACGGCCGCGTGTGCCGCGTCCACCAGCAGGTTGATGCCGACGAAGGCGACCGCCACCAGCAGCACCCCGCCCTGCACCAGCGGCAGGTCGCGGGCGGAGAGGGCGTCGAACAGCAGCCGGCCGATGCCCGGCCAGGCGAACAGGGTCTCCACGAACACCACGCCCTCCAGCAGGTAGGCCAGTTGGAGGCCGCCGATGGTGAGCAGGGCGGGGGAGGCGTTGTGCACGCAGTGCCGCAGAACAGCCGCCCGACTCAGGCCGCGGGCCCGCAGGCTGTCGGCCAACTCGCCCGCCAGCACCGCGGCCAGCGCGGCCCGGAACACCTTGGCGGTCAGCCCGAGCGGCACCAGCGCGGCGGCCACGGCGGGCAGCACCAGGTGCCGCAGCAGGTCGGCCGGGCCGCCGGAGCCGAACACGTCGTGCGTCCCGCCGGCGGGCAGCCAGCGCAGCCGGACCGCGAACACGGCGATCAGCAGCAGCGCCACCGAGTACTGCGGCGCGGACACCGCGAGGGTGCTCAGCGCGTCGCAGACCTTGCCCGGCAGGCGGTCGGGCCGGACGGCGCCGAGCGCGCCGAGCAGCACCCCGCCGACCAGCACCAGCAGGAAGGCCGCGCCGGTCAGCAGCAGGGTCTGGCCGAGCGCCGAGCCGAGCAGGTCCTGCACCGGGCGTTGGGCGGAGATCGACACTCCCAGGTCCCCGTGCAGCGCATGGGCCAGCCAGCCGAGGTAGCGCACCGGCAACGGCCGTTCCAGGCCGAGCCGTTCGGACAGCTCCTGCCGGGCCTCGGGGGGTGCGCCGGGGCCGAGGAAGGCGGTCAGCGGATCACCGGGCACCAGCGCCACGGTGGCGAACACCACGACCGTCACGCCCAACAGCGTCGGCACCGCGAGCAGCACCCGGCGCAGCAGGAACCCGGTCATCCGCACACCCCGTTCGGCAGGGTGGTGGGCTGGGCGGCGGGCATGGCGGACTTCCTTCCGGGAATGCGGGGTGGTGGTGTCACGAAGGTTGCGGGCCAGGGAGGTTGGCAGCCAGTCAGCAGTTCATGCGGATACCCCTGGTCATAGGACGAACAGGCCCCGGCAGGGTGCTGCCCTGGCCGTCGGACCGCAGTCCCGTCCTTGACCTGCTACGGGCCCCGACCTAGGGTGCCGGTATGGCAATCCGGCGGACCGACTTCACCCTGGTCGGGATCGGCGGCTCGTGGCACCGACGGTGTTTCGACGAGCTGTGTCCCCGCGCACCTCGGCGCTGACCGCCCAGCCACCCTCTCGGCAGCGCCCTTACGTTCCAGGCCCGTCCGGCCCGCCGCCCGTCCCCCACGGCTAGCGGCCGTCGTACCGAGCCCGCCGCAGTGCCGAGCCCCCGGGCCCGGCCCGCCACGTCCGAGGGGACCGTAACGCCATGCCTCACCATGTCCTGCCAGCTCATCCCACCTCCCTCGCCACCTCCCTCGCCCCGCACCGGGACGGTGTGTGATGGCGGCCCTGGCCGGCCGGAGCGCACCGTCCACCGCGCGCGGCCACCGGGCCGGACCGCGCCGCTACCCGCACCTCGGCGCCGGCCCGGCGGTCGGGGCTCCGTACGGCGAAGCCCCGTACGTGGAGGCCCTGCACGCCGAGATCGACAACCCGCTCGACCTGATCGCGGGTCACCAGCTGCTCACCGAACCGGCCGGCCGCCGCCCCGCCACGCAGCAGTGCGACTGCGGTCACCCGGTGTGCGGCGGCCACCGGACGGACCGGACCCGGATCTTCCTGATGGAGCGTCACCCGGTGGCCAGCGCCGGTCTGCGCTCGGTACTGGCCACCGTGCCGGGCCTGGCCGTGGTCGGCAGCACCGGCGACCCGGCCGGAGCGGTGGCGGCGGTACGCAGGGTCCGGCCGGACGTCATCCTGCTCGGCCGGGGCGCCTCGCTCGGCGACGACCTGGCGATGGTGGCCGCACTGCGCGGCCCGGACGGTGCGCCGGAGGCCAGGGTGCTGCTGCTGCGGCGGGCCGAGTCCACCACCGAGGCAGGCAGGATCCTGCTGGCCGGGGCCAGCGGCTGCTTCCCGCTCGACCTGTCCGAGGACCGGATCATCGGCGCGGTCCAACTCGCCGCCGCCGGCGGGTCGGTGTTCCTGCCCGCACCACCGCCGGCCCGGGTGCACCCGGCCAGCCTGGCCGGGCAGGCGGCCGAACCACCGCTCCAGCAGGTCGGGTTGACCGGCCGGGAGCGGGACGTGCTGGCGCAGCTGGCCCGGGGGCTGAGCAACGCCGAGATCGGCCGGGAGCTGGCGCTGGCCGAGGCGACCGTGAAGAAGCACCTGACCCAGGCGATGCGCAAGATCGGCCAGTCCGACCGGCTGCGGGCCGCACTGTACGCCCACCGCCACGGCCTGGCGGGCTGACCTCTGGCACACGCTTCGGAAGCCAGGGGCTCGGGGCTCTGCTGATGTGCGGCTCCGCCGCGTGGGCGACGCCAACCTCAGGAGCGTGATCGCCGCGTAAAAGGTCAGGCACTTTCGCTTGAACCCGCACGCCAGGCAGACGTCAGCCGCGCCCGGGGTTGACCACTTCCGCACCGTGAACCGTCTCGGGGTGGGCGTCGCAGTTCCCCGAGCCCCTGGTGGTGCAGCGTGTGCGTCCGCCTGCCTGTGAAGGCGACCTTCGGAGTAGTCCGGTGCTCCGATGGTCGCCCGAACCGGGTCCGTTCGGGGCTACTTCGGCAGGTCGCCCGGTTCCTAGCGTGGAGGTACACGCCAGAACCCGCCGAAGGGAGCAGTCCGTTGAGCGATGTGCCCGAGGGTGCCGCAGCGCCCGCGCAGCCCGCGCCGGCCACCGCCGTCCTTCCCCAGCCCGTGGCTGTCCCCAGCCTCGGCCGCTGGGACGAGGCGCCCAGATCGCCGTACCGCACGATGCCGGAGGCCGAGCGCTCTGCGCTCTGGCGCCAGCGGCTGCACGAGGCCGAGGCCGGGCTGACCCGCTATCTGGTCTCCCGGGGGGACGGCGTCCATCTGACCGACTGGTTCGCCCTGCAGTCCGCGATCTTCGCCGACCTGCCGGACCAGGCGACCGCCGGGGCGGCGGAGTGGCAGCGGGTGTTCTTCCGGGGCCAGGCGCTGATGGAGCGTTTCCTGGTCGGCCGGTACGGCGAGCCCGCCCTGGCCGAGTGGGCCAGGTCCAACGCCGACGTGCACCGCGAGGTGGAGCCGGACCACGGCCGGGGCGCCGCCGACCCGATCCACCGGATCGCCCGGCAGGCCGAACTGTACGGATCCGACTACGAGTTCGACGACGAGACGCCGCCGAGCGCCGACCGGGCCGCGCTCACCATCACGCACTGCGCGATCTGGGACTACCGCGAGCAGGCCCGCCGCAGCGGCGTCCGGCTCACCCTGGCCTCGCCGTGCACCTACTGCACCGAGGCCACCTCCGCCAACATCCGGGCCAAGGGCTTCCGCCCGGAGTACCGGCTGCGCAGCGGCCCGACCGGGCACGGCTGCCGCTGGGAAGCCACGGCGCCCGACGTCGAACCCCACCCCGACCCCCGCCAGGAGGCGTGATGTGCGGCCTGACCGGCTGGCTCGACTGGGACACCGACCTGCGCCAAGCGGGCCGCACCGTCCGGGAGATGACCGCCACCCTGGCCTGCCGGGGCCCGGACGCCGAGGGCGTCTGGCTCTCCCGGCACCTGGCCCTCGGCCATCGCAGGCTGTCGGTGATCGACCTGGCCGGCGGGCTGCAGCCGCTGGCCGACGCGGAGACTCCGCAGGCGGTGCTGGCCTACAACGGCGAGCTGTACAACTACCGCGAACTGCGGCGGGAGTTGGAGGCGTACGGGCACCGCTTCCGGACCGACTCGGACACCGAGGTGGTGCTCCGTTCGCACCTGCAGTGGGGCGCCGCGGCCCCGGAACGGTTCAACGGCATCTTCGCGTACGCCGTCTGGGACACCCGGGGTGAGGAACTGCTGCTGGTCCGGGACCACCTGGGCATCAAGCCGCTGTACTGGCACCCGCACCGCAGCGGGGTGCTGTTCGGCTCCGAGCCCAAGGCCCTGCTGGCCAACCCGCTGTTCCCGGCAGAACTCGACGCGACGGGGGTGGCCGAGCTGTTCGCCCTGCCCGCCGCCCCGACCGCCGGGCACGGGCTGTTCCGGGGGCTGAACGAGGTCCGTCCCGGCCACCTGGTCCGGATCACCCGGGGTGCCACCACCGAAGTCCGGTACTGGCGGCTGGAGTCGGCCGCGCACACCGACTCGCCCGAGGCGACCCGGGCGCACGTCCGGGAGCTGCTGGCCGACGCGGTGGAGCGTCAGCTGCTCGCTGACGTACCGCTCTGCACGCTGCTCTCCGGCGGGGTGGACTCCAGCGCGATCACCGCCCTGGCGGCGATCGCCCGGGAGCGGAACGGCCAGGGCAAGATCACCAGCTTCTCGGTGGACTTCCCCGGCAGCGCCGACCGCACCCCCGACGCCTGGCGGACCAGCCTGGACGCACCGTACGTGCAGGCTGCCGCCGAGCACATCGGCACCCTGCACACCTCGGTCCTGATACCCGACGACGACCTGCTGCTCGCCCGGGACGCCGTGCTTCGGGCCCGGGACCGGCCCGGCTGGGGCGAGATGGACGCCTCGCTGCACCTGCTCTTCCGCGAGGTGCGGCACCGCTCCACCGTCGCGCTCTCCGGCGAGGCCGCCGACGAGATCTTCGGCGGCTACCCCTACTTCCACGACGCCGCGGCGCTGGCCTCGGGCACCTTCCCCTGGCTGCACGGCCGGGCCACCCCGGCCGACCTGCTCCGCCCCGAGGTCAGGGCCGAGGTCCGCCCCGAGGAGTACACCGCCGAGGCGTACCGCCGTTCGATCGCCGAAGTGCCGGTGCTGGCCGGGGAGTCGGCGGCCGACGCCCGGGTCCGCGAGGTGTTCCACCTGGCGCTGACCCGATGGCTGCCGCCACTGCTGGACCGGGTGGACCGGGTGTCGATGTCGGTCGGCCTGGAGGTCAGGGTGCCGTTCTGCGACCACCGGCTGGTGGAGTACCTGTGGAACGTGCCGTGGGCGCTCAAGGCACCCGAAGGCCGGGCCAAGGGCCTGCTCCGGGACGCCGTCCGGGATCTGCTGCCCCCGCAGGTGACGGACCGTCCGAAGAGCGGCTACCCGTCCACCCCGGCGGTTCGCTACACCGAGGTGCTCACCGAGCGGGCGCACGCGCTGCTGGCCGACCCGCAGGCCCCGGTCTTCGACCTGGTCGACCGGGCGCTGGTCCGGCAACTGCTCGCCGAGGGACGGCCGTTGCCCAGTCCCCGGACCGCGCCCAACCCGGTCGGCGGTCTCGACCACCTGGTCCAGGTCGACGAGTGGCTGCGGGCCTACCGGGTGGGGCTGCGGTGAGCCCGCGCCCTGCGGCCCGGTCGGACGCGCTGCGAGCCGCCGCCCGGTACTGGAGCACCGGTGTCGCGGTGCTCACCGCCCGGTCCGGTGACGAGGTGTTCGCCAAGACCGTCTCCTCCTTCACCACCCTCTCCCTGGACCCACCGCTGATCAGCGTCGCGGTGGCCGCGCACAGCCCGCTGGCCACGGCCGTCCGTACCGACGGCCGGTACGCGGTCTCGGTGCTGACCGCCGGTCAGCAGTCGGTCGGCCGCCGGTTCGCCACTCCGGGCGCGGGCCGTGCGCTCGGGATGTTCACCACCGTCCCGATGCACACCGAGGTCACCGGAGCCCCCGTCCTCGACCACTGCCTGGCCTGGTTCGACTGCCGGCTCCAGGCCGCCCTGCCCGGTGGCGACCACGCCCTGCTGATCGGCGAGGTGCTGGCCGTGGACGGCCGCCCGGGCGAACCGCTGCTCTACCACGACGGCCAGTACCGCGAGTTGGCCGCCCACCACGCCATGACCTCGACAGGAGCCAACGCATGACCCTGCTGGACACGCCCGCCCTCGGACGGGGCCTGCTCACGGGTGAGCGGTACCTGGCCGAACTCGACGACGGCCGCGAGCTCTACCTCGACGGCAAGCGGGTCGACAACGTCGCCGAACACCCCGCCTTCCGGCCCGCCGCCGAGGAGCTCGCCCGGCTGCTCGACCTCCAGCACGACCCCGCGCACCGGGACCTGCTGACCTGGCAGGACCCGGACACCGGGCAGCGGATCGCCCGCGCCTTCCAGCCGCCGCGCACCCTGGAGGACCTCCGACTGCAGCGCCGCAGCGCCGAGTTCTGGCACGCCGAGGCGCTCGGCCAGCACGGCCGTTCGCCGGCCTTCATGGCCTCGATCGCGCTCGGCGTGTACGACTTCCGGCACCAGCTCGCCAGCAGCGACGCCCGGTTCGGCGCCAACGCGGAAGCCTGGTACCGGCACGTGTCGAGCAACGACCTGGTGCTCTCGCACGCCCTCGGTGACCCGCAGATCGACCGCTCGGCCGACCCGGTGGACGACCCCGACCTGGCGCTGCGGGTGCTGGAGGAGAACGAGCAGGGCATCGTGGTGCGCGGCGCCAAGCAGCTCACCACGCTGGCGCCGCTGGCCCAGGAGGTGCTGGTCTACCTGTCGGCCTCGTTCACCCAGCGGCGCGGCGAGCAGTTCGTGGTCTGGTTCGCGCTGCCACTGAACACCCCCGGTCTGGTCACCCTCTGCCGGGAGCCGCTCGGCAGCTCCCCGTGGGGCCACGCCCACCCGCTCGGCGCCCGGTTCGACGAGCAGGACGCGATGCTGTTCTTCGACGACGTGCTGGTCCCCTGGGACCGGGTCTTCCTGCTCAGGGACGGCGAGTTGGCCCGGGCCGGCCTGGGGCGGATCAACGCCTGGAGCGCGTACATCGGCCACGTCCGCTACCGCGAGCGGCTGCGCACCCTGCTGGCCACCGCGACCCTGGTGGCCGAGTCGATCGGGGTGGACGGCTTCCGCAACGTCCAGGAGGACCTGGGCCGGCTGGCCGGCTACGCCGAACTCACCGAGTACTTCATCGACGCCGCCGAGGCCCGCGCCAAGGTCACCGACAGCGGCCTGCTGGCACCCGGCGACACCGCCGCCAGCCGGGTCTGGTCGGCCGAGGTGGCGGCGAGTGCGGTCGAGATCGTCCGCAAGATCGGCGCCTCCGGGCTGCTGATGCAGCCCACCGCGAACGACCTGGCCAACCCCCGGCTCCGCCCGCACCTGGACCGCTACATGCGCGGCCGGGGGATCGACGCCGAGCACAAGTCCCGGCTGTTCCGGCTGGCCTGGGAGCTGACCGGGGACGGCTTCGGCCAGCGCCAGGACCTCTACGAGTACGTCCACCGGGGCGATCTGACCCGGAACCGGATCAACATCTTCCGCCGCTACGACCAGAGCAGCGTCCGGGAACGGCTGCTGCAGCTCATCGACACCCCCGCCCCCGAGGAGGCCCAGCAGTGACCACCGCATCCGCCGTCGAGATCCAGGCCGGCACGCTGGCCGGCTACGCCGATGCCAGCCGACTGCGTCAAGTCCTCGACCGGGACTGGGTGCTGGACCAGGTGACCGGCAGCCCCGAGACCCTGATCGACCTCGGCAGCGGCATCGGCCAGCTGCTGGAGACCGCCCTGGACCGCCACTCCTCGCTGCGGCTCGCCGTCGGCCTGGAGCGCTCCGAACACCGGATCGCCGAGGCCACCCAGCGGCTGGCACGCTTCCCCGGCCGGACCGCCCTGCACCAGGCCGACCTGACCGACCCGCAGCCGCTGCCGCTGGTCGCCGACGTGGTCACCATGACCTCGGTGCTGCACTGGCTGTACCCCGTGGAGGACCGGATCTTCTCCTGGGTGGCCGACCGGCTCGCCCCCGACGGCAGCTTCCTGCTGACCACCTACCACCCGGCCCGGGACGCGTTCGGGCTCGGCGGCGAGGACGAGCTGGTCCGGGCCGCACTGGTCGCTACAGGTGTCGAACTCACCGATGTGCCAAGGGTGTTCGAGCATGGCGAGGTACTGCCGATCGGCACCAGGACCAGGCCCGCCGAGGAGCTCGGCACCCTGCTGGCCCGGTACTTCACGGTGGACTCGTACCTGGAGCGGGACGCGGTGGTCACCGTCGCGGACGCCGCCCAGTACGAGCACTTCCACGCCGCCACCTTCGGCGACTACTACAGCCGGCTGGTGCCTCCCGCGCTGCGCACCGCGTTCTTCCGGGCGATCGGCGAGACCGCGCTGCGGCGGCAGGACGAACTCGGCTGGGTGAGCCACATGCCCGTACGCCTGTGGAGGCTCGGGCCGCTCTAGGCTGACGTACGACGGAACGACCATCCGCCCGAGGAGCTCACAGCATGTCAACTCCCCTCGTCAGCCAGGAACTCGGTGCCTTCCTCCGCGCCCATCGCGAGCAGCTCAAGCCCGCCGACGTCGGCCTGAGATCCACCGCGCCGGCCGGCCCCGCCCCGGTGGCGGGCGGCCTGGCCGCCGCCGTCCAACCCGTGCTGGACGCCTGGCCGTTGAGCCCGGCGGTGCTGCTGGACCGGCACTTCGACCTGCTCGGCTGGAACGCGCCCTGGTCCGCGCTCTGGGGCCCGCCCGAGGCGGTGCCCGCCGACCGGCGCAACCTGATGTGGCTGATGGCCGCCGACCAGCGGCTGCGGACGGTGCTGCACGACTGGGAACCGCTGGCCATGAACGTCTTCCAGCACTTCCGGGCCCAGGCCGGGCCCGCCCTCGCCGACCCGCGCACCGGCGAGGTCTACCGCCACCTGGACGAGGACGCACCGGAGCTCAGGCACTGGTGGGGCTGCCACTCGGTGGCCGAACTCACCGCCCGGGCCGTGCTGGTGGAACCGGCCGGGATCGGTCCGGTCCGGCTGACCCTGTCGTCCTTCCACCCGGTGGACGACCCGTCGGCGCTGGTGCTGCTCTTCACCCCGGCCGGGGCCGAGGACCGGGCCCGGATGACCTCGCTGGCCGATCGTCCGCTGCGCTCGGTGCCCGCGCGGGAGGCGGGCTGACGCGGAACCGCCCGGGGCGCGCGCCCCGGGCGGTTTCCAGCGGTGGACTCAGTCGTGGACTCAGCGGCGGCGCAGTCCGGCGCTGACCA
This sequence comes from Kitasatospora sp. P5_F3, assembly GCF_054049135.1. Classification (NCBI taxonomy): domain Bacteria; kingdom Bacillati; phylum Actinomycetota; class Actinomycetes; order Kitasatosporales; family Streptomycetaceae; genus Kitasatospora; species Kitasatospora sp. P5_F3. The sequence continues at coordinate 118,232 of NZ_JBFUMY010000012.1, read as the reverse complement.
GCAGCCCGCCGAGCGCGGCGACCAGCGCCAGCACGGTGCCGACCAGCAGGGTGCCGTCCGCGACGTCCGAGAACGAGCCGACCGCCCAGGCGCCCAGCCCGGTCCCCGCGTACATGGTGGAGGTCAGCCAGGCGCTGGAGGTGGCCCGCAGCTCGGGCGCCACCGTGCCGGCCAGCGTCTGCTGGTCCGTCACGAACCCGCCGCTGGCCAGGAACCAGACCACCACCCCGGCCAGCGCGACCACCAGACCGGGGCCGCGCACCGTCAGCGCGATGCCGACCGCCAGCAGGACGCCCCAGAGCGCCAGCAGCGGCAGGTTGTTCCGCCCGGCCGCCCTGGCCCGGTCGCCGAGCCGCCCGCCCAGCAGCGAACCGGCGATGCTGCCCGCGCCGACCAGGACGCCGACCAGCCCCAGGGCCTCCACCGACAGGTCGAAGCGCTGCACCAGCACCGCCCCGAGGAAGGTGAACGCCCCCAGGTTGGCCGCGCTGAACACGGTGTTAACCAGCAGCGCCCGCCGCAGCACCGGGTCACCCCAGCCTGCGAGCAGCGCCTTCACCGAGCCGCCCGGCGCGGCCCCGACGGCCTCCTGCGCCGGGACCTGACGCAGCAGCAGCGGCAGCGCCGCGGCGGTCCCCACGGTCAGCGCCCAGAACGCCGACCGCCACCCCGCCGCCCCCGCCAACAGCCCGCCCAGTGGCACCCCGAGCACCTGCCCGGTCGAGAACAGCGCCATCCCCAGCCCGAGCGCCCGCCCCCGGACCGCGTCCGGCGCGGTCTCGGCGATGTGCGCCCAGATCGCCGGCCCGGCCGCCGCAGCCGCCAGCCCGGCCAGCCCCCGGGAGAGCACCAGCGTGGTCAGATCACTCGACAGCGCGGCCCCGGCGTTCGACAGCACGAACAGCACCGTGCCCGCCACCAACGCCCTGCGTCGGCCGAACCGGTCGCTCAGCAACCCCAGGAACGGCGCGAACACGGCGTACACCAGCACGTACGCGGTCACACTGGCGGCCGCCGCCGACTCGCTGACGGCGATCGACTCGGCAATGGTCGGCAGCAACGGCGAGATCAGGAACGTCTCGGTGCCGAACAGGAACAGCAACACGAACACGCCCGCGTAGCGCAGGCGGTCGAACGTTGCGGTTGGCGCCTCGGCGACGCTGGTCATGGGGCATCACTGCTTTCGGAGTCACCTGTAGGAAGACCCCAGCGTGTGCCCCGTGCTGACGGGCAGCCAGACAGCCAATCATCCTGTGACTCCAGCTCACAGGAATCGCTGCGGCGGACTCAGACCTTGATCACTGTGACGCGATGTCCGCACAGGGCGGTGAGATCCTCCGGTGCGGAGGTCAGAACGGTGGCCGACCCCGGGGCGGCCAGGGCGGTGGCGGACAGCATCGCGTCAATGGCGTACTTGTGCCCGTGCGGCTCGGCGTCGTCGAGGAGGGCCGCAGCATGGCGAGCGATCGGTTCGGTGACAGGTTCGATCACGAGGCGGGACAGCGTCCACTCGAGCGCCGGCCGGTTGATGCGGGGGTGGATGACATCGAGCGGGGTCGTGGCTCATGCCGCGCTCGCTCCAGTGCCGTTCTGCTCCTCGCGAGCGTGGCGGAGAAGGTCGCGCTTCTGCTGGATCTCCTCTGCCGTGAGGGGGCCGTGCTCAGCCTCCGCGACGGCGATGAGCTCGTTGAGATTGTCCCGCTCGACCTGGCGGGCGACCGCTGCCGCGACGTACGCGGAGAGGCCGGACGGGCCGCTGCGGGCCCGTGCGGCCTCGGCGATGTCCCGGGGCATGGTGATCGAGTACTTCTGGGTGGGTTCACTCATGCCCTTTGTCCTGCCTCTCATGCTACCGAGCGGGGCAGCCGCAGGCTGAGCAGCAGGATCGCCAGCGACCCGAGCGTCTGCAGGGCGAGCACCACCACCAGGGCGTGCGCGAAGCCGAGCGAGGGAGCGAGCGCCAGGTACAGCGTGCCGAGGGTGGCGACGCCCAGGGCCAGGCTGGACTGCTGGGTGGTGGCGAGGACGCCGCTGCCGACGCCGGCCCGGGTGGTGGGGATGCGGGAGAGGACGACGCGGAAGAGCGGGGTGCCGATCAGGCCCTGGCCGATGCCCGCGAGGGCGACGCCGGGGAGCATCCGGAGCGGGGTGAGGTCGGTGGTCAGGGCGGTGGCGGCCAGAGTGGTGAGGCCGAGGGCCTGGACCACCGCGCCGACCGTGATCACCCGGCTGCCGAACCGGCCGACCAGCCGGGGGCCGGACAGCGAGGCGCAGAAGTAGCCGACGGCCATCGGCGCCAGCGTCCAGCCCGCCGTCACCGGACCGAGCCCGAGGCCCTGTTGGAGCAGGACGGCGATCACGAACATGAAGCCGCCGAAGCCGGTGAAGTAGGGGAGCGCGATGCCGAGCCCGCGCCGCATCTCCGGGAGGCGGAGCAGCGAGAAGGGCAGCAGCGGTACGGCTCCGGCCCGCTCGGTGCGCAGTTCGACGCGGACGAAGGCCCAGGCGAGGAAGGGGAAGGCGGCCAGCAGCACCCAGCCCCACACCGGCCACCCCAGCGCCCGCCCCTCGGTCAGCGGGACGAAGAGTGCGAGCAGGGCGGCGGTGAGCAGAGCGGTACCGGGCAGGTCGACCCCGGTGGCCCGGTCGGCGCGGTTCTCCGGGACGTGACGGAGCGCCAGCAGGGCGGCGAGCAGCGCGAACGGGACGTTCAGCAGGAAGACCGAGCGCCAGCCGGTGCCGAACAGGTCGGCGGCGACCAGCAGCCCGCCGAGCACCTGCCCGGCCACCACCGCCACCCCGCCCGCCGCGCCGTACACGCTGAGCGCCCGGGCCCGGCGGTGGCCGTCGGTGGCGGCGGTGATGGTGCCGAGCACCTGCGGGATCAGTAGTGCGGCGGCCGCGCCCTGGGCGGCCCGTCCGGCGACCAGGCTCCAGGCGTCCGGGGCCAGGCCGCAGACCAGCGAGGTGAGCGCGAAGGCGACCGCGCCGTACAGGAAGAGCCGGCGGCGGCCGAGCGCGTCGCCGAGGCGGCCGCCGAGCACCAGGAGGACGGCGAAGGAGATCCCGTACCCGGCGGCGATCAGCTCCAGGACGGCGGGCCCGGCGCTGAGGTCGTGCTCGATGGTGGGCAGCGCGACGTTGACGACGAAGAAGTCCAGCGAGGGGAGGAAGGCCCCGAGCAGGACGGTGGCGAGCCCGGCGGTGGAGAGCAGGGAACGGGACGGTGCGAGCTGGGGGAGCGTCAGTTGCTGAGTCACGTCCGCTACTCTGGCGCCGGGCCGAGCCGGGTACCAGATGGTCTTTATCCTGGTATCAGCAGCACCTGGCAACAGGAGAAGACCACCGGCATCCTGGTACCCATGACCATGACCACCACCGCCCGCACCGAACTGGCCGCGTTCCTGCGCAGCCGCCGCGAACGGATCTCCCCCGAGCAGGTCGGCCTCCCGGTGGTCGGCCGCCGCCGGACGCCGGGGCTGCGCCGCGAGGAGGTGGCGCTGCTCTCGGCGGTCGGGGTCACCTGGTACACCTGGCTGGAGCAGGGCCGCGACATCCAGGTCTCGGCCCAGGTGCTGGACGCGGTGGCGAGGGCGCTGCAACTCGACCCGACCGAGCGGACCCACCTGTTCGTCCTGGCGGGCAGCGAGGACCCGGTGGCCCGGCCGGAGTGCCCGACCGTGACCCCGGCGGTCCGGCTGCTGCTGGAGCAGCTGGCGCCCTACCCGGCAGCGGTGATCAACAGCAGGTACGACGTGCTGGCCTTCAACCGCTCCTACCACTGGCTGGCCGGTGATCTGGAGGAGCTGCCGTTCGAGGAGCGCAACCTGATGTGGCTGGTCTTCACGGGCGGCACCTTCGCTCAGCGGCTGGTGGACCAGGACACGGACCGGCAGGGGATGGTCGCCCGGTTCCGGTCCGCGATGGCCGACCACGGGGCGGAGCCGGCCTGGAAGACGCTGCTGCACCGGCTGCGCACGGCCTCGCCGGAGTTCGAGGAGCTCTGGGGCCGCCACGAGGTCGCGGCGGCGGGCAACGGGGTCAAGCGGTTCCTGGTCCCCGAGGCGGGGCTGATCCGGTTCGAGTACACCAGTCTCTGGCTCGGCCCCCGGCCTGGCACCCGGCTGGTCACCTACACCCCGCGGGACCAGGAGAGCCAGGAGAAGCTGCTGCGGCTGGACGCTGCGCCGAGTGGGGGAGAATAGAGAGTCCTGCCCACCCGCCGACGCCCGAGGACCTGCCGCGCCATGACGACCACGCCCGTTGCACCGACGTCCGAGTTCAAGCCGTTGAACATCGGGCCGATGGAGGTCTGGCCGCCGGTCGTGCTGGCGCCGATGGCCGGGATCACCAACGCCCCGTTCCGCACCCTGTGCCGGGAGCAGAGTGGCGGCAAGGGCCTGTACGTGAGCGAGATGATCACCACCCGGGCGCTGGTGGAGCGGAACGCCAAGACCATGCAGCTGATCCACTTCGACCCGAGCGAGAAGCCGCGGTCGATCCAGCTGTACGGGATCGACCCGGGTACCGTCGGGAAGGCGGCCCGGATGATCTCGGACGAGGGCCTGGCCGACCACATCGACCTGAACTTCGGCTGCCCGGTGCCCAAGGTGACCCGCAAGGGCGGCGGCTCGGCGCTGCCGTACAAGCGGAACCTGCTGCGCGAGATCCTCCGCGAGGCGGTGGCCAACGCGGGGGACCTGCCGGTCACCATGAAGATGCGCAAGGGCATCAACGACGAGCACCTCACCTACCTGGACGCCGGCCGGATCGGCGCGGAGGAAGGGGTGTCGGCGATCGCGCTGCACGGCCGCACGGCCGCCCAGCACTACGGCGGCACCGCCGACTGGTCGGCGATCGCCCGGCTGCGCGAGTCCGTTCCGGCGCACGTGCCGGTGCTCGGCAACGGGGACATCTGGGCGGCCGAGGACGCGATCCGGATGATGCGCGAGACCGGCTGCGACGGTGTGGTGGTCGGGCGCGGCTGCCTGGGGCGGCCGTGGCTGTTCAAGGACCTGGTGCAGATCTTCGAGGGCGAGGTGGACTACGCCCGGCCGGCCTTCGCCGACGTGGCCCGCGCGATGGTGCGCCATGCCGAGCTGCTGGGGGAGTGGATCGGGGACGAGACGCGCGGCGTGGTCGACTTCCGCAAGCACGTCGCCTGGTACACCAAGGGCTTCTCGGTCGGCTCCGAGCTCCGGGTGAAGCTGGCGATGTCGAGTTCACTGGCCGAACTCACCGAGACGCTGGCCCAGGTCGAGCAGACCCAGCTCTGGCCGGAGAGCGCCGACGGTCCGCGCGGCCGGACCAGCGGCAACAACCGGGTGGTACTCCCCGAGGGCTGGTTGGACGATCCGTACGACTGCGCCCGACCCAGCCTGGACGCCGAATCGGACACATCTGGCGGCTGACCGCTACGGAGTGGCCAAGTCGGCCGCAAAGGCGCACAGGCCGCCCTGGCCGAGCCCTCTTGGACAACCTGGCCAAGAGGGCTCCTTTGTGGCAGATTTTGGTGACCCATGGCAGTCGAAGGTAGACACAAGGTGACCGACCGTCCGTTCGGCGTACGCTCGACGGCTGAGATGCGCCCGTGACGCTGGCCACATACCGTGGCCCTGACGGCCGGTCAGGTGGGCCGGACGGGCTTCGGAGGGGTCGAACGCTTCCCGAAGGGCCCGAGCACCGAACCGCCGGACTGGCTGCAGGAAATCAAGCCGGGGCAACACGGCAGTCGATCTGCCGCTACTCTCCGTCCGGTTCGTGTGATCTTGGCGTTTCGTTGTGTTCAAGACTTGAAGCATTGCTAGCGTCAGCCGGACGATTTCAACAACAGAGGTGAACGCCTGGACGGGCATTAGATCTGTCGGGTCGGCCGCCACCCCTAGGCATATAGGGCCTGTTGGGGGCGCGGCGGCGCCTTCGAAATGGGTATGTTCTCCGGCGTCAGGGCAACCGTGTGCGAGGAGACGACCCGTGCCGTCCGAGCAGAAGTTTGTTTACTCCTTCACCGAAGGAAACAAGGACCTCAAGGACCTTCTTGGTGGCAAGGGTGCCAACCTCGCCGAGATGACCAACCTCGGTCTCCCGGTCCCTCCGGGGTTCACCATCACCACCGAGGCCTGCAAGGTCTTCCTGGAGACCGGCAGCGAGCCCTCATCGCTGCACCGGGAGATCAGCAGCCACCTGGAGTCCCTCGAAGCCGAGATGGGCAAGCAGCTCGGCCAGGGCGACGACCCGCTGCTGGTCTCGGTCCGCTCCGGGGCCAAGTTCTCCATGCCCGGCATGATGGACACCGTCCTGAACATCGGCCTCTCCGACACCTCGGTGCTCGGCCTGGTCGCGCAGTCCGGCAACGAGCGGTTCGCCTGGGACTCGTACCGCCGGCTGGTCCAGATGTTCGGCAAGACCGTGCTCGGCGTCGACGGTGAGCTGTTCGAGGAGGCGCTGGACGAGGCCAAGCAGGCCAAGGGCACCGAGAACGACCTCGACCTGACGGCCGAGGACCTCAAGGTGCTGGTGGAGACCTTCAAGGGCATCGTGCTCCGGGAGACCGGCCGCGCGTTCCCGCAGGAGCCGCGCGAGCAGATGGACCTGGCGATCCACGCCGTCTTCCACTCCTGGAACGGCGACCGGGCCCGGCTCTACCGCCGCCAGGAGCGCATCCCGAACGACCTGGGCACGGCGGTCAACGTCTGCTCGATGGTCTTCGGCAACCTCGGCGAGGACTCCGGCACCGGTGTCGCGTTCACCCGCGACCCCTCCACCGGTGCGGTCGGCGTCTACGGCGACTACCTCTCCAACGCCCAGGGCGAGGACGTGGTGGCGGGTATCCGCAACACCCTCCAGCTGGCCGACCTGGAGCAGCTCGACAAGAAGTCGTACGACGAGCTGATGGCGATCATGCAGAAGCTCGAACTGCACTACCGCGACCTGTGCGACATTGAGTTCACCATCGAGCGCGGCAAGCTCTGGATGCTGCAGACCCGGATCGGCAAGCGCACCGCCGCCGCCGCGTTCCGGATCGCCGTCCAGCTGGTCGACCAGGGCCTGATCGACCTGGACGAGGCGCTGCACCGGGTGACGGGTGGTCAGCTCTCGCAGCTGATGTTCCCGCGCTTCGCCCCGAACGCCGAGTCCAAGCAGGTCGGCTGGGGCATCGCCGCCTCGCCCGGCGCGGCGGTCGGCAAGGTGGTCTTCGACTCCTACACCGCCGTCAAGTGGTCCCGCTCCGGCGAGAAGGTGATCCTGGTCCGCCGGGAGACCAACCCGGACGACCTCGAGGGCATGATCGCGGCCGAGGGCATCCTCACCTCGCGCGGTGGCAAGACCTCGCACGCGGCCGTGGTGGCCCGTGGCATGGGCAAGACCTGTGTCTGCGGTGCCGAGGAACTCGAGGTCGACACCAAGCGCCGCCGGATGACCACCTCCGACGGTCTGGTGATCGAGGAGGGCGACATCGTCTCGATCGACGGGGCGAACGGCCGGGTCTACCTCGGTGAGGTGCCGGTGCTGCCGTCCCCGGTGGTGGAGTACTTCGAGGGCACCCTGCACGCGGGCGCCGACGTCCAGGGCGGCCTGGTGCAGGCCGTGCACCGGCTGATGTCGCACGCCGACGTCCGCCGCCGGCTCGCGGTCCGCGCCAACGCCGACAACGCCGAGGACGCCAACCGCGCCCGCCGGTACGGCGCGCAGGGCATCGGCCTCTGCCGCACCGAGCACATGTTCCTCGGTGAGGAGCGCCGCAAGGAGGTCGAGCACCTGATCCTGGCGGACAACGACAAGGACCGGGAGCTCGCGCTCTCCACCCTGATGCCGCTGCAGAAGGGTGACTTCCTGGAGCTGTTCCAGTCGATGGACGGGCTCCCGGTGACGGTGCGTCTGCTGGACCCGCCGCTGCACGAGTTCCTCCCGGACATCACCGAGCTGTCGGTCCGGGTCGCCCTCGCCGAGGCCCGCAAGGACCCGAACGAGAACGACCTGCGGCTGCTCCAGGCGGTGCACAAGCTGCACGAGCAGAACCCGATGCTGGGTCTGCGCGGCGTCCGGCTCGGCCTGGTCATCCCCGGTCTGTTCGGGATGCAGGTCCGGGCGATCGCGGAGGCGGCCGCCGAGCGCAAGCTGGCCGGCGGCGACCCGCGTCCCGAGGTGATGATCCCGCTGGTCGGCACCGTGCAGGAGCTGGAGCTGGTCCGGGACGAGTGCGAGCGAGTACTCGCCGAGGTGGTCTCCTCCACCGGGGTTGCGCTGGACATCAAGCTGGGCACGATGATCGAGCTGCCCCGCGCCGCGCTGACCGCGGGTCAGATCGCCGAGGCCGCCGAGTTCTTCTCGTTCGGCACCAACGACCTGACCCAGACCGTCTGGGGCTTCTCCCGGGACGACGTGGAGGCCTCCTTCTTCACGGCCTACCTGGAGAAGGGCATCTTCGGGGTCAGCCCGTTCGAGACCATCGACCGGGACGGCGTCGGCGCGCTGGTCAAGCACGCCGTCGAGGCCGGCCGGGCCACCCGCCCCGACCTCAAGCTCGGCGTCTGCGGCGAGCACGGCGGCGACCCGGAGTCGGTGCACTTCTTCCACGAGGTGGGCCTGGACTACGTGTCCTGCTCCCCCTTCCGGATTCCGGTGGCGCGCCTGGAGGCAGGCCGCGCCGCCCTCGAAGCCGCGGGCAGCGATTCGCGCTGATCCCGGTACGGACAATGGCGTCCGTACCTGCCCCAGCGGCGTTTTGTCCTCTGCGCGGCGGGGCCGGGCGGCAAGCTGGGCGGATGAACCGCCGTCTCCGTCTCCTCGCCGTCCTGTTGCCGGCCCTCGGGCTGTTCGGCTGCGGCGGTGGTCAGCAGGCCGATGCCCCCGCGAGCGCCGGCTGGGTGCCGAGCAGCGCCGCGTACGCCGACGTCTGCCGGACCAAGCTGCCGGTGCAGGCCAGGGACACCCTCGCGCTGGTCGCCAAGGGCGGCCCGTACCCCTACCGCTCGGACGGGATCGTCTTCGAGAACCGGGAGGGGCGGTTGCCCCGGATGAAGGGCGACTACTACCACGAGTACACCGTGGTCACCCCGGGCTCGCCGMCCCGGGGCGCCCGCCGGGTGGTCACCGGGTCGGCGGGGGAGCAGTACTGGACGGCGGACCACTACGACACCTTCGAGGAGATCGACGGGCGGTGCTGAGAAACTACTTTCCAACTAGGAAAGTAGATGTCACTATGGAACCACTTGCCGATCCGAGGGGGATTTCCATGGATGAGCCGCTCACGCCCGCCGAAGCACTCGCACTGGCCGGCCGGGCCACCGCCGCCGCCGAGCGGCCGATACCGCTGCCCGACTGGTACGGGCCGGGGATCGGTGCCGTCTTCCTGGTGCAGGGGGTGCTCGTCGGGGCCGCGATCCAGTTCGAGGTGGAGTGGCTGCGGATCGTCGGCTGCGCGATGGCGGCCCCGCTGATCGGGATGCTGGCCGCGATCGCCGCCCGGTCCAGCGGGGTGGCCCAGCGGCCGAGGCCGGGTGTCGCCAAGCTGGCGGTGGTCACCGTGCTGGTGATCGCCGCGGCCTATCTGGCGGTCGGCGGCCTGGGCTGGTGGGGCGGGCTGCCGATGCTGCCGGTCGGCCTGGTGGCGGGCGCCACCGCCGGTGGGGCGTTCTGGCTGGCGATGCTCCGGGTCAACTGGCAGATCCGCCGCGAGCTGGGAGAGGAGGGCCGGTGACCGGCCTCGACCCGAATCTGCACCACCCCACCCGGCTGACGGTGCTGGCCTTCCTGAGCGGGTGCCAGGAGGCCGAGTTCGGCGCGGTCCGGGACTACTGCCAGGTCTCCGACTCGGTGCTGAGCAAGACCGCCGCCACCCTGGAGGAGCTCGGCTACATCAAGGTCAAGAAGGGGTACGTGGGCAAGCGGCCCCGTACCTGGCTGGCCGCCACCCGGGCGGGCCGGGGCGCGCTGGCCGGGCACCTGGCCGCGCTCCAGCAACTGGCCAGTGCCGCCGCGGCAGCCGGTGGGTCGTCAGGCTGACGGTCTGCCAGTTGTCCCGGCGGCGCGGTGCGGAGATGATCTACGGATGCCTACTCTCTCCGCCGCCGACGGCACCGTTCTGACGTACCACCAGTCCGGGCACGGTGCGCCCCTGGTCTGCCTGCCCGGCGGCCCGATGCGCGACTCCGCGTACTTCGGCGACCTCGGCGGGCTCGACACCCACCGCACGCTGATCCGCCTCGACCTGCGCGGTACCGGCGAATCCGCCGTGCCGGCCGATCCGGAGAGCTACCGCTGTGACCGGCAGGTCGAGGACGTCGAGGCGCTGCGCGAGCACCTCGGCCTGGACGCCTTCGACCTGCTCGCGCACTCCGCTGCGGCCGACCTGGCCGTGCTGTACGCCGCCCGCTACCCGGCCCGGGTGAGCCGGCTGCTGCTGGTCACCCCGGCGGCGGGCGCACTCGGGCTCGCGGAGGGGCCGGACGACCGGGCCGAGGCCGCCGAGCTGACGGCCGGTGAGCCGTGGCACCCCGCCGCGCTGGCGGCGCTGGCGGCCACCCGGCAGGGGGTGTTCGACTTCGAGGCGTTCGCCCCGCTGATCTACGGCCGCTGGGGCAGCGCCGAACAGGACCACGTCGCCCAGCGCGCCACCCAGGCGCACCCCGAACTCGGCGGTCGCTACTACGCGGAGGGCGCCTTCGACCCCGAAGCCACCCGGGCCGCGCTGGCCGCCCTGACCGCGCCGGTCCTGGTGCTGGCGGGCGGGTACGACGGCAGCCCGAACCCGGCCTTCGCGGCCCGGATCGCCGCCGCCTTCCCGGCCGGCGAGTCCTCGGTACTCCCCGCGATCGGCCACTTCCCCTGGGTCGGCGAGTCGGCCGGCTTCGTCGGCGCCGTCCGGGAATTCCTCGGCCGCTGAGCCCGGGGCCTGGCAGGATCGGGGGCAATGACTCCCTCCTACCAGGCCCTCCAGGGCCTCTCTGTCGGCGACGCCTTCGGCGCCCAGTTCTTCGTCCCCGCCAACCGCCCGCACCTGATCAACCGTCAGCTCCCGCCCGCACCGTGGCCGTGGACCGACGACACCGAGATGGCCTGCTCGGTCTACGCCTGCTGGACCGAGCGCGGGGCGCTGGACAGCTCCGAGCTCACGTACTCCTTCGCCCGGCGGCACGACTTCGACCGGGGCTACGGCCCGGCGGCCAACCGGCTGCTCCGGCTGATCCGGGAGGGCGGTGACGCCCGGGCGCTGGCCGCCGGACTGTTCGACGGGCAGGGCTCGTTCGGCAACGGCGCCGCGATGCGGGTGGCCCCGCTCGGCGCGGCCTTCGCCGCCGACCCGGCCGCCGTGGTCGGGCCCGCCACGGTCAGCGCCGTGATCACCCACACCCATCCGCAGGGTGTGGCCGGGGCGGTCGCCGTCGCGGTGGCCGCCGCGTACGCGGTCCGGGCCAGGACCGAACCGACCACCCCCGCACGGTTTCTGACGGATGTGAGGGCGTTGACCCCGCCCGGGGCGGTGCGTGCCGGGATCGGCGAGGCGATTGCGCTGCTGGGGGAGCCCGACTACCGCACCGCCGCGTACGTGCTCGGCAACGGCAGCCGGACCAGCGCCGCCGACACCGTGCCGTTCGCCCTCTGGGCAGCGGCCCGGAACTTGGCCGACTTCGAGGCGGCCCTCTGGGAGACCGTCTCGGCCGGCGGCGACGTGGACACCACGGCCGCCATCGTCGGCGGCATCGTGGCCGCGCACACCGGCAGCGCCGGGATCCCGGCCGCCTGGCTGGCCGCCACCGAACCGCTGCCCGCCTGGGCCACCGCCGCACCCGGGACGGCGGGAGTGCGGTAAATCGGGCTGCGGGTGGGCCGAGGGCCGCCGTACGCTGCGGAGTATGGGACATCTGCGCTCCGTCAACCTTGCCCACCCGCGCCCGAACCCGGCCAAGCCGGAGACCGGGAGCACCGGAATCGACAAGCGGCCGACCGATCGGGCAGTGGAGGTGCGGGCTCCGGGGGAGGCCGGGTCGGGGCTGGCCGGGGACGCGATCTTCGACACCGCGCACCACGGGGGTGAGCTGCAGGCGGTGTACGCGTATGCCAGGGAGGCGCTCGACGAGTGGGAGCAGGAGCTCGGGCGGGAGCTGTCCGACGGGTGCTTCGGGGAGAACCTGACGACCCGGGGGATCGCGGTGGACGACGCGCTGATCGGGGAGCGCTGGCGGGTCGGGGAGCAGGTGCTGCTGGAGGTGACGGTGCCCCGGGTGCCCTGCTCGACCTTCGCCGACTGGCTGGCCGAGCAGGGCTGGGTGAAGCGGTTCACCCAGCGGGCGCTGCCCGGGGCTTATCTGCGGGTGCTGGAGCCCGGCGTGATCCGGGCCGGGGACCAGATCACCGTCGAGTACCGGCCGGCCCACGACCTGACCGTCGCCGAGACCTTCCGGGCGCTGACCACCGAGCCCGCGCTGCTGCCGAAGCTGGTGGACGTGGCCGAACTCCCGGAGAAGACCCGGGAGCTGGCCCGTCGGCGGACGGCTCCGAAAAGCTAGGCGGTGATCAGCGGCGAACCGTGTCTGAGGCACTCCTGCGGGATGGCCCGGTCCGGGGCGCTCGGCGAGTTGGCGGCCGCGATCCGCAGCTCGACGATGTCGCGGACCGCGGGCCACTCCTCGTCCAGGATCGAGTAGAAGGCGGTCGACCTGACCACCCCGTCCAGGCCGCGCGAGTGGGCCCGGCGGACGCCCTCGGAGGTGGCACCGAGCCGTTCGATCGCGGCCCGCGAGCGCAGGTTACGGGCGTCGGCCCGGAGCGAGATCCGGCGCACCTGCCACTGCTCGAAGGCGTACCGGAGCATCAGCAGCTTGGCCTCGGTGTTGATCCCGGTGCCCTGGGCCCGGGCGGACAGCCAGGTGGCGCCGATCTCGGCCGCGTCCGGCACCGCGCTCTGCGGGTCGCCGTACGGCACACCGGGGGTCGGCGGCCAGACCACCGGGCCCTGCCAGTAGTCGAGTTCCAGGAACCGGGTGGAGCCCACCACCCGGTTGTCCGCCACCGCCACCGTGGCGAACGGCAGTGACCGTCCGACGGCCTGGTCGGCGAGCGCCCGCCCGATGTAGTCCCGGGCGGCTTCGAGGCCGTGCGGGACGGGCGTGAAGGCGTAGGTCGTACGGTCCTCGGCGCCGGCGTCGGCGAGGGCCTCGGCGTGGTGCTCGGCGAGAGGCTCCAGCCGCACGGTGCGGCCGATGAGGGTGACGGGTACGGGCACGGAACCTTCGGTCCTTCGGCTGTCGTAGGAGCCCGGGAACCGTGGAGCGGCACTCGGGCAGGGGACGTTCGCCCCGCTCCGGGGGCCTGCCACCGGTCTCGGCGTACGCCGGAGACGCCCGGCGGTACGGAGGGACGGCGACAGCCCGGAGTCGGGCAGCGCGATGCCGGAACGGACACGGAACCACGGGGCCGGTCCGGCGAGGGATGAGCGAGGGGACAGTGTGCGTCCGCGAGATGGCCGAGAGAGCTAAGAGAGCGCGAAGAGAAACAGGCGGCCAGGTGAAGGCAAGGTGCGATGTGGGGGTGGCTGACCGCACCGGGCCGGGACGTGACGACGGCGTGACGAACGACGTGACGACGACGCGGCGATGCGAGGCAGCGAGAGGACGATACCCGTCCGAAGGCGGTGCGTCACTTCACGGCGCGTCATCCGTGGCGCGCGGCCCCGGGGCCCGCGCCGTCACCGCTGCCCCGCGCTCCTCGACAGGGCCCTCACCTGCGGTTTCGTGGGGGGATGCGATGATTCTCGGACGTTCGCCACACGCGTACACCGGCGGCCCGGCAGAGTGGGAATGCCGACGCTCCGGGGCGCGCTGGACTGAGCGACGAGACGAACGACTAGACGGACGGGGTTGGGTGCGCGGTGCGTGATGCCAAGGAGCTGTACCGGCTGGAGCAGCAGGGCGTGGACGCGTTGGCCGCCGCGAAGGCCGAGGCCGGTCCGGACGCCGCAGGGCTGGTGCTGCTCTACCACTTCGAGGGCTTCATGGACGCCGGTGAGGCCGGCGGTCAGGTGGTCACCCACCTGCTGGAGCAGGGCTCCCCGCAGGTGGTCGCCCGCTTCGACCACGACCGCCTGGTGGACTACCGGGCCCGGCGCCCCGCGATGACCTTCGACCGCGAGCGCTGGACCTCGTACGACCCGCCGGAGATCCTGCTCCAGCTGGTCGAGGACGCGGTCGGCACCCCGTTCCTGCTGATCACAGGCCCGGAGCCGGACACCGAGTGGGAGCTGTTCGCCGCCGCCGTACAGGAGTTGGTGAACCGCTTCGAGGTGCGCCTCGCGGTCGACTTCCACGGCATCCCGATGGGCGTGCCGCACACCCGCCCGGTCGGCCTCACCCCGCACGGCACCCGGCTGGACCTGGCCGCGGGCTACCCGAAGTGGTTCGACCAGGCCCAGGTGCCCGGTAGTGCGCAGGCGCTGCTGGAGTACCGGCTCGCCGAGTCCGGCCACGACGTGCTGGGCTTCGCGGTGCACGTGCCGCACTACGTGGCCCGCTCGCCGTACCCCGCCGCCGCCGTGCTGATCCTGGAGGCGGTGCAGTCCGCCAGCGGCCTGGTGCTGCCCGGCACCGAGCTGCGCGACCGGGTCGGCGAGGTGTACGCGGACATCGAGGAGCAGCTGGCCCAGGGTGACGGCGAGCTGAGCTCGGCGATCCGGGGGATGGAGAGCCAGTACGACGCGGTGGCCGGGTCCGAGGACCGGGAGAGCCTGCTCGCGGAGAGCAGCGACCTGCCGTCGGCGGACGAACTCGGGCGCCGCTTCGAGGAGTTCCTGGCCGAGCACGAGCGCGGCGCGGAGTAGTGCGGAAGGTTCTCACCGGTCTGCTGGGCCTGGCCCTGCTGACCGGCTGCACCGCGACCGCGACCGAGGCCACCCCGGCTACGCCGCCCCGGGGCCCGTACGTGGCGCTGGGGGATTCGTACACCTCGGGCCTGGGGATCGCGCCGCAGACCGGTGAACCGGCCGGGTGCGGGCGGTCGGCGGTCAACTACCCGGCGTTGGTGGCCGAGCAGCTGGGGGTGGCCGAGTTCACCGACGTCAGCTGCAGCTCGGCCACCACGGCCGATCTGACGGGGGCTCAGAAGCTGTCCGGTGGCGGCGCCAACCGGCCGCAGCTGGACGCGCTGTCGGCCGGGACGAAGCTGGTGACCCTTGGGATCGGCGGCAACGACGTCGGCTTCCTGGACGTGCTGAGCCGCTGTGCGATGGCCGGGCTGACCGGGGCGGGCTGCCGGAAGACCTTCGAGTCGGCCGACGGGACGGACCAGGTGACCCGGCGGATCGGCACGGCGGGGGAGAAGCTCGGCGCGGTGCTGGCCGAGACGCAGCGGCGGGCCCCGGCCGCGAAGGTCTTCGTGGTCGGCTACCCGGCGCTGTTCCCCACCGACGCGGCGAGCTGCACCAAGGCGCTCGGGGTCAGGATCGCGGCCGCCGACCTCGGCTACCTGGCCGGGAAGGCCGAGGAGCTGAACGCGGAGCTGAAGCGGCGGGCGGCGGCGGCCGGTGCCCGGTACGTGGACACCGTGGTGGCGGGGCACGACATGTGCGCGGCGGCGGACACCCGGTGGATCGAGCCGCCGTTCCCGGCGGCCGGGCTGGCCCCGGTGCACCCGAACGCGGCGGGTCAGCGCGGGATGGCGGCGGCGGTACTGGCGGCGGTGAGGTAGGGCCGGTGGCCGTGGATCAGGGCGTTGTCCACGGCCACCGGGGTAGCGGGGTCGGTCAGCCCAGCCGGGCGGAGTGGACGGCGATGCTGACCGCCGGGTCGTCCAGGCACTCGCCGGTGCTGAGGTCGAAACGCTGCTTGAGCAGCGGGGAGGCGATGTACACCCGGCCCTCGGGGGTGGAGCCGAGCAGGCCCCGGGAGAGCACGTACGCGCCGGTGAACGGGTCCCGGTTGGCGACCGCGTAGAGGCCGCCCTGCCGGTCGGTGAAGACGGCGGCCTGGCTGCCGTCCGGGAGCAGCACGGCGACTCCCCGGCCCGGGGTCAGGCGGGTCCGGTCGCAGACCGCGACCCAGCCCTCGGGGGTCCGGAGTTCGACCCGGGCGGTGGCGGTGACGGTGGTCATCGGATCTCCAGGAGGTCGGCGGAGAGGGTGGCGAGCAGGTCCTCGGCGGTGGCCAGCACGCCGAGGTCGGGCTTGACCTGGTCGCGCTCGGGGGTGAACCGGATGCTCGGGTCCGGCACACCGGGGGCGTTGACGAAGGAGACGAAGCGCTGCAGCCGGTCCTGGTCGGCCAGGGTGGCGGCCCACTCGTCCTGGTAGTCGTCCACGTGACGGTCCATCAGGGCCTCCAGGTCGGCGGCGATGCCGAGGCTGTCCTCGACCACCACCTGCCGGACGTGCTCCAGGCCGCCGTCGATCCGCTCCAGCCAGGCGGAGGTGCGCTCCAGCCGGTCGGCGGTGCGGATGTAGAACATCAGGAAGCGGTCGATCAGCCGGATCAGCTCCTGGTCGGTGAGGTCCTGGGCCAGCAGGTCGGCGTGCCGGGGGGTGGCACCGCCGTTGCCGCCGACGTAGAGGTTCCAGCCGTTCGAGGTGGCGATCACGCCGAAGTCCTTGCCCCGGGCCTCGGCGCACTCCCGGGCGCAGCCGGAGACCGCCGACTTGAGCTTGTGCGGCGAGCGCAGGCCCCGGTAGCGGAGCTCCAGGTGGATCGCCATCGCCACCGAGTCCTGCACGCCGTAGCGGCACCAGGTGGACCCGACACAGGACTTGACGGTGCGCAGGGACTTCCCGTACGCGTGTCCCGACTCGAAGCCGGCCGCCACCAGCCGGGACCAGATCAGCGGCAGCTGGTCGACGGCGGCGCCGAACAGGTCGATCCGCTGGCCGCCGGTGATCTTGGTGTAGAGCCCGAAGTCCCGGGCCACCTCGCCGATCACGATCAGCTTCTCGGGGGTGATCTCGCCGCCGGGGATGCGCGGGACGACCGAGTAGGAGCCGTTCTTCTGGATGTTGGCCAGGAAGTGGTCGTTGGTGTCCTGGAGCGCGGCCTGCTCGCCGTCCAGGATGTGCCCGGAGGCGGGCAGCTCGGGGGCCAGCGAGGCGATGATCGAGCCGACGGTGGGCTTGCAGACCTCGCAGCCCTCACCGCTGAGGCGGCCGTGCTCGGCCAGCAGCTGACGGTGCGTCGCGATCCGCTTCACCCGGACGATCTCGTACAGCTCGGCCCGGGTGTGCGCGAAGCAGGGGCAGAGGCCCTTGTCGACCTCGACGCCACTGGCCTCCAGCTCGTCGGTGACGATGGTGGAGAGCAGCTTGAGGCAGGAGCCGCAGCCGGTGCCCGCCTTGGTGCACTTCTTCACCTCGGGCACGGTGCCGCACCGGTGGTCCGTCACCGCCGCCCGGACGGCGCCCTTGGTGACGTTGTGACAGTTGCAGACCACCGCGTCGTCGGGCAGCGCCGAGCTGCCGAGCGAGACCGGTGCGCCGAGACCGGCGGGGAGCACCAGGGACTCGGCCGGGACGGGCAGCGGGGTGCCGGTGCCGGTCAGCGGGCGGAGCGAGGAGTACGCCTCCGCGTCGCCGATCAGGATGCCGCCGAGCAGCGCGCCCTCGGGGGTGACCACCAGCTTCTTGTAGATGCCGGAGCGGGAGTCGGAGTAGACCACGTCGAGCGCGCCCGGGGTGGTGCCGAAGGCGTCGCCGAAGCTGGCCACGTCGACCCCGAGCAGCTTGAGCTTGGTGGAGAGGTCGGCGCCGGTGAACTCCTTGGCGGCCTGCCCGGCCAGCTGGTGCGCGACGGTGGCGGCCATCTCGTAGCCGGGGGCGACCAGGCCGTAGACCCGGCCGTCCACCGCCAGGGCGCACTCGCCGATCGCGTAGACCGCGTCATCGGAGGTCTTGCAGAGCGCGTCCACGGCGATGCCGCCGCGCTCACCGACCGTCAGGCCGCAGTCCCTGGCCAGCTGGTCGCGCGGGCGGACGCCGGCCGAGAAGACCACCAGGTCGGTGTCGATCCGCTCGCCGTCGGTGAAGGTCATCCCGGTGGCGGCGCCGTCGGTGACCACGATCGCGTTGGTGCCGACCCCGGTGTGCACCGTGACGCCCATCTCCTCGATGGTGCGGCGCAGCGCCTCGCCGCCGCCCTCGTCCACCTGGACGGGCATCAGGCGCGGGGCGAACTCGACCACATGGGTCTCCAGGCCGAGACCCTTGAGCGCACCGGCCGCCTCCAGGCCGAGCAGTCCGCCGCCGACCACCGCGCCGACCTTGCGGCCCGCCGCGTACGCCTCGATGGCGTGCAGGTCCTCGATGGTGCGGTAGACGAAGCAGCCGTCCGCCTCCCGGCCGTCGACCGGCGGGACGAACGGGTAGGAGCCGGTGGCCAGCACCAGGGTGTCGTACGCCACGGTGTGCCCGGCGGCGGTGGTGACGGTCCGTCCGGTCCGGTCGATCTCGGCGACCGGCGAGTTCAGGTGCAGCTCGAAGCCGTGGGTGTCCAGGAAGCCGGGCTCGCCGAGCAGCAGGTCCTCCGGGGTCTTCCCGGAGAAGTACGAGGTCAGCGCGACCCGGTCGTACGCCGGACGGGGCTCCTCGGCGAGCACGACGACGCGGAAGCGGTCGGCGGTGCCGGTGTCGGCCAGGGCTTCCAGGAAGCGGTGGCCGACCATGCCGTAGCCGACCAGGACGACGGTGGGCTTGGTGGTGGTCATCGGGCTGGCGTTCATCTGGAGGGCCTTCCGGGGGGTGTGCTCCGGGTGGTGAGCAGGTGGAGCGGGTGGGCGGAGAGGGCCTCGTCGCCCTCCCAGGTGTGGGCGAGCTGCCCGACGGTGTCGAGGTCGCCGAGCAGGACGCCGCCGACCAGCCGGTCGCCGTTCTCGTCCCGGCGGACGATCACCTTGCGGTAGCTGCCCCGGCCGGCGTCGGCGAGGCGGACCACCCGGTCCTCAGGGCTGGGGCTGGTGACGCCGAAAGCGGCGATGTCCAGCGGGCCCCGGTCGGGGGTGGCGGCCAGGGTCAGCCGGGTGAGCAGCCGGCTGCCCCGGTAGACGGCCGGACGGCCGGTGAGTACCTGGGCCAGCACGTCGGCCTGCTCGAAGGCGGGCCCGGCCAGGCCGTAGACGGTGCCGCCGTGCTCGGCGCAGTCACCGAGCGCGTGGATGTGCGGGTCGTCGGTGCGCAGCAGGTCGTCGACCAGCACACCCCGGCGGACGGCGAGACCGGCGGCCTGGGCCAGGCCGGTCCGGGGGCGGACGCCGACCGCGATCACCAGCAGGTCGGCGTCCAGCCGGAAGCCGTCGGCCAGTTCGACCCCGGTGACGGCCCGGTCGGTGGTGAGCACCGAGCGGGCCCGGCACTCGGTGTGCACCTCGACGCCCAGCTCGGTCAGATGGGCCCGGAGCAGCTCGGCCGCCTCCGGGTCGAGGTGACGCTCCATCAGGTGCTCGCCCTGGTGGGCCAGCACCACCGGGATGCCGCGGGCGGCCAGCGCCCGGGCGGCGCTCACCCCGAGCAGCCCACCGCCGACCACCACGGCCTGCCGCACCTCGGGCAGCCGGGCGTCGATGTCGGCGCAGTCCGCCATGGTGCGGAACGCGTGGACCCCGGCGGGCAGTTCGTGGCGTTCGCGGCCGGCCAGGGAGTCGTCGAACAGGCCGCGCAGCGGGGGCAGCACCGGGTTGCTCCCGGTGGCCAGCACCAGGTCGCCGTACCCGAGCTCCGCGCCGTCGTCGCACAGCACCCGGCGCTGCTCGCGGTCGATCCGCACCACCCGGGCCCGGCGCCGCTCGACCGTCGGCGGCAGCGCGGCCAGCTCGGCGATCTCCGGCGCGTACCGCCCGGCCAGCACCTCGGCGAGCAGCACCCTGTTGTACGGGCGGTGCTCCTCCTCGGCGAGCAGCAGCACCTCGCGCCCGCCGTGCAGCGCGAGCTGCTGGGCGAGTCGGTGGCCGGCCATCCCGCCGCCGACCACGACCACTCGGGAATCGGTTGCTGTCATGCCGACGAGCATGATCCGGGGGTGTTACCCGGCCGGGGCCGCGCTGTTTCGCGGGCGGAACTTCGACCTCAAACGGCGGGGTGGGTGGATGTGAGCCCCCTGTGGTCGAAGCATTGGCACGTGGCGAAAATGTGTTCGCCATCGGGTTTCGTCGCTGTACGATCACGTCGCCGATCGCTGTGAAGTCGCGATGCGGGCTCATTCACATGCAGAACCCGGGGGACCGTTGAAGATTCGTCGTTCGCTTGCCGCTGCCGTTTTCCTTGCCACCGCTGCCGCGCCCGTCGTCATGGCCGCCACCCCGGCGTTCGCTGACACCACCCCGGCGGGGCAGGAGCAGACCGACCCGGCCGAGGCGAAGGCGGACGAGGAGAACCGGGCAGCGATCGAGCGGCTGCTCGTCTACCCGAACGACTACCTGGTCACCGCCCCGAGCGCCTACCTCCGGGAGCATGCGGCGGCGGCTCTCGCCGGAACCCCGGCGGACCGGGCGCACTTCCTCACGGCAGAGGTGGACCGGATCCGCCGGGACGACGCGCGGGTCGCGATCTCGCGGATCATGAGCGTGGGCGGCCCGGTCGTCTACAAGGCGGCCGTCGTCGCGTTCGAGTCGGACGACATCGCCACGTTCCGCGCCTTCCTGACCGTCGGTCAGTACGCGGCCCGCACCGAGGACGAGAACCGCGCCGAGGTGCAGCGGCTCCTCGACGACCCGAGCAGCGGGCGGGGTGTGCGTGAGGGTGCGCAGAAGGCGCTCGCGGGTAGTGCCGCAGGCGTCGAGCAGTTCCTCAAGGTGGGGCTGAAGAGGGCCGCGGAGGACGACGACCGGCTCCTGCTCAGCCAGATCATGTCTGTCGGTGGCCCGGAGGTGCGGAAGGCCGCCGGTGCCGCGCTGTCCGGCAGCATCGAGGATGTCCGGGCCTTCCTGAAGGAGGGTCAGTTCACGGCCCGCGCCAAGGACCAGGCGGCTGAGAAGGCGGCTGAGAAGGCGGCTGCCGAGGCTGCTGCCAAGGCCGCGCAGGACAACTCGGGCACCACCGTGGTCCCCGCCTCCGTTACCGCCGGCACGACGACCACTTCGACCACGGTCACCACCACGGACGGCCAGGCCACGGTCGACTCGCTGGCCGCCACCGGCCCGACCACCCCGCTCGCGCAGCTCGCCGGCATCGGCGGCGCAGCCGTCCTGCTGGGCGCCGGCACGGTGGTGGCCTCGCGCCGCCGCTCGCAGGTCTGACCAAGCGGGCCGTCAGGCCGAGGCGCAGAGCGCCTCGAGCAGGGCGGCCAACGCCTCGCCGTCCAGCCCCTGGCGGAGGGTCGCGGCCTGCTCGGCCGGCGTGGCACCGAGCGCGGCCACCAGCTCGGCGGCCGATGGTCCGTCAGGTGCGGCGGGGCTGCTGCCCTGGCGGGGGACGGCGGTGTTGTCCGCGGACAACACCTGCCCCTTGGCGAGGCCGAGCAGGGCGCGGTCCTGCTCGCGCTTGGCCTTCTCGCCGCCCTTGATCTGCGCTTCGAGGTCCAGCAGCTCACGGGCCGTCAGGGAGCCGTCCTCCTTGACGGCCCGAGCCAGCCGACGGGCGTACCGCTCGGCCATCGTCCCGTTGACCAGCATCAGCTGGATCTCGTCGGGGAGGGTGAGCAGCGCGATCTGGTTGCCGACCCAGGAGCGGTCCCGGCCCCGGCGGCGGGCCACCTCGGCGGCGTTGCCCTCGCACTCGTCCAGCAGGTGCTTGACGCCCCGGGCCCGCTCGATGACGTTGAAGTCCTCGCGGTCCTCGTTCTCCAGCAGCAGGTTGTCGACGAAGTCCGCGCGGGTGGTGGCGAGGTCGTCCCGGACGACGAAGTCGAGCTGCGCCAGACCCACCAGCAGGGCGGCCCGGTACCGGCGCTCGCCGTTCAGGATGACGAACTCGGCGTCGCCCAGCTGCGCGGCGACGTGCGGCCAGAGCCGGAGGTAGGCCTCCCGGGTGACCGCCACGCAGGCGGTCAGCTGCCGCTTGGCGAGGCTGTTCCCGAGGGCGAGCTGGGACTCGTGGCTGCCGAAGTCGAGCCGGGGGTTCTTGGCGGCCGGTACGACCTTCGCCAGATCGAGGCGGCGCAGCTCGTAGGCGGGGATGAGGCCCTCGGTGACGGCCTTGGCCTGGCCCCGCTCGCTGCGGGCCGTACGTTCCGCGCGGGGGCCGAGGCTGCCGAAGGCGCCTGTGCCGAGGCGGTCGGCTGCTCTGGTCACGGGGCGATCCTCCGGGCGATGGTGCGCATGAGTTCGGCCTGCTCACTGTCGGGTGCGTGGGTGAGCAGCGGGAGCTTCATCCGGACGGCCTCGCGCTGGTCCTTGAGGTCCGGGACGACGGCGAGGACGGGCGGCGTGCCGATCGACTCCCAGCCCTCGAGGGCGGACTTGACGACGAAGCCCTTGCGGGAGTCGAAGAGGTTGACGATGAAGCCGAGGTCGGCGATGTCGATGTCGAGGTCGTCGCAGAGCGAGTCGATCTGCTCGCGGAGCAGCTCGTAGGCGTCGGCCGAGGAGTCCTCCGCCTGGACGGGGATGATGATCCCGGAGTCGGCCCGGTCCTCCGCCTCGCGGGTGCGGACGTAGTAGAGGGCGGTGTCCATGGCGTAGCCGAGGCTGGGCGGGCAGTCGACGATGACGAAGTCGAAGTCCTTCTCCAGCTCGGCGAGGGCCTTCTCGAGCGCGGTCTCCTTGACCCGTACCTCGCGGGAGGTGACGAGCTTGGCGTCGAGCAGGAAGCCGTCGGTGCAGGCCGGCAGGAGGTGCAGCCGGTCGCCGAGCCCCGGGCCCTCGATCCGGATCAGGATGGTGCGCAGGTCGTGCTCGCCTTCCCCGACCATCACCTTGGTGAGGCTGCAGCCCTTGATGGGGACGTGCGCGTGGCCGAGCTGCCTGGTCAGGTGGCCCTGCGGGTCGAAGTCGACGAGGCAGACCCGGAAGCCCGTCTCGGCCAGGGCGGCGGCGATGCCGGCGGCCAGCGCGGTCTTGCCCACGCCGCCCTTCTGGTTGCCCAGGGCGATCCGGCGGGGGCCGGCGGAGGCGCGTCGGCGCTGGGGGAGGGGGTGGCTGTCCAGCCAGAGCCGGATCGACTGGGCCAGCCCCTGGGTGTACTGGATGCCGCGCTCGGAGCAGTCCGCCCGGAAGCTCCGGTACAGGCCGGAGGGGACGTACGTGGAGAACGAGGCGCCGCGTGCGGTGTCGACGGTGGTGAGCGGGCCGCCGGCCTGACGCCACGCCAGGATGCCTTCGGTGACGGCGTCCTGGATGGCGACGCCGGCGATGGCGGCGCGGAGCTTCAGCTCGCGCCGGAGCTGCGGGGGGAGTCTGGTGACGACCTTGTCCCGGTCGTCGGACGGGCTTTGTACGGTCATGTGGGGGAGTTAACCCCTGAGGTGTCGTCAGAACCCGCGACACGACCGAGATGTGCGAAATTTAGCTGATTGTCCGTTCTGTTCAACCCGCGCGGCCGAGGGCGTGTTGTCCGCGGACAACATGCCTAGACGTCCGTGCGGGTGCGGAACGCGGTGCGGTAGGCGGAAGGTGAGACGCCGACGGTGCCGGTCAGGTGCTGGCGGAGCGAGACGGCGGTGCCGAAGCCCGCCTCGGCGGCGACCTGGTCGACCGGCAGGTCGGTGGTCTCCAGTAGACGGCGGGCTCGGTCCACCCGCCGCTGGGTCAGCCACTGTCCTGGCGGCATACCGACCTCCTCGCCGAACCGGCGGCAGAAGGTGCGCACACTCATCCGGGCGTGCCCGGCCAACTCGGCCAGCGGCAGCGGTCGGTGCAGCTGCTCCAGCGCCCAGACCCGGGTGGCGGCGGTGGACGCGGCGGCGGGCTCGGGCAGCGGCCGCTCGATGTACTGGGCCTGCCCGCCCTCGCGCCACGGCGGCACCACGCAGAGCCGGGCCACCCGGTTGGCGATCTCACTGCCGTGGTCGCGCCGGACCAGGTGCAGGCAGAGGTCGACCCCGGCGCCGACCCCCGCCGCCGTCAGGACCAGGCCGTCGTCGACGAACAGCACGTCGGCGTCCACCTCGATCTGCGGGAAGGTGCGCTGGAAGTGCTCGGCCTCGGTCCAGTGCGTGGTGGCCCGGCGGCCGTCCAGCAGCCCGGCGGCGGCGAGCACGTACGAGGCGGTGCAGATCGAGACGATCCGGGCCTGCGGCGGCAGCAGGGCGAGTGCTGCCGCCAGGTCGTCGGGCAGCCAGTCCCGGAGGCCGTCCGGGCCGCAGGCGAACGGGGGGACGACCACGGTGTCGGCGGTCCGCAGCACCTCGGCGCCGTGCGGCACGGTGACGGTGAAGTCGGCGGAGGTGGTCACCGGGCCGCCGTCCAGGCTGCAGGTGAGCACCTCGTACAGCGGCTTGCCGTCGGGGTCCTCGGCGGTGCCGAAGATGCGTACCGGGATGCTCAGTTCGAAGGGGTAGACGCCTTCGAGGGCCAGGACCACGACGCGATGCATGGCAAGATCCTTGCACATCTCGGCATTCTTGCCACTCGTTGGGTCCCTCCCGATGCGGAAATCTTGTCGTCAGGCAGCCGGACCGGCCGCCGGGGACAAGGGAGATGACGATGCGTGCGATCGGCCAGGACGAGTTCGGCGGCCCCGAGGTACTGAAGATCGTCGAGGTGGAGCGCCCGGAGCCGGCCCCCGCCGAGGTGCTGGTGCGGGTGCACGCGGCCGGGGTCAACCCGACCGACTCGTGGCACCGGGGGAGCGGTGGGCTGGGGGGCAAGCTGGTCCGGCTGGGCTGGGACGTCTCCGGCGTGGTCGAGGCGGTCGGCCTCGGTGTGACCACGTTGGCGCCGGGTGACGAGGTGTTCGGCATGCCGCGCCATCCGGTGGCTGCCGGGACGTACGCCGAGTACGTCACTTCACCGGCCCGGCACCTGCTGCGCAAGCCTGCCGGGCTCGACCACACGGAGGCGGCGGCCCTTCCGCTGGTCGGGATGACCGCCTGGCAGGCGCTGGTGGACACCGCCGACGTGCAGCCCGGGCAGCGGGTGCTGATCCACGCCGCCGCCGGCGGGGTCGGCCATGTCGCGGTGCAGATCGCCAAGGCACGCGGGGCGTACGTGATCGGCACCGCCCGGGCGGCCAAGCACGACTTCCTGCGCGGGCTCGGCGCGGACGAGCTGATCGACTACACCGAGACCGACTTCGAGACCGCGACCGACCCGGTGGACGTGGTGATCGACACCATCGGCGGCGAGTACGGGCCGCGCTCGCTGCGGTTGCTCCGCGAGGGCGGCTTCCTGGTCTCGCTCGCCTCCCCCGCCGAGGCCTACCTGGCCGAGCAGGCTCGCCCGCTGGGCAAGCGGGCCGCCTTCATGGCGGTCGAGGCGGACCAGACCGGCCTGCGGGAGCTGGCCGCGCTGGTCGATGCCGGGCAGCTACGGCCGGTGCTGGACACCGTACTGCCGCTCGAACTCGCCTCCAAGGCCCACGAGTTGCTGGACAGCGGCCGGACCTCGGGCAAGCTCGTGCTGACCGTGGTCTAGGTGACGGCCTCCAGCCGGACCGCGCAGACCTTGAACTCCGGCATCCGGGAGGTCGGGTCGAGGGCCGGGTTGGTGTGCACGTTGGCGTTGGCCTCGCCGGGCCAGTGGAACGGCATGAAGACGGTGTCGGGGCGGATCGCGGTGGTCAGCCGGGCGGGGGTGACGGTCCGTCCGCGTCGGCTCACCACCGCGACCCGGTCCCCGTCCGCCACGCCGAGGCGCTCGGCGAGCTGCGGGTGCAGCTCGACGAAGGCGCCCGGTGCGGCGGAGTTCAGGGCCTCGACCCGGCGGGTCTGGGCGCCGGACTGGTACTGGGCCAGCACCCGGCCGGTGGTCAGCCGCACCGGGTACTCGGCGTCCGGCTCCTCGGCCGCCGGGCGGTGCTGGACCGGGGTGAACCTGGCCCGGCCGTCCGGGTGGGCGAACCGGTCCAGGAACAGCCGGGGGGTGCCCGGGTGGTCGCCGTCCGGGCAGGGCCAGAACACCCCGTCCTGCTCGGCGATCCGCCGGTAGCTGATGCCCGCGTAGTCGGCCGGGCCGCCGCTGGAGGCCCGCCGCAGCTCGTCGAAGACCTTCTCGGCGTCGGTGTCGAAACCCTCGCCGTGGCCCAGCCGCCCGGCCAGACCGTGCAGCACCTCGAGGTCGCTGCGGACGCCCGGCGGTGCGTCAACTGCCTTCCGGCGCAGGATGACCCGGCCCTCCAGGTTGGTCAGGGTGCCGGTCTCCTCGGCCCACTGGGTGACCGGCAGCACCACGTCAGCCAGCGCGGCGGTCTCGGAGAGCACCACGTCGCAGACCGCCAGGAAGTCCAGCGAGCGCAGCCGCTCGGTGATGTGCGTCGACCGCGGCGCGGAGACCACCGGGTTGGAGCCCATCAGCAGCAGCGAACGGACCGCTGTGCCGAGCGAGTCCAGCAGCTCGTACGCGCTCGGGCCAGGACCCGGCAGGCTGTCGGGGTGCACGCCCCAGACCGCCGCGACGTGTGCGCGGGCCGCCGGGTCGTCCAACTTCCGGTAGCCGGGCAGCTGGTCGGCCTTCTGGCCGTGCTCCCGGCCGCCCTGGCCGTTGCCCTGGCCGGTCAGGCAGCCGTAACCCGCGTACGGGCGGCCCGCGTTGCCGGTGGCCAGGCAGAGGTTGATCCAGGCGCTCACCGTGTCGGTGCCCTTGGACTGCTGCTCGGGCCCGCGCGCGGTGAGCACCATCGCGCTCGTGGCAGCGCAGAACATCCCGGCAGCTTCCCGCAGTTGGGGCAGCGGTACGCCGGTCACCGACTCCACGTGCTCGGGCCAGTGCGCCATCGCCGCCGCCCGGGTCTCGGGCCAGCCGGTGGTCCGCTCCGCGATGAACGCCTCGTCGGTGCGGCCGTCCGCGACCACCAGGTGCAGCAGGCCCAGCGCCAGCGCCAGGTCGGTGCCGGGGCGCGGCGCCAGGTGCAGGTCGGCCAGCTCGGCGGTCCTGGTCCGGCGCGGGTCGACCACGATCAACGTGCCGCCGTTGTCGTGGAGTTCGCGCAGGTAGCGGACGAACGGCGGCATCGTCTCGGCCGGGTTCCCGCCGACCAGGATCACGCAGCCCGCCTTCGGGATGTCCGCCACCGGGAACGGCAGCCCCCGGTCCAGGCCGAAGGCCCTGATCCCGCCGGCCGCCGCCGAGGACATGCAGAACCGGCCGTTGTAGTCGATGGTCGAGGTGCCGAGCACCACCCGGGCGAACTTGCCCAGCAGATACGCCTTCTCGTTGGTCAGTCCGCCACCGCCGAACACACCCACGGCGTCCCGTCCGTGCGCGGCGGCGGTGGCCGACAGCTCGGTGGCGATCCGGTCCAGTGCCTCGCCCCAGCCCGCCGGCCGCAGCTCGCCGTCCACCCGCACCAGCGGCGTGGTCAGCCGGGCACCGGGCGCGAGCACCGCTGCGGCGTTCGACCCCTTGCCGCACAGCGCGCCGAGGTTGACCGGGAAGCCAGGCCGTTCCACCACCTCCACCGGCACCGCGCCCCCGGTGCGGCGCAGGCCCATTCCGCACTGCAGGGCGCAGTACGGGCAGTGCGTGTCGGTGGCAGTCTCGCTCATGGCCGCCAGCCTGCTACGAGGCTGTTTCCGGTCGGCGGCCGCCCGGTTACAACTGCTGTTCACGGCCCTCTCGCGGGCGGTCCGCACCGCTGTGAGGACGGGTTCATCAACGGTGACGGTCGGGCAACGGGGCCGAAACAGCCCACCGGCAGGCTGGTCCGCATGACGACGACCTCCACCGTGCGGGTGCTGCACGCCCGCCGCCGCCCCGCCCTGGTCCTGGTCGCGCACGGCTCGCGGGACCCGGAGACGTCGGCCGAGATCCACCGCCTGCTCGCCCTGCTCCGCGCCACCCGCCCCGAACTCGACGTACGACTCGCCCACTTGGGCCTGAACGCCCCCCTGCTCCCGGACGTCCTCGACGGCCTGAGCGGCCCGGCCGTCCTGGTGCCCCTGCTGCTCAGCCGGGGCTACCACGTCAAGGTCGACCTGCCCGCGCTGCTGGCCGCCGCACCCCAGGTGACCGGGCTGATCGCCCCGCCGCTCGGGCCCGACCCGCTGCTCACCGACGTCCTGCACGGCCGCCTGCTCGAAGCGGGCTGGGGCCCCGACGGCGACGCCGTGGTGCTCGCCGCCGCAGGATCCCGCGACCCGGACGCCGCCGTGGACACCGAGACCCAGGCCGCCCTGCTCGCCACCCGCCTCGGCGTCCCGGTCCGCACCGGCGCCGTCACCGGCGGCCGCTCGGTGGCCGAGGCGGTCGCCGGGCTCACCGCCGAGGGCCACCGCAGGGTCGCCGTCGCCTCCTACTTCACCGCCCCGGGCGACTTCGCCCGCCTCGCCGCCGCCGCAGGCCCGTGGATCACGGCCACCCCCCTGGGCGCGCACCCACTCATCGTCAACTTGATCCTCGACCGGTACACCACAGGGGCTCGGGGCCCTGCTCATGTGCGGCTCTGCCGCGGGGCGACGCCGACCCTTGTAGCGTCACACTGAGAGCAAAGGTCAGGCACTGTTCTCTGACCTGTACCTCGCACCTCCTCCAGAATGTCCCCACCCCGGCGTACGGTGCTCGTATATGAACGACACCACGTACGACCCCGCCGCCGAAGCCCGCTGGGTGCCCGAGCCCGACAAGCGGCCCGGCCGGACGGCGTTCCAGCGTGACCGCGCCCGCGTGCTGCACTCCGCCGCGCTCCGCCGACTGGCCGGCACCACCCAGGTGGTGGCCCCGATGCGCAGTGACTTCCCCCGCACCCGCCTCACCCACTCCCTCGAATGCGCCCAGGTGGGCCGGGAGTTGGGCGCCGCCCTCGGCTGCGACCCCGACCTGGTGGAGACCGGCTGCCTCGCGCACGACATCGGCCACCCGCCGTTCGGCCACACCGGCGAGGAGGCGCTCGACCAGGCCGCCGAGTCCTGCGGCGGCTTCGAGGGCAACGCCCAGTCGCTCCGCATCCTGACCCGCCTGGAGCCCAAGCGCTTCGCCCCGCTCGACGAGGAGCCGGCCCGGCTGGCCCCCTGGCCGGGCCGCAGCGTCGGCCTCAACCTCACCCGGGCCGCCCTCGACTCCGCCACCAAGTACCCGTGGCCGCGCGGCTCGCACCCGACCGACCCGGGCTCCACCAAGTACGGGGTCTACGGCGACGACCTCCCGGTCTTCCGCTGGCTGCGCACCGGTGCGCCCGCCGACCGGAAGTGCTTCGAGGCCACCGTGATGGACTGGTCCGACGATGTGGCGTACTCCACTCACGACGTCGAGGACGGCATCCAGGCCGGTCACATCGACCTGGCCGCGCTGCGCGCCGCCGAGGAGCGCGCCGAGCTGTTCAAGATCGCCGAGCGGTACGCCGAGGCCGAGCCGGAGGAGTTCGGCGCTGCGCTCGACCGCCTGCAGGCCGAGGAGTGGTGGCCCCGGGCGTACGACGGCTCGGCCCGCGCCCGGGCCGGGCTGAAGGATCTCACCAGCAAGCTGATCGGCCGGTTCTGCCTGTCCGCCGAGCAGGCCACCCGGGCCCGCTACGGCCCCGGCCCGCTCACCCGGTACGCCGCCGAGCTGGTCGTCCCGGCCGAGGTGCGGATCGAGTGCGCGGTGCTCAAGGCCGTCGCGGTCCGCTACGTGATGCAGCGCGACGAGCAGGCCCAGCTCCGCTCCCGCCAGCGGATCGTGATCGCCGAGCTGGCCGAGACGCTGACCCGCACCGCGCCGTACGGGCTCGACCCGGTGTTCGCCGCGCTGTACGAGGAGGCGGAGGACGACCGGGCCGCGCTGCGCGCGGTGATCGACCAGATCGCCACCCTCACCGACGCCTCCGCGCTCGCTCTGCACGGCCGGCTTGTCACGCCGGGGCCGTAGACTTCCGAGGTGGCCGGGCGGATCAGGGACGAAGATGTACAAGCGGTGCGTAACGCACTGCCGATCGACGCTGTCGTCAACGACTACGTCCAGCTGACCAACGGGGGCGGGATCCAGCTCAAGGGCGTCTGCCCGTTCCACGACGAGAAGTCCGCCTCGTTCTACGTGCACCCGAGCAAGGGTGTCTTCCACTGCTTCGGCTGCGGTGAGAGCGGCGACTCGATCACCTTCCTGATGAAGATCGAGCACTTCTCGTTCGCCGAGGCCGTCGAGCGGATGGCCGCCCAGGCGGGCATCACCCTGCGGTACGAGGAGGGCGGCTACTCGCCCCGGCACCAGAAGGGCGAGCGGACCAGGCTGGTCGAGGCCCACAAGGTGGCCGCCGACTGGTACCAGGAGCAGCTCGAGACGCCCGAGGCCGAGATCGGCCGCAGTTTCCTGGCCGAGCGCGGCTTCGACGCCGAGGCGGCCAAGCACTTCGGGGTCGGCTACGCCCCGGTGGGCTGGGAGCACCTGGTCCGCTACCTGCGCGGCAAGGGATTCTCGGACAAGGAGATCCTGCTCGGTGGCCTGGCCTCGCAGGGCCAGCGCGGCGGCCTGATCGACCGCTTCCGGGGCCGGCTGGTCTGGCCGATCCGGGACACCACCGGCGAGGTGATCGGCTTCGGCGCCCGCCGGCTGCGCGAGGACGACAACGGGCCGAAGTACCTGAACACCCCCGAGACGCCGATCTACAAGAAGTCCAACGTGCTGTACGGCCTCGACCTGGCGAAGAAGGAGATCGCCAAGTCCGGCCGGGCGGTGGTGGTCGAGGGCTACACCGATGTGATGGCCTGTCACCTGGCGGGCGTCACCAGCGCGGTGGCCACCTGCGGTACCTCCTTCGGCGAGGACCACATCAAGATCATCCGCCGGCTGCTGATGGACACCTCCCAGTACCGGGGCGAGACGGTCTTCACCTTCGACGGCGACGCCGCCGGGCAGAAGGCCGCCCTGCGGGCCTTCGAGGACGACCAGAAGTTTGCTGCCCGCACCTCCATCGCGATCACCCCGGGCGGGATGGACCCGTGCGAGCTGCGGCTCGCCAAGGGCGACGACGCGGTCCGTGAGCTGATCGAGAACCCCGTCCCGCTCTTCGAGTTCGCGCTCCGCTCGGCCGTCGAGCGGCACCGGGTGGACACCGCCGAGGGCCGGGCGGCGGCGCTGGAGGAGGCGTCGAAGATCATCACAAAGATCAAGGACCGCTCGATCCAGCACGAGTACGCCGTCCAGCTGGCCGGTCTGCTCGGCATCCTGGACGAGCAGTTCGTGGTCCGCCGGATCTCCCAACTGGCCCGCTGGCAGCGCGACAACCCCCCGCAGCAGCGTCAGCAGGCGCGCCGCCCCGGCGCTCCCGAGCCGACGGCGACGGTCCGCCCGCTGTTCCGCCTGGACCCCAAGGACCCGGCCCAGTTCGTCGAACGCGAGCTGCTCAAGCTCGCCCTCCAGCACCCCGACCTGGTCAGCCCTGCCTTCGACAACTACGGCGACGAGGAGTTCCCCACCCCGCCGTACACCGCCGTCCGCCGGGCCATCCGGCAGGCCGGCGGCGCCGCGTACGGGGCCACCCTGCCGGACTTCACCTCGGTGGTCCGGGAGGCCTGTCCCGACGACCAGGTCCGTTCCCTGGTCACCGAGCTGACCGTCGAACCGATCCGCACCCGGCGGGCCCCCGACGCCGTCTACGCGGGCGAGTTCCTGGTCAAGCTCCGGCTCCAGGCCGTCGACCGGCGGATCGCCGAGGTCCGCGCCCAACTCCAACGCCTGGGCAACCGGGGCACCCCGGAGCAACTCACCGCCGTCCAGGGCGAACTCTGGGCCCTCCAGCAGTACACCCAGACCCTCCGCACCCGAGGCTCCGCGGGCCTCTAGGTGGCAGGCTGCCAAGGCACACGCCCTGGTGGCACACGCCAGGGGCTCGGGGAACTGCGAGGCCGGCCCCTGGTGCGTGATCGCTGCGTGTCGGGCCAGGCACTTTCGCAGTGACCCTCGGCGCCGGACCTTCTCACACCCTGGTCTCACATGGCTGATCACCCGCCTACGCGGGTATCCCCCTTGCTGTGGCGCGGTTCCCCCACGAGCCGTGCGTCGGCCGAGAGAGGGATGCCCCTGTGGACCTTTCCGCTGCACAACCGGCTCTCGTGGCGCCGGAGTTCACCGACTCGTCCGGGCCGGCGGCCGACCTGCTCCGGCAGTACCTGCGCGAGATCGGCCGGATCCGCCTGCTCACCGCCGTCGAGGAGGTGGAGCTGGCCCGGCAGATCGAGGCCGGCCTGTTCGCCGAACAGGCACTCGCCCGGCAGGGCCACGACGAGCCGCTGAAGCGGGAGTTGGAGCACCTGGTGCAGCTCGGCCGACGGGCCAAACGCCGCCTGATCGAGGCCAATCTCCGCCTGGTGGTCTCGGTCGCCAAGCGCTACGTCGGTCGCGGCCTGACCATGCTCGACCTGGTCCAGGAGGGCAACCTCGGGCTGATCCGGGCGGTGGAGAAGTTCGACTACGCGCGCGGCTACAAGTTCTCCACCTACGCCACCTGGTGGATCAGGCAGGCGATGAGCCGGGCGCTGGCTGACCAGGCCAGGACGATCCGGGTCCCGGTGCACGTGGTCGAGTTGATCAACCGGGTGATCCGGGTGCAGCGCACGCTGCTGCAGGAGCGCGGCGCCGAGCCCAGCCCCGCCGAGGTCGGTGCGGTGCTCGAGCTCTCGGAGACCAGGGTGCTCGAGGTGCTCCGGCTGGCCCAGGAGCCGGTCTCGCTGCACACCCCGGTCGGCGAGGAGGACGAGGTCGCGCTCGGCGACCTGATCGAGGACGCCGACGCGGCCTCACCGGTGGAGACCGCCGCCTTCCTGCTGCTCCGTCAGCACCTGGACGCGGTGCTGGCCACCCTCGGCGAGCGCGAGCGTCAAGTCGTCCAGCTCCGTTACGGGTTGGACGACGGACACCCGCGCACGCTGGAGGAGATCGGCCACCTGTTCGGCGTCACCCGCGAACGCATCCGGCAGATCGAGGCCAAGACCCTGAGCCGCCTGCGCGCACACTCCTTCACCGACCAGCTGCGGGCCTACCTCGACTAAGCCCCTCCAACCGACGGAGGGGCTGACCTCAGTCGGAGGCGGCCAGCTCCGGGTGCACCTGGTCCCGGACGGTCCGGTACTGCTGCCGGACCGAGCCGCCGACCGCCAGGTCGCTGTCCCGCTCGGCGACCAGGGTGACCGCCTCCGGCAGCTCCCAGTGCGGCGGCTCTGCCGTACCGGCCAGCGCCCAGGCGGCCTGCCGGGCGGCGCCCCGGGCGGCGTGGTCCCCGGCAGGCGGTATCACCACGGGCACGCCGAAGATCAGCGGTGCGGCCTCCCGGACGGCGGGCAGCCGTCCGACCGCGCCGAGCAGGAAGATCCGACGGACCGTCACGCCGTTGTCGCGCAGCACGTCCACCGCGTCCGCGACGTTGCAGAGCATGCCCTCCACGGCGGCCCTGGCCAGGTGCTGCGGTGTCATCGACTCGGCCCGAAGGCCCGTCAGGGTGCCTGCGGCGTGCGGGAGCTGGGGCGTCCGCTCGCCGTCCAGGTACGGCAGCAGCACCAGCCCGTACGCGCCGGGGGAGGACTGCAGGGCCAGCTCGCTGAGCCCGGCCAGGTCGGTGCCGAGCAGCCCGGCCATCGAGCGGAGCACCTGGGCGGCGTTCAGGGTGCCGACCATCGGCAGGTGGCGGCCGGTCGCGTCGGCGAACGAGGAGACCGCGCCGGTGACGTCCACCACGGCCTGGTCGTGCACCGCGAAGATGGTGCCGTTGCCGCCGAGCGAGACCACCGCGTCGCCGGGGCCGAGCCCGAGGCCGAGCGCGGCGGCCATGTTGTCGCCGGTACCGGCCGAGATCAGCAGGCCCTCGGGGGTGTGTCCGGCGGGCTCGGCCGGGCCCAGCACGTCGGGCACCAGGAGCTCGTGCCCGAGGGCCAGCTCGATCAGGTCCTGCCGGTACTCGCCGGTGAGTGGCGACCAGTACCCGGTGCCGGAGGCGTCGCCCCGGTCGGTGGTGCGGCGCTTGGGGTGGCCGAGCAGCTGCCAGACCAGCCAGTCGTGCGGCAGCAGCACCTCGGCGATCCGCTTGGCCGAGGTTGGTTCGAACTCGGCCAGCCAGCGCAGCTTGGCCACCGTGTAGGTCGGGGCGGGCACCGAGCCGATCGCCCGCACCCACGGCTCGGGGCCACCCAGCGCGTCGATCAGCTGCGCGGCGGCCCCGGCCGACCTCGGGTCGTTCCACAGCAGCGCCGGACGGACCAGCACCCCGCCCGCGTCCAGCCCGATCAGCCCGTGCTGCTGGGCGGACACCCCGATCGCCCGGACGCCCTCCAGCAGGCCGCCGGTGGCCGCCTCGCCGAGCGAGTGCAGCCACAGCTGGGGGTCGACCTCGGTGGCCCGGGGATCACCGCCCTCGGGCGTGGGATGCGGCGCCCGGCCGTCCCGCAGCACGGCGCCGGTCTCGGCGTCGCACGCGACGATCCGGGTGCGAGTGGTGGAGCTGTCGATGCCCGCGACGATGGCCATGTCGAGATCATGCCTCAGCTCGGCGCCCGGACGGAGCCGACCGGGCGAAGTGTTGCCCACACTCTGCCCGGAAGTCCGTACGTCCGAGGCGCTACGGGCGGTACGTACCCCAGCTGTCGTCCTCCGCGCCCCGGGCGCTGAAGTACGGGACCCGGTCGGTGAGCGCGTTCGGCAGCCGGTCACCGACCTTGCCCGCCACCGCGCCGGCCGCCTTCCCGGCCACCACTCCGGCCTGCTGCCTGGCCTTGCCGGCCACGTCCTGCACCTTGGGGTTCTGCGCCACCTGCCGGGCCGCCCCGGCGATCTGCTCGTAGCGCTTGCGGCCTGCCTTGGCGCCCAGGACGTAACCGACCCCGACCCCCACGACGAACGTCAGCTTCCACATGCTCGGTCTCCACCCTTCCTTGCGGACCCTGCCGCGTTGCCCTGCGTGCCCTACCCGTCCGGCCCGGCGGCGAACCGCCCGGCAGAAGGCGGGCCCGAGGCACCCGGGCCAGCCAGGCTCCAGCATCCCCGCCGGGCGCCCGGGTCGCCCTCCGGGCGCGCCGGGGGAGCCCCGACCGGCCGTGCTCCCGGTCACTCCCGGACGGCCCCGGCGAAAGCGATTGGCGGACCACCCCCCTGAGTGCGCTAATGTATGACCCGCAGCGAGCGCCGAAGCCCGGATCACCGATCCGGACCAGGACGCAAGCTCGGTCCCGCATAGCTCAATTGGCAGAGCAGCCGACTGTTAATCGGCAGGTTATTGGTTCGAGTCCAATTGCGGGAGCGCGGAAGGGCCCAGGCCCGTCCGACACGTGCATTCCCCCATAGCTCAATTGGCAGAGCAGCCGACTGTTAATCGGCAGGTTATTGGTTCGAGTCCAATTGGGGGAGCTTCACCGGCAGTTGAGGTGAGTTGCGTAGAGCGAAGGCCCTTCGGATCGCCGAAGGGCTTTCGTGTTTTCCCGGGGCCACCGGCCGCCGGCCGCGCTCAGGCGGTGGCGCGGCGGTAGAGCTCACTGACCCGGTGGTCGAAGGTGATGCTGTACGAGGTCCGGTCGGTGTCCCCGCCCTCCTGGTAGCCGCCGATCACGCCGACCACCTCACCGGCCCCGGTCAGCCAGGGGCTGCCGCTGGTGCCGTTGGTGTAGCCGTGGCAGTCGAAGCGCTCCTGGGTGGTGCTCTGCTCGGTGGTCCGGTTGCTGCAGGTGATCGGTTCCTCGGCCTCGTGCGGGTAGCCGGTGACCGACACCGGCAGCCCGAACCCCTGGTCCGTACCGAGCCGGAACCCGCCCAGCACGTCCGCGATCTCCAGCCCGCCGACCGGCGCCACGGTGAGGAACGCCACGTCGTACTCCGGGTCCGCCCGGTCGGTCCACTCCTGGTCGACCACCACCTGGTCCACCTGCCAACTCCCGTACGGAAGCTGCCCGTTGCGGTACCCGGGGGCGAACACCAGCTTGTCCAGCCGGCCGAACGTCGGACGCACGCAGTGCGCGGCGGTCACCAGCAGATTCCGCCGCGGGCTGTCCACCACGCTCGCGGTGCAGGCCCGGGGGCCGTCCTCGTCGCCGACGAACAGCATGCCGATCCGGTCCCCGGTCCGGCTCTGCGGGGCGGGCCTGGCGGACGGCATGTCGTCCGGGACCGGTGCGGCGCTGGTGCCGGTGGTGCCCTGCGCGCAGCCCGCCAGCGCCAGGGCCAGTCCGAGGGCTGCGCCGTGCCGCCGTACGCGTGTCATGCCGTCCGTCCTCAGCTGCCGGGAGTGCCTGCCGCCAAGATCTACCAGCCCCGGCCGCCGACGCGCTACCCCGTCGCGCGGTCGTACAGCTCCTGCACCTGGTCGCCGAAGTAGCTGCTGTACGAGATGTCGGGGGTGTCCCCGCCCTCCTGGTAACCGCCGATCACGCCGACCACCGTGCCGGTCCTCGTGGTCGGGTCGAAGTCGGTCACCCAGGGGCTGCCACTGGTGCCGCCGGTGTAGTCGGGGCACTCGATCCGCAGCTGGGTCGGGCTCTCCTCGGTGGTCTTGTTGCCGCAGGTGATCGGCACCTCGCCGCTGCTCGGATACCCCGTCACCTTCACGGGCAGCTCGTACCCCTTGTTGACGCCCAGTCGGTTGGCGCCGAGCACCTGCTGCACCTGTTGGCCGTTCTGCGGCTTGACGATCGCGAACGCCACGTCCATGTCCTGGTTGCCGTGGTCCGTCCAGGTCTGGTCGACCGTGACCGAGGCCAGCGGCCACACCCCGCTGGGGGTGTCCCCCTCGCGGTAGCCGGGCACGAAGACCAGATCGCTGCGCTGGCCCGCGATCGGGTCGTAGACGCAGTGCGCCGCCGTGACGATCAGGTTCTGCCCGGCGCTGTCGACCACGCTGGCGGTGCAGAAGTGGTCGCCGTCCGAGTTGTGCGTGAACACCGCGCCGACCAGGGCGTTCAGCGGGGTCGGCTTGGCGGTGCGGGTGGTGCCCGCGTGCTTGGCGATTGCGGCCTTGATCCGGTCCTGGCTCCACCCGTGCGCGGCGGCGGCCGCACTCGCGCTGCTCAGGCTCGTGCCGGTCGGGAGGCTTGCGCTGCTGCTACTGCTCGGCGTGCTCTCCGGCGCCGCTCCCGACCCGCACCCCGCCGCCGCCAGCCCCAGGATCACCACACCGGCCGCCCACCTGCTGCGCACTGCCACCACCGCCCCTTGCGACCGGACCCACGAGCCTCCAGTCTTCGGCGGCCGCCTGCCCGGTGCCCACCGCAGCTCACCCGGACGGGGAGCGCACGGCCCGCGCACTCGGATGCGCCCCCGGCGAGCACCATGACGGACCGACCGGCTATGCTGCGGAGGACGGCCCTGATGGGCCGTCTGCTGCTGCTCCGGCCCTTTGCGGCCGAAGGCACGGCGAACCGGGGCGGTAGCTCAGCCGGTTAGAGCAGGGGACTCATAATCCCTTGGTCGTGGGTTCGAGTCCCACCCGCCCCACCCACAGCATCTGATGGTTCGTCACATGAGTTGCCGCTGACCTGGGAAAACAGCTCCGCACCGATCGGTAGCGTAGAGCACATTGCGGCGATGGACACGACAGCCGGGCCGAAATTCACCCGTCTGGGAACATCCTGGGAACAACGCTTCGAAGAGCTGTTCCCAGGGCCAAGGCATGGGGCCTGGATACGTCGAGGGCCCAGCGGAACGTTCCCGCTGGGCCCTCGGTTGGATCACGCGAATCGTTACGCCGCTGCGGCGATGTTCCCAGCAGCCGCAGGGCCTTCCGTTGCCCTGGGTAGGTCGGCCAGGGACGGTGCTTCTGGCGACGTGCTCCGAGCGGTCTGCCCTGCGCGTGGCACCACGGCCAAGGTCGCCTCGGCAGCGGCTCGCTCCATCTGGGGGAGCACGCTGGTGTAGGTGTCGGCGGTGATCTGGAAGGACGAGTGGCCGAGCTGCACCTGAATCACCTTCATGGCGACACCGGCAAGCAGCGCGAGTGACGCAGCGAGGTGGCGCAGATCGTGTAGCCGGGTCGGTGGCAAGCCCGCCTTCTCCACCAGCCTCTTGAAGCGGGCGGTCAGATAGTCCGGGTGAAAGCCTTTGCCGTTCTCCTTGGTGAAGACCAAGCCGCTCTCGATCCACTCCAGGCCGGCCGCCAGGCGCCGGTCCCTCTCGGCCTGCTGCCGGTCCCGCCGGAGCCGAAGCAGCTTCCCGGTCTCCTGGTCGATCGGGATGGTCCGCTCGCTGTCTGCCTTCGGCTCCTCTTCGAAGAGCGCGTACGCGACGGAGATGACCTGTCGGCTGATCGTGATGAGGAGTGCCTCAAGATCGGTCTCGGCCCAGGGAGGGCGCAGCACTCGCCGCGGCGTGGGCCACGGAACATCTTGAGGTAGCGTCGCGGCAGTTCAGGGGCCGCCCCGCGGATGGTGCCGGTCTCCCTCCCTCTTGAGGACAGTGAGGTTCGGCAGAAATGCGTAGGGTGGCCCCTTTCACGGCCCGGGACGGTTTTTCGACCGCCGCGGGGATTCAACTGCTCGGTGCCGAGCTCGACGGGCGACCGGTGGTCGTGGCGTTGAGCTCGGCCCGGGGCCGGGACTTCGCGGCGTTCGACGCCGAAGACGGCACCCAAGTACGGGAGTTCGCACTCGGCGCCGGGTTCATCGGCGGTCGGCTGCGCGGGGCGCACATCGACGCCGGTGACGGGCGACGGGTGCTGGTCGCGGTGGACGATTTCCAGGGGCTGCGCGGGACGCTGGTCCAGTTCGACCCGGCCACGGGTGAGCGGGTCTGCCCCGACATCTGGGGCAAGCGGCGCAAGCCGTGGGGCCGGAAGTGGCCGCAGATGTCCGCGGTGGTGACCCACCGCGGCACCGACGAGCGGCGGAGCCTGCTCCTCGGGTGGAGCGACGGCCGGGTCGACCGGGTCGATCCGGTGACCGGGGAGGCGACCGGGCCCCGGATGAGTGGTACCGGCCGTACCACTGTCCGGTCGCTGGCCGCGTTCGCGGCGGCGGACGGCATGCCCCGGCTAGTCGGCGTGGACGCCGACGGGATGCTGCGGGTCTGGGACCTGGAGACCGGGCAGCTGGTGGGCGGTCCGGTCAAGGCGCACAACGGGCCCATCAAGTACGTCGTTCCGTACACGGCGGACGGCCGGACCCGGGTGGCCACGGGTGGCACGGACCACGCGGTGCGGATCTGGGACGCGGAGAGCTGGACGCCGCTCGGCGAGATGATGGTGCAGCGCGACAACACGCTGGGCCTGTGCGCCTACCAGGTGGACGGGCGGGCGGTGTTGGCGGCGGCCTCGGACCGTCTCTACCGGTACGACGGGCTCACCGGGCAGCCGGTGGGGGAGCCGGTTGACGGGTGGGACGAGTACTGCGAGGCGGTGTGCGCCGTCGAGGTGGGCGGCCGGGTCGCCCTGTTCGGCGCGGACGAGAGCGGGATGCGGCGCCTGGACGGTGGCACCGGCGAGGAGTGGCCCGCCGGGGCGGAGTGAACGGACTCCCGGGTGGGGCGCGGGGGTTGGGATTCGGGGGGTCCCCGCGCCCCTGACAGGGGGTTACTTCAGGCCGCTGTCCAGGGCGGTGATCAGGGTGCCGGACGGGGTGTCACCCGATATCTCCCAGATCATCGCGCCGAGCAGGTTCTGGGACTTGAGCCAGGCGGTCTTCTGGCCGATCGACCAGGTGTCGTCGAAGGTCCACCACTGGCCGCCGCCGCCGGTGTAGCCGTAGGTGGAGACCGAGACCGGGTCGTGGTAGACGGTCAGGTTCGGGACGCCGGTGATCAGGTTGTGGTAGCCGCGGGTGCCGGCCTCCTCCGCGAACTGGCCGGGGGCCGCGCCGCCGGCCGCCTGCCAGGCGCCGTGCACGCCGCCGTCGGTGACGGTCTGCCAGCCGCGCCCGTAGAACGGGAAGCCGATGGTGAGCTTGCGCGGGTTGACGCCGGCGGCGAGGTAGGTGTTCACGGCGTTCTCGATCGACAAGTGGAAGCCGTACGGGTTGGCCGGGTCGGCGTGCAGGTTGGCCTGGTGGCCGGTCC
The DNA here is from genome assembly GCF_054049135.1 of Kitasatospora sp. P5_F3. NCBI lineage: Bacteria > Bacillati > Actinomycetota > Actinomycetes > Kitasatosporales > Streptomycetaceae > Kitasatospora > Kitasatospora sp. P5_F3. The sequence continues at coordinate 78,308 of NZ_JBFUMY010000012.1, read as the reverse complement.
GGCCCGGTTCCCAGGAGTTGTCGCTGCCGGCGCCGTGGAAGTCGTAGCCCTGGACGTTGGCGATGTCCAGGGAGCCGAAGATCTGCGCGAGGTCCCAGCCCTGGCCGATCTTGGCCGGGTCGGCGGGGGTGAAGGCGGTGAGCAGCCGGTGCGGGCCGCCGAGGGCGTCGAGCTGGCGGCGGAACTCGGCCAGCAGCAGGGCCAGGTTGGCCTTGTCGCCGGTGGAGTAGTGGTTGTCGGCGTGGCCGTCGGGGGAGCCGGGCCGCTCCCAGTCGAGGTCGATGCCGGCGGCGGTGCCGGGGCCGTCCGCGCCGTTGTAGGCGGGCAGGTTGCCCTTGATCCAGAGGTCGATGCAGGAGGAGACCAGCTGCCTGCGGGAGGCGTCGGTGGCGGCGGCGTCGGAGAAGTACTTGGAGTACGTCCAACCGCCCAGCGAGACCAGGACCTTGAGGTTCGGGTACTTGGCCTTGAGCTTCCGCAGCTGGTTGAGGTTACCGCGCAGCGGGGCCTAGCCGTCGTCGGCGACGCCGTCCACGGACTGCGCGGCGCTGAAGGGCCGGGAGTAGTCGGCGTCCGCGTCGCCCGCGCCGGTGCCCTGGTCGGGGTCCTGCGGGTCGGCGGTGGTGCCCTTGGTGACGCCGGACAGGCAGGTCAGGTTGACCGGGTCGATGTTCTCGAAGGCGTAGTTGACGACGTCGAGCTTGGCGCGCTGCCGGAGGTGTCGAGGCTCTTGGCGAAGTACTGTCGGTCGTAGATGCCTCACTGGGTGAAGTAGCCGACCCGGGTGGCTTTCCGGGCCCGGCCAGGTCGCCGGTGATCACGCTGAGCGGGGCAGAGGCGGCGGAGCTGTTGTCGGCGGCGTCGCGGGCCTTCACGGTGAAGGTGTACGCGGTGGCTGGGGAGAGCTGCCCGACGGTGGCCGAGGTGGTGGTGACGGTCTGCACCAGCGCGGCGCCCTGGTAGACGTCGTAGGCGGCGACGCGCTGGTTGTCGGTGGCGGCGTTCCAGGCCAGCGCGACGGTGGTGCTGGTGACGGCCGTGGCGCGCAGGTTGCCGGGCGTGCTCGGCGGGACGGTGTCGGTGGCCGGGTCGACGGTGGTGGCGCTCAGTGCGGCGCTGACCGGGCCGGGGTTGCCCGCGGGTGTCCTTGGCGCGGACGGTCAGGCTGTGGTGGCCGGGGTGAGGCCCGGTCAGCGTGGTGGCGGCGCCGGTGGCCGTGCCGAGCACGGTGGAGCCGCTCAGCACCTCGTACGAGGCGACCGGGAAGTCCCCGGCCTTCGCCACCGTCCAGCTCAGCGCCAGGCTGTGCGCGGTGGCGTCGACCAGCTGGGGCGTGCCCGGGGCGCCCGGCGGGACGTCCGGGGTGCCGTCGCACTTGTCGCCGTTGATGCGGCAGTTGAGCGGTGCGGCGTTCGGGCCGTTGCCGATGAACCAGAAGCTGTACGGCTCGGTGGTGGAGTTCGGCTGCACCGTGGCGTTGTAGTACGCGTTCGTTGCCGACACATGCGAGCCGGTGACGGGCGCCTGGCCGTTGTACGTGCCGGAGACGGTGGCGCCGGGCGGCAGGTCGAACTCCAGCGTCCAGCCGGTGACGGCCGTGGTGGTGGCGTTCCTCACGATGTACGTGCCCTTCCACCAGGAGCCGTTGTCGGCGCTGGTGAACGAGGCGGTGAGCTTGCCGGCCGCGTGCGCGGCTGGGCGGTGAGCAGGGCGAGCGGCAGTGCCAGCGTTGCGAGCAGGGCCAGCAGACGGGCCCTGGGACGGTGCCTTCATCGGACGTGCGTCGGTACTCCCTGTCTGGTGTGGGGGATTCCGTACAGGGGTGCCGGGGAGCTAGCCACTGGCAGGGCAGGTGGACCGGGCAGACTCGTCAACAGGTCTACACCTTACGGGGGTTGACACATGGCCAGGGGCGCGTCAGTCGCCGAGCAGCCGGTCGACGAGCGGGCTGCGGGTGTAGAGCACCAGGCGGCCGTGGCGGGCCCGGGTGGCCAGGCGGGTGGCGTGCAGGACGGCGAGGTGCTGGCTGACGGCGCCGGGGGTGACGCCGAGGCGGCGGGCCAGTTCGGTGGTGGCGGGCGGCTCGTGGAGCAGCGTCAGCAGGCGGGCCTTGGGGGCGCCGAGCAGCTGTTCCTGGCCCCGCGCGGCGACGCGGCGGCCCTCACGGGCGCGTTGCGAAAGCTGTTGGCCGCGGACCGCGTGGCCTCCGGGAGCGCCGCGCGGGCGCACGCGATCGAGCATTTCGACCTGGCCGCGGTCGCCGACGGCTGGCAGGCGCTGCTGCGCACGGTCGCGGCCGCCGGCCCGGGCGGGCGCTGACGCGGAGCCGCCCTGGCAGGGCGGCGGCCGGTCCGGTCAGTCAACGGTCGGTCAGTTGTAGGTGCTGGAGCTCCACAGCGATACGCCGTCGATGCGGTAGATGACGAGGTTGCCGTCCGGTTGCAGGAACATGCAGTCGTCACCGTTGTTGTAGGTGCCGCTCGCCCACAGGGCGGAGCCGAAGGTCTTCGCGGCGGTCGGGTAGATGACCAGGTTGCCGTCGCGCTGCAGGCTGAGGACGGCGTTCGGGTAGCCGGTCGGGCCGGCGGTCCAGGTGTTGCCGTTGGCCCAGCCGGTCTGCGTGATCTTCAGCTGCCCGCCGGTGAAGGACAGGTTGCCGTGCGCGGCACTCCAGTTGGAGCCGCTGTTGTAGTTGGTGTCGTCGGCGGGGAAGAGCACGTAGCCCGGGGTGCCGGAGAGCAGCGCCGACTGGGTCGGGCTGAGCGCGGTGCCGTTCCAGACCTGGACGTTGGAGATGGCGCCGTTGAAGAAGGCGAAGTGGCCGCCGTTCGAGGAGCCGAAGTCGCCGACCCGGAAGCTGCCGTTGAAGCCGGAGACCGGGGTGTGGGTCAGCGAGCCGACCGCGATGCCGTTGATGTACAGGGCCATCACGTTGGACAGCCGGTTGTAGGTGGCGGTCAGGTGCGTCCAGATGCCGGCCTGCACGATGCCGCCGCCCGAGCCGGCATTGGCGCAGTCATAGTTCCAGCCGCCGTTGTCGATCCGGGACATGCAGAACTTCCACTGGCCGCCCGGGGGCTCCGCGTAGATCATGAACCCGGAGTTCTGGGTGCCGTCCTGGGACACCATCACGCCGCCGTTCGGGCCGGCCTTGGCCCAGACCGAGACGGTGAAGCTCTGGGTCAGGTCGAGCACGGAGCCAGCGCTCAGGACGGCGCTGCTGGTGCCGTTGAAGTGCACGTCCGGGCTGAAGATGTCCGAAGTGTTCCAGGTCGCCCCGGACTGGCCGGTCAGCGGGGTGTTGCCGGTGCTGTCCTTCGCCGTGGTGGCGGTGGTGCCGTTGGCGGTGCTGTCGTTCAGCTGCCAGGTGTGGGTCGGCGTGAACAGGCCCTGGTTGGCGTTGCCGGTGAGGGTGGTGCCGCTCAGCAGGTAGGGCGCGGCCTTGCCGGTGCTGTCGACGGCCCACAGGTCGGCGGTGCCGTCGCCGTTGATGTCCGCGGCCTGCAGCACGGTCTTGTCGAGCGCGGTCCAGCCGCTGGAGGCGAGCTTGACCGGCGCGGTGGGCGTCGGGTTGGTGCCCTGGAGCTGGATAGCGGCCAAGTTGCTGAGCACGGTCGGGCTGTAGTACCAGAGCTCGCCGTTGGCGGTGTTGCGGGCGTAGAGCGCCGGCAGGTTGTTGACCAGCGCGGTGGTGACGGTCCATCCGGTCCAGTCGGCGCCGTCGGCGGGGTTGGTGTTGGTGAGCGGGACGCTCGCGTCGGCGGCCGCGTACCCGCCCGGGATGCCGGCGCCGCTGGTCAGGGCGAGCTGGCCGTTGACGACCAGCAGCAGGCCGGGAATCGCCGCGGGCGTGCCGATCGCCGTCTCGTAGAGGGCGCCGGCGTTGGCGACCTGGGTGGCCTTGGCGCCGCTCTGCGAGTTGGTGAACGCGAGGGCGTTGACGTTGACCTGGGAGCCGGAGAGCGGAAAGAAGTCCAGCAGCTTGGGGTGCCTTCGAGGCGGCGCTGGCGGATCTCCGGGTTCGACGGCGATGTGTCGTGCCGCCGTCGGCCTGGTGGCATCAGAGCGGTAGTCGAAGGTCGTTTCGCACGGGAAGGCGGGTCCCTTGGATAGCTGTTTCGAGGGATGGCCAAGGCCCAGCTCAAATTGGTTGAGGTGTGCCGGTGGCTGCACGGCCAACTTCGGATGGGAACGACACGGGGGTGCAACCCGGCGCGATGCAGTGCAGCATGAATCAGCTAGCGCCCGCCTGACCTGCAGTGCAGTGCAATGCGGTGCGACTTGGTGCGGTGTGGGGCGGGGGAGCTGGAACCTCATAATCCCTTGGTCGTGGGTTCGAGTCCCACCCGCCCCACCTATTCAGCTGTGCGGCAGTCCAGCCTTTACCTCGCCCTTAACCTGCGAGAACTCTAGAGCATCCCTTCGTACATCCAAGGGCCTCGTAAAGAAGTTCACCCCGTTAGGGGAGCGTTGACACCCGCGTGAACTGCGGTGCGGTGCCGCCGTCATGAGGGACCGTCAGCCGGTGCGGGCCCGGCCCTACCCGAGGGCGATCAGGGCCAGGCCGGTCACGATGGCCCCGGCGGCCAGCAGTCGGGCCCGCAGACGGCCCTCGGCGAGGAAGGTGCCGCCGAGCAGTACGACCAGCAGCACACTGGCCTCGCGGACCGGCGAGACCACGGCGGCGGGCGCCAGCCGCAGGGCGAACAGGAACAGGAGGTACGGCAGCGGCATCAGCGTGGCCGCGCCCAGGATCAGCAGCCGGCACTCCCGCCACAGCCGCCCGAGCTCGGCCCGGCGGCGGCGTACCAGCGGGCCGAGCAGCACGACCCGGCCGAGGTCGTCCACCCAGTTGAGCAGCAGCGGGGAGACCGCGAGCGGGCCCACCGTGTGCTGGTCCCAGAGCGTGTAGCCGGCGATCGTGACGCCGGACAGCAGCGCGTAGCCGAGCACCCGGCCGTGCCCGCCGTCGGGGACACCGTCGTTGGGCAGGCTGCCGGCGACCGGCCGTGCGGACAGCCCGAGCGCCACCACCCCGCCGACCACCGCCAGTGCCCCGAACAGTCCGACGGCGCTGGGCAGCACCCCGAGGAAGACCGTGCTGCCCACGATCGCCAGGATCGGCCCGCTGCCCCGGGCGATCGGGTAGACCAGCGAGAGGTCGCCGAGCCGGTAGCCGTACTGGATCACCAGGAAGTAGGCCAGGTTGATCACCACGCTGCCACCGACGAAGCCCGCCTGAGTGGCAGTCAGCCGCCACCCGTCACCGGTGCTCGTCAGCCAGACCACCACCGGCGCGTACGCGAGGAACGAGCCCAGCGAGGCCAGCCAGACGAAGGCCGTCGCGTCGTACCGGGCGAGGCGCTTGCTGACCAGGCTCCAGGCCGCGTGCAGCACGGCTGCGCCGGAGGCCAGGGACAGGGCGGTGGCGGTGGTTCCCAAGTTCTGTCCCCGTGCGGTTCTGCGGCGGTGGCTGGTCGGTTGCCATCCTGGCCGCTGCCGGGCCCGGAGGAGTGCCGGTTCCCGCTCCGGACAGCAACTGTTCATCCGAGATCAACCGCCCGGACCGGGGTGCCTATGCTGGGCGGATGCTGTTGCCCGCCGACCTGCCGACGCCCCTGCAGGTGCTCGACGACCCCGACTTCGCGCGGGCCGGGGTGGAGCTGCGGCTGAAGCGGGACGACCTCGCGCACCCGACCGTCCCGGGCAACAAGTGGCGCAAGCTCGCGCCGAACCTGGCGTACGCGGTGGAGACCGGCGCCCGGGGGCTGCTCACCTTCGGCGGGGCGTACTCCACGCACCTGCGGGCGGTGGCGGCTGCGGCGCAGGCGCTCGGGCTGCCGAGCATCGGGGTGGTACGGGGGGACGAGCTCGCCGCAGCCCCGCGCAACTGGTCGTTGCGGGCCGCCGAGGGGTACGGGATGGAGCTGCGTTTCGTCTCCCGGGCCGACTACCGCGCCCTCCTGACGGATCGCCGGCCCCCGGCGCCCGGCTGGCTGGTCCTCCCTGAAGGGGGCTCCAACCCGCTGGCGGTCCAGGGCGCCGCCGCCGTCCCCGCCGAGATCCCCGACCTCGGCCCGGCCGACCTGCTGGCCTGCCCGGTCGGCACCGGCGGCACCCTGGCCGGTATCGCCGCCGGTCTCCCGCCCGGGGCCCGCGCGCTCGGTGTCGCGGTCCTCCGCGGCGAGGGCTACCTGGAAAGCGAGGTCGCCGACCTCCACCAGGCCACCTACGCCCGCCAGTTCACCAACTGGCGGATCACCCACACCCACCACGGCGGCGGCTACGGCCGCCTCACCCCCGAACTCACCGCCTTCGCCGAGGAGTTCGAGCAACGCCACGGTCTCGCCCTGGAACGTCGCTATGTCGCCAAAACCCTCCAGGCGGTCCACCACGCCACCACCACCGGCCAGTTCCCCCCGGGCACCCGCATCACCGTGATCATCACCGGCCTGCCCGACCCGGTTTGAGATCCGGACACCGAACGGCTCAAGCAGTGGTCCCGTTGAACGGGCGTCAGCGGACCCACTGCTTGAACGGCTCGGTGTCGATCGTGAGCGCGACCGGGGCGGGGACTTCAATGGTCTTGCCGAACGCGTAGTGGACAAGAACGGTGTAGGCACCGTTTTCCGGCTGACTGTAGACGAGGGTCTCGCAGTTGGTGCGGTCGACCATCAGGTAGACCGGGATGCCGGTCTCTGCGTATGCCCGGGGCTTGTCCACTCGATCGCGCTGGTCGGTGTCCGAGTCGTAGGACGTCACCTCGACCACCATGGCAACCAGATCGGCATCAGCCCACTCGCCCTGGCCCGCGAAGCTCCCCCGAGGGGCGAGCGTGCCGTCCGGCTTGGCGTAACCACGACGGTAGGTGTCGACCTTCAGGCCGCGCTCGGGATACAGCCAGAGGTCGGGCCGCTGCTGCATGCAACGCTCCATGACCCAGCGGATGACTTCGTCGTGGTCGCCGTCCGGGACCGCCTTGACCCCCAGCCTGCCGTGGATGAACTCCAGGCGGACGCCCTCGCGCTCGGCTGCGACAGCGATGCGCTCGAACTCCTCGGCCAGCATCTGCGGCCGATCCTCGATCGCCGTCATCGCACACCTCCGTTCTGAGCCTGATGGGCCACAGAGTACAACTCAGCCGGGATGGGTGGTCGGCATCCGTTCAAGCCGTCCCCCGGAGGGGCTCACCCGAACGTCAGGTTGGAGCAGAGGTCCGCGTCGGCGGTGCGGGTGTTGTCGGTTATCCCGGTCGGGACGCCGGTGCCGGTGGGGGTCGGGGCCGGGGTGCTGGTGGGGGTGGTGGGGGACAGGTCGCGGCCGAGGGTGACGGTGAGGCCGGTGGCCGTGCGGTCGGGGTGCAGCTCGGCGGTGGGGAAGTAGCGGGCCAGCGCCTCGGCGGCGTCGAGCTGGGCGGGCGGGTAGCCGATCTGGGTGGCCTTGCGGGTGCTGGTGGGGGTGGGGCCGACGGTGACGTCGGTGTAGCCCTGGGCCTTGAGGGTGTCGGCGGTCCGGGCGGCCAGGTCCGCGGTCCGGGTGGCGTTCAGCAGCACCACGGGGATGGTCACGGCGGGGACCGAGGGGGTCTCCGACGGGGCCGTGGTGACCAGGCCGGTTGACTGACCGTCAAGGGTGCGGTCCTGGCGGAGCAGGTTCCAGAGCTGGTCGACGTCGGGGTGGACCAGGGCGACCCGGTCGCCCTGGTAGCGCCAGGGGACGGTGACGAACTCGATGTCGGCGAGCTTGATGTCCTGGAGCGACTGGGCGAAGTCGACCAGCTTCATCGGGGTGCCGAGGCCGGGGTCGACGGTGAGCGACCTGCTCGCGGCGTCCGCCAGCGGGAGCAGGGTGGTCAGGTTGAAGCCCTGGGCCTGGACCTTCTTGATGAGCGAGGAGAGGAAGGCCTGCTGACGCTTGATCCGGCCGATGTCGGAGCCGTCGCCGAAGCCGTGCCTGGCCCGGACGTAGTCCAGGGCGAGCTGCCCGGCGAGGGTCTGCCGGCCCTTCTCCAGGTGTATGCCGTAGGAGTCGACGGCGTTCGGCACGCAGACGTCGACTCCCTTGACCGCCTCGGTCATCGCGGCGAAGCCCTTGAAGTCGACCACGATGGTGTGGTCGATCCGCAGGCCGGTGAGGGCCTCCACGGTGTTCTGCGAGCAGGCGGGGTTGCCCTGCTCGGAGCCGCCGATGGTGAAGGCGGAGTTGAACATCTGGTTGGCGCGCGGGGTTGTCCACTTGCCGTCGGCCTGCTTGCAGGGCGGGATGGTGACCAGGGTGTCCCGGGGTATCGAGACCGCGACGGCGTGCCTGCGGTCGCCGTAGACGTGCAGCAGGATCGCGGTGTCGGAGTGCCCGACGCCCTCGTCACCGCCGCCGAGGTTGTCGTTGCCGTCGTTGCGGGTGTCCGAACCGAGCAGCAGGACGTTGACCGGCAGCCCGCCGCCCACCTTGCTGGGGGTGGGGGCCGGGGGACGGCTGGTGGCGATGCCGTCGGCGTCGAAGGTGCTGAGGTTGCCGTCGAGGCGGTGGTAGTACCAGGCCCCGGTGCCCGCGGTGGCAAGCACCAGGACAGCGGCCGTCGCGCCGGCGAACTTGGCCAGCCGCTTTCGGCGGGAGGCAGGCCGGATCTTCGGGTCGCTCATGAGGTCTCAGGCACTCTCTGCTGCGGCCGCTCGGCGGACACCGTCGGGTTGCGGGGCCTGGTCGGGGGCCCTCACCTCTAAAGACGGTTCGGCGCGGCGGTCGGTTACACGAATGCGCAATCTAACCCGGAAGATCTGTACGAGCCGCATCGCCCCCCTCTGCGACGGGCGGGGGTCAGGCCCGGGGGTCGTCCTCGCCCGCGTGCTCCAGGATCCGGCGGAGCAGGTCGCGGAGCTGGGTGCGCTCGTGGTCGTCGAGCGCGGCGAGCGGCTCGCGGGCGAAGTTGAGCGACTCGCGGAGCTCCTCGGAGGCGGCGCCGCCGGAGTCGGTGGCGGCCACCAGCTTGACCCGGCGGTCCTGCGGGTCGGCCTCCCTGGTCACGAAGCCGCGGCCCTCCAGGCGGTCCACGATGCCGGTGATGTTGGACGGCTCGCAGCTCAGGGTCTGGGCGATGTGCCGCATCGGCATCGGGCCGCGCCGGAGCAGGGCGAGCACCTTGGCCTGGGCACCGGTGAGCGAACGGGCCGCGGCGGCCTCCTCGTACTCACGGTGGAAGAGCGCGACCAGGCCGGCCATCAGGTCGACGACCTCGCGGGTGATCGCGTCGGTGGGCGCGGTGGCTTCCTGGGCGGGCTTCGTCTCCATGACACCAGTCTAGCTGAATATTTGACAAGGTGAACCTTTCATGCCCACGATTGCTTCAGTAGGTCAACCTTTCAGGCTCGGAACGACGAGGAGTACCGCCATGGCAGAGCAGGCGACGCCCACCACCGGCCGCGAGTGGCAGCTGGCCGCCCGCCCGGACGGCTGGCCGCAGCCGACCGACTTCGCGCTGGTCGAGGCGCCGGTCCGGCAGCCGGGCCCGGGCCAGATCCTGGTCCGCAACGAGTACCTCTCGGTCGACCCGTACATGCGTGGCCGGATGAACGACGTGAAGTCGTACGTCCCGCCGTTCCAGCTCGGGAAGACCATGGACGGCGGCGCGGTCGGCTACGTGGTGGCCTCCGAGGCCGAGGGCTTCCAGGTCGGCGACGCGGTGCTGCACGGGCTCGGCTGGCGCGAGTACGCCACCCTGGATGCCAAGCACGCCGTCAAGGTGGATGCCGAACTCGCCCCGCTCTCCTACTACCTGGGCGTGCTCGGGATGCCCGGCCTGACCGCGTACGCGGGCCTGCTGGAGGTGGCGAGCTTCCAGCAGGGCGACACCGTCTTCGTCTCCGGCGCGGCCGGTGCGGTCGGTTCGCTGGTCGGCCAGATCGCGAGGCTCAAGGGTGCGAAGCGGGTGATCGGTTCGGCCGGTTCGGCGGCGAAGGTGGCCACCCTGGTGGACGGTTACGGCTTCGACGCCGCCTTCAACTACAAGGACGCCCCGGTCCGCGAGCAGCTCGCGGCCGCCGCCCCGGACGGCATCGACGTCTACTTCGACAACGTCGGCGGCGACCACCTGGAGGCCGCGATCGGTGCGCTCAACGTGCACGGCCGGGCCACCCTGTGCGGCGCCATCGCGCAGTACAACGACACCACCGCCCCGTCAGGACCGCGCAACCTGGCGCTGGCGATCGGCAAGCGGCTGCGCCTGCAGGGCATGCTGGTCAACGACCACGCCGCACTCAAGGGTCAGTTCATCGCCGAGATGGCCGGCTGGCTGACCAGTGGGCAGCTTCGCTACGACGAGACCGTGGTCGACGGCGTGGAGAACACCGTCGACGCCTTCATCGGCCTGCTCGGCGGGGCCAACACCGGCAAGATGGTGGTCCGGCTGACCCACTGACGAACGCCCGCGCGACGCCCGGCCGTTGTGCACCGCCCCCGCCCTCCCGGGCGGGGGCGGTTTGGGTACGGGCGCGTGTGGGCCGACGCGCGGCCCCGATCCGACGGACCGTCATGCGGGGCCCCTGGCAGGGCGCTACGGTGGAACCGGTCCGGGATGGGGCCGTTCGGGGGAGAGATCCCGACGAGGGGTAGACCTCGGGGTGGATCGGGCTAGCATTGGGTGAAAGCTTGTCCGTTTTGCTCAACTTAATTACCTATATGTCGAATAAGTTGGGCAGCACGGGGGCAGTACCGAATCACGACAGAAGCGGCGCAACCGGCAACAGGCACGAGGCAGCTGGGGAAGGCGACCCTCGTCCACAGCCTGGAGGTCCCGGTGACGACACGTGGAGTCCTGTACATCCACTCCGCGCCCCGCGCGCTGTGCCCGCACGTCGAGTGGGCGGTGGCGGGCGTGCTCGGCGTGCGGATCAGTCTCGACTGGATCCGCCAGCCGGCCGCGCCCGGTCACTGGCGGGCCGAGCTCTCCTGGCAGGGGGAGTCCGGCATCGCCTCGCGGCTGGCATCCGCCCTGCGCGGCTGGCAGTTGATCCGCTTCGAGGTCACCAGCGAGCCCACCACGAGCACCGAGGGCGAGCGCTACAGCTCCACCCCCGCGCTCGGCATCTTCCACGCCGTCACCGGCATCCACGGCGACATCCTGATCCCCGAGGACCGGCTGCGGGCCGTGCTGCTCCGGGCCAGGAACGAGGGCACCGACCTGGAGGCCGACCTGTCCCGGCTGCTCGGCAAGCCGTGGGACGACGAGCTGGAGCCGTTCCGCTACGCGGGCGAGGGAGCCCCGGTGCGCTGGCTGCACCAGGTGGTCTGAGTACGTCAAAAGCCCGGTACGCGGACTCGCGTACCGGGCTTTGACGTGACGGACGGTCAGATGGTGCGGAAGGCCAGCACCACGTTGTGGCCGCCGAAGCCGAACGAGTTGTTCAGCGCGGCGATCCGGCCCTCGGGCAGCTTGCGCGGCTCGCCCTGGACGATGTCGGCCTCGATCTCCGGGTCCGGGTCGTCCAGGTTGACGGTCGGCGGGGCCAGCCGGTGGTGCAGGGCGAGCACGGTGGCGACGGTCTCGATGCCGCCGGCGCCGCCGAGCAGGTGACCGGTCATCGACTTGGTGGCCGAGACGGCGACGTGGTCGAGGTGCTCGCCGAGCTCCTTGCGGAGCGCCTTGATCTCGGCGAGGTCACCCTGCGGGGTGGACGTGGCGTGCGCGTTGACGTGCACGATGTCGGCCTTGTCGAGGTCGTTCTGCTCGAAGAGCTGAGCGATCGCGCGGGCCACCCCGGAGCCGGTCGGCTCGGGCTGGGCGATGTGGTGGGCGTCCGAGGAGAGACCCTGGCCGACCGCCTCGCAGTAGACCCGGGCGCCGCGCACGGCGGCGTGCTCGGCCGACTCCAGCACGACCACGCCCGCGCCCTCGCCGAGCACGAAGCCGTCGCGGGCCTTGTCGTACGGGCGGGAGGCCTGCTGCGGGTTCTCGTTGTTCTTGGACATCGCCATCATGTTGGAGAAGGCGACGATCGGCAGCGGGTGGATCGCCGCCTCGGTGCCGCCGGCCACCACGACGTCGGCGCGGCCGGTACGGATCATCTCGATCGCGTAGCCGATCGCCTCGGCGCCGGAGGCACAGGCGGAGACAGGGGTGTGCACACCCGCGCGGGCGCCGACCTCCAGGCCGACGTTGGCCGCCGGGGAGTTGGGCATCAGCATCGGGACGGTGTGCGGGGAGACCTTGCGGACGCCCTTCTCCTTCAGTACGTCGTACTGGTCGAGCAGGGTGGTCACGCCGCCGATGCCGGAGGCGATGACGGCGCCCAGGCGCTCGGGGGCGAGCTTGGAGGACTCGTCGGTGGCGGGGGTCTCGAAGCCGGCGTCGGCCCAGGCCTCGCGGGCCGCGATCAGCGCGAACTGCGCCGAGCGGTCCAGCTTGCGGGCCAGCGGACGGGGCAGGACGTCGCCCGGCTCGACGGCGGTGCGCGCCGCGATCCGGACAGGCAGGTCGGCGGCCCACTCCTCGGTCAGGACTGCCACGCCGGAACGGCCTTCCATCAGGCCCTCCCAGAACGAGGCGGCGTCGCCGCCCAGCGGCGTGAAGGCGCCGATACCCGTGACGACCACGGTGCGGTTTTCAGCGGTCACTGGTTTCTTCTTCTCTCACGTGTGGCAGGTGGCGGCGATGCCGGGGGTGGGGTGACCGGGCGGCCGGGGTGTGCACTCCGGCCGCCCGGGCGGTCAGTTTTTCGAACTGACCGTGGATCAGGCGGCGGCGTGCTTGAGGATGTAGTCCACGGCGTCGCCGACGGTCTTGAGGTTCTTGACCTCGTCGTCCGGGATCTTCACGTCGAACTTCTCCTCGGCGGCCACGACGACCTCGACCATGGAGAGCGAGTCGACGTCCAGGTCGTCCGTGAAGGACTTGTCGGCCTCGACGTCCTCGACCGGGATGCCGGCGATCTCGTTGACGATGTCGGCAAGACCGGTCAGAACCTCGTCCTTGGTAGCCATACTGGCTGCTCCTCTTCGGTGTTGACAGCGACCACCCGGCGGGCCGTCGCAGGTTTGTGATGGGGCGTAGACGTAGACGCCTAGGGGAGAGTAACGACTGCCGCGGCGTACACGAGACCCGCCCCGAAGCCGATGATCAACGCGAGGTCGCCACTGCGGGCCTCGCCGCTCTCCAGCATGCGTTCCATGGCCAGCGGGATGGAGGCCGCGGAGGTGTTGCCGGTCTCGGCGATGTCGCGGGCGACCGGGACCGTGGCGGGCAGCTTGAGCGCCTTGATCATGGCGTCGGTGATCCGCATGTTGGCCTGGTGCGGGATGAACGCACCGAGCTGGTCCGCGGTGATCCCGGCGGCGTCCAGCGCCTGCTGGGCCACCTTGGCCATCTCCCAGACCGCCCAGCGGAAGACCGACTGGCCCTCCATCCGCAGGGCCGGCCACTTGACCTCCTCGCCCGTCCCGTTGACCGCGTCCGCCTTGGCGAACGCGGTGTCCCAGGCCTGGGTCTGCGAGATGACGTCCTTCTGCGCGCCGTCCGAGCCCCAGATCACCTTGCCGATGCCGGGCGTGTCGGACGGGCCGACGATGGCCGCACCCGCGCCGTCACCGAAGATGAACGCGGTCGACCGGTCCGAGGTGTCGGTCAGGTCGCTGAGCCGCTCGACGCCGATCACCAGCACGTACTCGGCGCTGCCGCCGCGCACCATGCCGTCGGCCAGGCTCAGGCCGTAGCCGAAGCCCGCGCAGGCGGCGGAGATGTCGAAGGCCGGGGCGGTGCCGCAGCCGAGCCGCTGGGCGATCTCGGTGGCGATCGCCGGGGTCTGCTTGAGGTGCGAGACGGTGGCCACGATCACGCCGCCGATCTGCTCCGGGCCGATGCCGGCCTGGGCGATCGCCTTGCCGGCGGCCTGCACCGACATCTCGGCGACGCTCTCCTCCGGGCCGGCCCAGCGGCGCTCGGTGATCCCGCTGCGGGAGCGGATCCACTCGTCCGAGGAGTCGATCCAGTTCAGGACCTCGGCGTTGGGGATCACCCGAACGGGGCGGTAGCCGCCGACACCGTGGATGCGCGCGAACGCGGCACCGGTGGACGACTGGATCTGAGGCGATGTCATGCGTCGTGCTCCTGCCCGCCGTGCTCCTCGATCAGGGCACGCGCCTTGTCGAGGTCGGCCGGGGTCTTGAGGGCCAGCGTCGCGACACCCTTGACGTTGCGCTTGACCAGGTTGGTGAGGGTGCCGGCCGGGGAGAGCTCGATGACGGCGGTGGCACCGAGCTGCTGCAGGGTCTCCATGCAGAGGTCCCAGCGGACCGGGTTGGAGACCTGGGAGACCAGGCGGTCCAGCACCTCGGTACCGGACTGTACGACCTCACCGTCCTTGTTGGACAGGTAGCTGACCTTCGGGTCATGGACCGTCAGGGTCGGCGCGAGCTTGGCCAGTCGCTCCACGCCCGGAGCCATGTGCTCGGTGTGGAAGGCGCCGGCCACCTTGAGCGCGATCACCCGGGACCCGTCCGGCGGGTCCGCCTTCAGCGCCGCCAGCTGGTCCAGCGTGCCGGCCGCGACCAGCTGGCCGCCGCCGTTGTTGTTGGCCGCGGTCAGGCCGTGCTCGGCCAGCTTCGCGGCGACGATCTCGGGGTCGCCGCCCAGCAGGGCGGTCATCCCGGTGGCCGTCACGGCGGCGGCCTCGGCCATCGCCAGGCTGCGTTCGCGGACGAAGACCAGCGCCTCCTCGACGCTGAGCACCCCGGCCAGCGCGGCGGCGGTGATCTCACCGACGCTGTGGCCGGCAACTGCGGCGAACGGGCCGCCGGTGGGAGCGCCGAACAGCTCGGTGGCGGTGAGCAGGCCTGCGGCGACCAGCAGCGGCTGGGCGACGGCGGTGTCCTTGATCTCCTCCTCGGAGCCCTCGGTCCCGTACCGGACCAGGTCGAGACCGGCCACGTCGGACCAGGCCTTCAACCGGTCGGCGGCGCCGTCCAGCTCAAGCCAGGCGTTGAGGAATCCGGGGGTCTGGGCACCCTGTCCAGGGGCGACGATTACGAGCACGGTTCAACCCTCTCTCGCCAGGCACCCGAGGGCGGGTAGGCGACGGTAACGAAGAAAAGCACGCCGGATTGTGGAATCCCTACAGCGTGTCAGTCATGAGTGGTGGCCGAGCCGAGTCGGCCCAGGGCCAGCGCGATCCGCAGTGTGAAGGCCGAACGCACGTCGGACGGAGCATAGCCGGTGACGTCGGTCACACGTCGAAGCCGGTAGCGCACGGTGTTTGGGTGAACGAAGAGCATCCGAGCGGCGCCCTCCAGCGAGGAGGCCTGCTCCAGATAGACACTCAACGTCTCCAGGAGTGCCGACCCGGCCTCGTCCAGCGGTGTGTAGATCTCCTCCACCAACTGCTGCCGGGCCGCCTGGTCCCCGGCCAGCGCCCGCTCGGGCAGCAGATCGTCCGCCAGCACCGGGCGCGGGGCGTCCGGCCAGGCCGCACAGGCCTTCAGCCCGGCCGCCGCCGCATGCGCGGACCTGGTCGCCGAGAGCAGGTCACCGACGGTCGGGCCGACCACCACCGGTCCTGGCGCGAACTGTCCGATCAGCGCCCGGGCGGCGTGCACCGGCTCCCTGTCCCCGCCGACCACCACCACCAGACGCTTGCCCAGCACCCCGGTCAGCACGTGCAGCTTGGCGTATCTGGCGGCCCGTCGGATCGCCTCCACCACCAGCTCGCTGTCGCCGTCCGGGGCACTGCCCATCACCACCCGGACCTGGCTCGGCTGGCCCCAGCCCAGCGCGGCCGCCCGGGACAGTACACCCTCGTCCGCGTCACCGGAGAGCAGCGAGTTGACCACCAGCGCCTCCAGCCGGGCGTCCCAGGCGCCGCGCGCCTCGGCCGCCTGGGCGTACACCTGCGCGGTGGCGAAGGCGATCTCCCGGGCGTAGACCAGCACCGACTCGCGCATGCCCGCCTCGTCGCCGGGCGCGGCCACCTCGTCGATGGCCTCCTCCATCACCTCGATCGTGGTGCGGATCAGCTCCACCGTCTGCCGGAGCGTGATGGCCCTGGTCAGCTCGCGCGGGGCGGTGCCGAACACGTCGGTGGAGATCGCCTGCGGGGCGTCCGGGTGCCGGTACCACTCGGTGAACGCGGCGATACCGGCCTGGGCGACCAGACCGATCCAGGACCGGTGCTCCGGCGGCATCCGCCGGTACCAGCCCAGTTGGTCGTCCATCCGGGTGATCGCGGCGGTGGCCAGCTTGCCCGAGGACTTCTCCAGGCGCTTGAGCGTGGCAGCCCGCAGCTCGGCCCGCTCGGTGGCCAGCCTGCGCTCCTGCGCGGTCAGCCGACTGCCCCGCCGGGGCTTCGGCTGCTCGGGCTGCTTGGCAGCCGCGGTGGCCTGCTCGGCCGCGGTCTTCTTGTCGGAACTCGCTGAAGCGGATGGCACAGGGACAAGACTGCCTCACGTACGGCGCAGCTCGTACCCGCCCCCGCCGATCGGACCGGTGGCCCACGTCACATCGACCCGCTGTGGCCTCCTCGAGACCGTGCCGCTCTGGCACTACGGTGGTCCCGTGACCGAAGCCGCCACCCGTGCCCGTGCCGACCTGCGCCGGGCCTCCGAACGCTACCGATCCGCCCCGGCCGAGGGCATCGACACCCGGCACGCGTTCTCCTTCTCCGGCCACTACGACCCGAAGAACGTCCACTTCGGCGCCCTGCTGGCGGTCAACGAGGAGACCCTCGCCCCCGGCGCCGGCTACGACGAACACAAGCACCGGGACACCGAGATCCTCACCTGGGTGCTGTCCGGCGCCCTCGCCCACCGGGACGGCCACGGCCACGCGGGCGTGGTCCGGCCCGGCATGGTCCAGTGGCAGAGCGCGGGCTCGGGGATCACCCACACCGAACGCAACGTCGGCGGCGCGGCGGAGCCGGTCCGCTTCGTCCAGATGTGGCTCCAGCCGGACGCCTTCGACGCACCCCCGTCGTACGGCCTGCGGCGGGTCGAGCGAGCGGCGGACGGGCTGACGCTGCTCGCCTCCGGGCTTGAGCGGGACGTCTCCTCGGAGGCGCTGCGGCTGCGGCGCAGCGACGCGGCGCTCTGGCTGGTCACGGCCGGGCCCTGGGAACCGCTCCCTCCGCTGCCCGAAGCGCCGTTCCGCTACGTGCATCTGACGGCGGGTTCGCTGGGCTACCGGACGGTGCCGGGACCGCAGGGCGGCGGGCGGTCGATGGACCCGGGCGACAGCGTCCGCGCCACCGGCGACGCCTTCGCCGACCCCACGGCGGGGGCCGACGGCGCGGAGCTGCTGCTCTGGGAGATGCACTCACCCGTCGCGTACGGCTGATCCTTCGGCAGGTGCTCGCCTGCCACATGTCCTACGCGAGCTCGGCGAGCACCGCGTCGGTGAAGGTCGGCCAGACCTCTGCCGCCCACGGCCCGAAGTCCCGGTCGGTGAGCGCGATGCAGGCGACGCCCGCCGCCGGGTCGACCCAGAGGAAGGTGCCGGACTGGCCGAAGTGGCCGAAGGTGGCGGGGGAGCTGTGGGTGCCGGTCCAGTGCGGGGACTTCTCGCTGCGGATCTCGAAGCCGAGCCCCCAGTCGTTGGGCCGCCGGTGGCCGAAGCCGGGGAGGACGCCGCCCAGCCCGGGCCAGGCCACCTCGCGGGTGGCGGCACGGACGGTGGAGGGGTCGAGCAGTCGGGGGGCCTGGAGCTCGGCGGCGAACCGGGCCAGGTCGGCGACGGTGGAGAGGCCGCCGGCGCCGGCCGGGGTCCGGTGGGCGGTGTTGATCAGGGTGGAGGTCATCCCGAGCGGGGCGAAGACCGCCTCCTCGGCGTACTGGGCGAAGTTGATCCCGGACGCCTTGGTCAGGGCGTCCGCGAGCACGTCGAACCCGGCGTTGGAGTAGAGCCGTCGCTCACCGGGAGGGGCCATCACCCGGTGCTCGTCGAAGGCCAGACCGGAGGTGTGCGCGAGCAGGTGACGGATCGTCGAACCCTCGGGCCCGGCCGGGTCGTCCAGTTCGAAGACGCCCTCCTCGACCGCGACCAGCACCGTGTACGCGGTGAGCGGCTTGGTCACCGACGCCAGCGGGAACAGCTGGTCCTGCGGCCCGGCCGCACCCAGCACCGTCCCGTCACTGCCTCGCACCACCGCAGCCGCCGCCGTGGGCACCGGCCAGTCCTCGATCATCCGCAAGCTCTGCATGGCCTCGACTCTAACGACTCGCCCGGTCGCCCCGGAGTGCCGGGCTTGCCTAGAGTGCGCTCCAAGTCAGTAGCGTCGTCAACGTCGATTTCCACCGGGGGTATCACCGTGACCACGACCGCAGCACCGCAGACCGCCGCACCGAACCTGCTGAACTGCGGCGCCCACTCCGGCGTCGCCATCGAGACCGCCGACCGTTCGGGCCGGCACACCATCAGCGAGATGGTGGCCAGTACCGGCCTGAGCGCGCACACGCTGCGCTGGTACGAGCGGATCGGCCTGCTCGATCCGGTCGACCGCTCGCACTCGGGGCAGCGCCGGTACAGCGACGCCGACGTCCGGCGGCTGGAGTTCCTCGGCCGGCTGCGGCTGACCGGGATGTCGGTCGCGGACATGCTGCGCTACGTCGAGCTGGTCCGGGAGGGCGAACACACCATGGCGGACCGGCGGGATCTGCTGGTGGCCCACCGCGAGGAGGTCCGGCTGAGGCTCGCGGATCTGCACGCGACCCTGGCGGTCCTCGACTACAAGATCGACCTCTACGGCGACACCCTCGACACCCTCGAATCCTCCGAAGCACTCGAAGGCAGGAGCACCGAATGCGTCTCCCCACCGTCCCCCTCGGCCGCAGCGGCAAGCTGATCGGAGCCCAGGGTCTCGGCTGCATGGGCATGTCCGAGTTCTACGGCCCGACCGACACCGCCGAGGCCCTGGCCACCCTGGACGCCGCACTCGAAGCGGGCGTCACGCTGTTCGACACCGCCGACATCTACGGCTCCGGTGCCAACGAGGAGCTGGTCGGCCCGTTCGTCCGGGCCAACCGCGACCGGGTGGTACTGGCCACCAAGTTCGCCATCGAGCGCCGCGCCGACGACCCGACCTACCGGGCCGTCCGCAACGACCCCGCCTACATCCGGACCGCCGTGGACGCCTCGCTGCGCCGCCTCGGCATCGACGTGATCGACCTCTACTACATGCACCGGCGCGACCCGGCCGTGCCGCTGGCCGAGTCGGTCGGCGCGATGGCCGAGCTCGTCCAGGCAGGCAAGGTACGGGAGTTGGGCCTCTCCGAGGTGACCGGGGACGAGCTGCGCGAGGCGTACGCGGTGCACCCGATCGCGGCCCTGCAGTCCGAGTGGTCGCTGTTCTCCCGGGACGTCGAGCGCACCGCCGTCCCGGCCGCCGCCGAACTGGGCGTCACCTTCGTGCCGTACTCGCCGCTCGGCCGGGGCTTCCTGACCGGCTCCTTCGCCGCCGCCGAACAGCTGACGGAGGGTGACTACCGGCGCTACCACCCGCAGTTCAGCGGCCCGAACGCCGCCGCCAACGCGGCCCTGGTCGCCCCGATCCAGAAGATCGCCGCCGATCGTGGCGTCACCGCCGCCCAGATCGCCCTCGCCTGGGTCCACCAGCGCGCCGAGGTGCACGGCCTGACCGTGGTCCCGATCCCCGGCACCCGCAAGCGCACCCGCCTGGCCGAGAACACCGCCGCCGCCACCCTGCACCTCACCCCGGCCGAACTCGCCACCCTGGAGCCCATCTCCGCCCAGGTCACCGGCAACCGCTACGCCGACATGAGCTTCACCTCGGCGGGCCGCGAGTAGCCCGGCGGGCGCTCCGGGCTCAGCCATCAAGGGCTCGGGGCTCTGCTGATGTGCGGCTCCGCCGCGTGGGCGACGCCGACCTCGGATCAGGTGATCCGTCCGTGGGTGGTCAGGCACTCTCGTCCGTGACCCGCGCGCCAGATCTCCTCGCCCACGCGGCGGAGCCGCAAGTCAGCAGAGCCCCGAGCCCCTGGATTGCCTGCCTACGGCGCAGCGGGCTCCAACTGCCACCACTGCGCCGGGCTGTCGAGGTCCTCCCACTGGCGGGCGGTGTCGTCGTCGGCGATCTCGAGGGTGAGGCCGCTGACGAAGCTGACCAGGTTGTAGGTGTCGGGGGTGTCGACGTGCTGCTCCAGCAGCCATTCCTGGGCGCCGAAGCCGTTCGGGCCCCAGAGCTGGAGGGGTACCCCGTTGTCGGTCCGGGCGCCGGTGACGTCGAGGCGTTTGCCGCTGCCGTCGCTCTCCAGGTGGTAGAGGCCACCGCCGGGGTGCACGGCGGTGATCCGCCAGAGCTGACCGGGTGAGCCGTCGGCCGGGCTCTGCCGGATCTTGGCGCCGCTGCGCTGCTTGTCGCCCGCGACCGCCAGCAGCTGCCCGCTGCCGACGTTGCGCAGGCGGTACAGCCCCTCCTGAATCACCGTCACCTCAACTACCAGCCTTCCGTAGGTCCCGAGGGGTCCACCGTAGGCCCGGTCACTGACGGGTACTGCCGAGCCGTCAGCTCGGCCGCGCAGGCGGTGCCGATCGCGGCGAGGAGGGCGGCGGACAGCGGGTACAGCAGCGGCATCCGGAGCGGCTCGTCCGGCATCACCGCGTACACCAGCAGGTACGGCGCGGGCAGCAGCCAGAGGAAGCCCGCCACGGCCGCACCGACTCGGTGCAGGACCAGCCGGCGGGGCAGCCAGGAGAGCAGGATGCCGCCCAGGTACAGCAGGACGCCGCCGAGGCAGGACCCCGTGACCAGGCCGACCAGGATCAGGTAGGGGTCCGGCAGGGTGATCAGGACCAGGCCGACTCCCCAGATCGCCCCGGCGACCAGCCCGGCCAGGGCCATCCGGTTGGGGAGGGTGATCCGCCATCGCTCCGGGTTCGTCGGGCTGGGAGCGGAAACGGCGGCTGGTTCCATCCGGGCGTTCACCTTCGTCGGTTCGGTGACCGGGCCGGCTCGGTACGCAGGGCCCTGCCGGTGCAGACGCCCGATTGCCGCGCGCGGTTCTCAGCTGCGGGCGGCCCGGGTCACGTCGGCGTAGTCGCCGAGGGCGATGTCGGCGAAGTTGCGCAGGCTGGCGGTGCCCTCGGCGAGGTAGCCGGTGTGGCCGTCGGCGCCGGCCGAGGAGAGCTTGGTGGCACCGAAGGCGGCGGAGGTGGGGTCGGCGCCGTGGCCGAGGCCGCCGACCTCCAGGTAGGGGACGTTGCCGATCCAGTCGGTGGGGTTGCGGGTGGCCCAGACCCGGACGCCGGTGCCGAGGTCGGCGGCGTCGGCCACGCCCATCCCGGGGCTGCCGAAGACCACCAGGTCGGTGGGGGTCGAGTCGTGGATACCGGGGGCGGCGGTGCCGCAGACCACGGTCCCGTACGAGTGGCAGAACAGGGCCGGCGGCGTGACGGGGTCGCTGGTGACGGCGAGGCCGGACAGCAGACGGGCGAGCCGGGGGGCGGCGGCCTGGGCGAGCCGGTCGGTGACCGCGTCGGGGCCGAGGCCGTCGGGGGTGACGTAGCCGGTCCAGGCGATCACGGCGGTACGGGTGCCGGCCGCGTGGCGGTGCTCCTCGGCGTACAGGGCGCGGCCCATCCCGGCGGGGGAGCGGAGCGGGTCGACGGCCTGGTCGAAGTGGCCGAGGTCGGCGTCCGAGCCCGGCACCAGGACGGCCACCCGCTGAGCGGTCGTCAGGTCTCCGTACACCTCGCTGACCAGGCCCCGGCCGCGCGGGTCGAAGGCCAGGATCTGGCGCTCGGGGGCGAGCAGGTGGTCGCTGTCGTTGGCCCTGGCCTCGGCCAGCGCGCGGGTGTCGGCGTCCAGTCGCGGGTCGGCGGCGCGGGCCCGGGCGCGGTCGCGTTCGGCGGCGATCGCCAGCCGGTTGGCCCGGTAGCGGAGCTGGAGCGGGGCGCCGTCCAGGTTGCCGACCACCAGCGGGTAGTCGGTGACCAGCCGCGAGGTCTGGGCGGCGGTGAGCGCGGCGAAGAAGGCGGCCACACTGCGGGCGTCGGCGGTCGCCGGGTCGGGCAGGTCACGGCCGAGCGAGTGGTCGGCGACCCATCGGTCGCTGCCGGCCGGGGGCGTGGTGATGGCGAGCTGTTCGCTGCCCACGGCGGCCTGCGCGGCGGCGGCGCCGGTGTCGACCAGCACCACGGTGGTGGCGAAGACGCCTATCAGCAGGCGCTTGATCCGCCTGCGACGCTGCACGGAGCGCTGGTTCTGCTGCGGCAACTGGTCACCATCCTTCGGGCCCGCGTAGGTGTACCCCCGCCGACAACTGCCAGCCAGCGTATGGGCTGGGGAGGCGGGGCGTGCCTGGCTAAACTGTGGGATGGGTCACATGGTTTCGGGGGTGGGTCCGGATGCCTCGAACTCCCTGACCAGCCTCTTCGGCGCGATGCTCCGCCAGGCGTCGGTGAGCAGGTCGCGCAGCTCGTCCGGGTCGACCCCGACGAGCCGGACCAGCACCCAGCCGTGCCGCCCGACGTACGGCGCCGAGGAGTACACCTCGGGCTCGGCGGCCAGCAGTTCGGCCTGGTCCTCCTTGCTCGCCTTTACGGTGACGGTCCCCGAGTCGGGCGTTCCCATCGCGAAGATCTTCTCGCCGACCCGCAGGGTGACCGTGCTCTCCCAGGTCAGCCGCTCGGTGGCCCGGGGGAGCGCCAGGCTCATGCTCAGGAACTGATCGAACGTCACCATGCGGCCCAGCCTAGGCGGTGGCACTGCGAGATCAGACCACCCCGAGCGCGTACACCGCGAACAGCCCCGCGCTCGCACTCAGCGCGGCCTTCCAGCCCCTGCCCAGCTGCCACGGGGCGTCGAACCGCCGGGCGTACCGGCCGATCAGGGTCAGCACCAGGCCGAACACCGGCAGCCAGGCCAGCCGGGCCAGCACCCAGCCGAGCGAGTCCGGCGCGGTGGTCAGACCGGGGACGGCGCCCAGCGCGCTGCCGAGCGCGCCGACCGAGAACATCGCGGTCTGGTGCCAGCAGAAGATCGTCATGGCCGAGAGGTTGACCACCACGACCGGCAGCCAGAGCAGCGGCCGCCGCAGCGCCCGGCCGATCCGCTCGCGCAGCAGCATCGCGGCGCCGCACTGCACCGAGGCCAGCGCCAGCACCAGCAGCGACGGCGGGTGCGAGTTGGTCCGGGCGACGCCGGGCACGCCGACCATGCTGGCCGGGTAGTGAAAGACCGTCAGCAGTACGGTGAACAGCGCGGCCCCGCCGAGCAGCAGCAGCTTCGCACCGGACCTGCGCAGCGTCCCCTGCGCCCAGGAGATGCCGAGCTGGTAGGCGAACAGCCAGCCGGGCAGCAGGTTGACCAGCGCCAGCCAGGACGGCACCGAGTCGGCCCACGGGCCGTACCGCAGCGCGTCCACCAGCGCGACCACCCCGAGCAGCGGGGCCGCCGCCCAGCCGCCGAGCCGGCGGCCGAGCCGCAGGCACCAGGGGGTGAGTGCGGTCAGCGCCAGGTAGATGCCGATGTACCAGAGCGGCTGCACCACCAGCACGCTGCCGGTCCTGACCGTCCCTGCCGGGACGCYGAGCCCGTTCAGCAGCGGGATCAGCAGGGCCCAGACCGCCGCCACCCCCAGCACCGGGCGGAGCAGCCGGACGGTGCGCTGCCGCAGCCAGTCGACGGTGCTCGCACCGCGTTCCTGCGAGCGGGCCAGCGACTTGGCCGAGGCGTAGCCGCCGACCAGGAAGAACACCCCGAGCATCTGGAGCACCCAGCTCAGCGGGGCGAAGAAGCCGAGTGAGGCGAGCGGGCTGGCGTTGCGCAGCACGCCGTCCGGCGAGCTGGTGAAGCCGCCGAGCAGCCAGTGCCCGACCGGCACCGAGAGCAGGGCGAGGGCACGCAGTCCGTCGAGCGCGCGGTCGCGGGTGGCGGGGGTCTTGGCGTCCACGGTGGCGGCGCTGCGGCGGAGGGTCGCGACGAGCTTCATCTCAGGGGTTCCTAACGGGGAGTCAGTGGGCGTCGGCGGCGCTGGTCACCTGGTCGGTGCGGCCGAGCGAGATCGCGGCGAAGTTGGCCAGCGAGGCGGTGCCGGGGGCGAAGTAGCCGCTGTGGCCGTGCGAACCGGTGGAGGCGACCGCCCGGGCGCCGAAGGCGGGGTCCTCCGGGTCGGCGCCGTGGCCGAGACCGAGGAAGGAGACGTTCGGGACCTGGCCGATCCAGTCCTCGTCGTTGCGCTGCGCCACCCAGACCGGGACCCGCAGGTCGGCGGCGCGGTCCACGTCCATGCCGGGCGAGCCGATCGCGACCAGGCCGGTGACCTGCTCGGGGCCGAGGCCGGCCAGCGAGCAGACGGCGGTGCCGTAGCTGTGGCAGAGCACCGTGACCGGTCCGGTGGTGGGCACCAGGCCGTCCAGGAAGCGGCTCAGCCGAGGGGCGCCGGCCTGGGCCAGCCGGGCGGTGGCGGCGTCCAGGCCGACCTTGACGGGGGTGGTGTAGCCGGTCCAGGCGACCACCGCCAGCCGGTCACCGGCCTGGGCGCGGAGCGCCTTGGCCATCCCGGTCGGCGTGCCGTACGGGGCGGAGGCGCGGTCGACGGTCATCAGGTCGATGTCGGAGCCGGGCACGATCACCGCCGTCCGCTCGGCGGCGGCCAGGTCGCCGAACACCTCGGCCAGCTGGCCCCGGCCGCGCGGGTCGAAGGCCAGCAGCTGACGGCCGGTCAGCGCGGCGTACCGGTCCGCCTTCGCCCGGGCGGCGGCCCGGTCCCGCTCCGGCAGGGTGGAGTCGGCGGCCACCGCCAGCTCCCGCTCCCGCTCCTCGCGCAGGGCCAGCGAGTTGGCGAAGTACCGCAGGGCGTACGGGGTGCCGTCCAGGTTCCCCACCACCAGCGGGTGGCGGACGGCCAGCGCCCGCTGCTGCGCCTGCGGCAGCCCGCCGAAGAACGCCGCCACCTCCGCCGCCCCGGCCCGCCCGGGTTCCGGCAGCCGGAGCCCGAGGGTGGTGTCGGCGGCCCAGGCCGCGCTGCCGGGCGGCGGCCCGGTGATCGCCTGCTGGCCGTCCGCCGCCGCCCAGCCGCCGGCTCCGCCGACCGCCAGTACCGCGAGGAGACCCCCGGCCAGTGCCCGCCTGAATCGTGCTCGCATCCGCTCCAACCCTCCGTCGTACCGCTGCTGACGGAGAGGAAGGTACGAAGCAGAAGGCTCCGCGAGCGTCACACCGCGGGGCCAAACAAGGGGTCGTACTCGGGTACTACTGACCCGGCGTCACCAGGCCCGACTCATACGCCAGGACTACCGCCTGGGCCCGGTCGCGCAGGTCGAGCTTGGCCAGGATGCGGCCGATGTGGGTCTTCACGGTCTGCTCGGCGACCACCAGCTGCTCGGCGATCTGCTGGTTCGACAGACCACGGGCGATCAGCTCGAGCACCTCGGTCTCCCGTGGCGTCAGCCCGTTCAGCCGCAGCCGGGGGTCGCGGCGCGGGGCCGGGCGGTTGCGGGCGAAGTCCTCGATCAGCCGCCGGGTCACCGAGGGGGCCAGCAGCGCGTCCCCGGCGGCCACCACCCGGACCGCGGCGATCAGGTCGGCGGGCGGCGCGTCCTTGAGCAGGAAGCCGCTGGCCCCGGCCCGGAGCGCCTCGTAGACGTAGTCGTCCACGTCGAAGGTGGTCAGCATCAGCACCTTGGGCCGGTGCACCACGCCGACCGGCGGGTCGAGCAGCTGGCGGGCCGCCTCCAGACCGTCCATCTCGGGCATCCGGACGTCCATCAGCACCACGTCGGGGTGGGTCCGCCCGCTGACCTCCAGCGCCTGCTTGCCGTCGGCGGCGTCGCCGACCACGTCGATGTCGGTCTGCGCGTTGAGCAGTGCGGCGAACCCGGCCCGGACCATCGCCTGGTCGTCGACGATGATTACGCGGATGGTCATCGGGGGCTCTCTCCCAGCAGATTGACGGGCAGTTCGGCGGCGACCAGGAAGCCGCCCGCAGGCGTGCCGCCGGTCTCCAGCCTGCCGGACAGCAGGCGGACGCGCTCACGCATTCCCACCAGCCCGTGCCCCGTACCCTCGCTGCCCTCCACCCCGGGGCGGCCGCCCGGCGAGTTCTCCACCGTCACCCGCAGCGTCCGGCCGACGGCGGTCAGCCTGACCTCGGCCCGCGCCCCCGGGGCGTGCCGGACCACGTTGGCCAGCGCCTCCTGCACGATCCGGTACGCCGACAGGGCCACCGCCGACGGCAGTTCACCCAGCGCGGCCACCTCCGGAGCCACCGTCAGCTCGGCCCGCACCCCGGCCTGACCCACCGTCTCCACCAGCTGCCCGAGCTGCGCCAGCCCCGGTTGCGGCATCCGGTCGGGCTCCGCCCCGTCACTGCGCAGTACCCCGAGCAGCCGCCGCATCTCGGTCAGCGAACTGCGGGCGGCCGTCGCGATGGTGCCGAACTCGTCGACCGCTTCCGGCGGCAGACCACTGATCCGGTACGGCGCACTGTCCGCCTGCACCGTGATCACCGACATGTGGTGCGCGACCACGTCGTGCAACTCCCGGGCGATCCGGGCCCGTTCCTCCAGCAGCGTGCTGCGCTCCCGCTCGGCCTCGCTGATCTGCTCCTGCTCGGCCAGCAACTTCTGCGCCTCGCCCCGGCCGCGCACGCTCCAGCCCAGCAGCAGCACCGCCCCCGAGAGCGCCACCGTCAAGGGGGCGCTCTCATCCGCCCGGGACTGGTGCAGCTCGGAGGCCACCATGGTGGCCGCCAGGGTGACCAGCCAGACCGCGAGCAGGGTCCGCCCACGCTCCCGCAGTGCCAGCGCCGGCATCAGGAAGAGGTACCCGAGCAACGTCGTCACCGGCCACGGCCACGGCCCGGCACCCGCCGGACTGCTCATCGTGAGCAGCGCCCCCAGTACCGTCCCGGCGGCCATCACCCACCACGCCTGCAACGGCCGGGTCACCGCCACCAGCAGCGGCCCGGACTGCAGCAACGCGACCGCACCGGCCACCGCGCCGGGCACCCCGTAGTCGTTGGTCAGCACCACCGTGCCCACCGGCAGCAGCGCCGCCACCGCCGAGATCGCCAACAGGTACGGCAGCCAGCGCACCCACGCACGCTGCGCCCCGGACATCAGCGGGGACCGGCCCTCGACCGGGGTGAGCAGCGCCCGGCCGAGGTCGGCCAGCTGATCACCCACCGGCTGCAGCAGGTCCAGGACAGAAGAGGGAAGTTGAGGCTTCATCCCGGCCCAGCCTAGGCCGCACCGACCCGCCCGGAGTCGTACCCCGGACCGGACTTCGCCGTAGTACCCGGGTATGACCTGCGCTCCGGGCATCGGCCACCAGGGGCTCGGGGAACTGCGACGCCGACCTCGGAACAGGTGATCCGTGCGTAAGTGGTCAGGCACTTTCGTACGTGACCCCGGCGCCAGATCTCCTCGCAGTTCCCCGAGCCCCTGGAGGCAGATGGCCGGGCGACTGCGAAAAGGTCAGCGCCAGTCGGCGGCGAGGGCCGGGCCGAGTTGGTCGAAGTGGGACTCGATGACGGCGATCATGCCCTCGGGGCCGGGGGCCGAGTGGTCGCTGCTCCAGGCGAGGTGGGCGGAGCGGAGCACCCCGCCGAAGACGGCGGCGAGCACCCGCGGCCGCAGGTCGACGGAAGGGTCCAGCCCCTCCCGGCGGGCGATCAGTTCGGCGATCAGGCGTTCCTGGTCGGTGATCCGACGCAGGTGGGCGGCGAGCAGGGTGGGCGTCTCCTCGATCAACTGGATCAGTTCGAGCGCCGCGGTGACCCCGGTGTCCGAGGTCCCGGTGTCGGACAGGTCGCGCCAGGCCAGCACGATCGAACTCCGCAGCGCCTGCAGCGGGTTCTCCGAGGCGGGGCGTTCGCGCAGGGTGGCGACGAAGTAGTCCTCGGCGTCGGCCAGGACGGCGAGCGCGACCTCCTCCTTGTTGGCGAAGTACCGGAAGAAGGTGCGCGGCGAGACGTCGACCTCGGCCGCGATCTCGTCGATGGTGGTGCGCCCGTACCCGTGACTGAGGAAGAGCCGGTGGGCGGCCGAGACCAGGGCGTCCCTGGTGCGCTGCTTCTTCCGCTCGCGCAGGCCGAGCACCCGGCAGGCGGCCGGTTCGGCGGACGGGAGGGGCTGCGCGGCCATGGCTGGGCCTTCCGGGACAGAGCGGGACTGTGCACATCAGCACTGCGTTCATAACGATAGCGCGCTGACAAATGGCAGACCTTGGCAGAAGTCAGCCAGCGGCACAAGGCAGTGTTTGCCGAATGTCAGGGACTGACATAATCTCATCCGGCGGTGGCGCCCGTCAGGCCGGACGACTCGTGGGGACGGGTGGGCCGGGGCGCCACCGCCGTGCCCTGATCACAGGACACAGGTCACAGCGGTCACAGCGATCAAAAGCCCCGGAGGGTCCGTCAGATGAGCCAGCCCCTAACCAAGACCGCGAAAGCGGCCGTGCCGCCGCAGCGCAGCACACCGCCCACCGGTCTCGCACGGTTCCAGGGACACCCCTGGCTGACCCTGCTCACGGTGGCGGTCGGCGTGATGATGGTGGCGCTGGACGGCACCGTGGTGGCGATCGCCAACCCGGTGATCCAGAGCGACCTGGGCGCCTCGCCCGCCGACATCCAGTGGGTGACCAGCGGCTACCTGCTGGCGCTCGCGGTCTTCCTGATCACGGCCGGCAAGATCGGCGACCGGTTCGGCCACAAGTCCACCTTCCTGGTCGGTGCGGCCGGCTTCGCGGCCACCTCCGCCGCGATCGGGTTCGCGGGCAACATCCAGCTGGTGATCGCCTTCCGGGTGCTCCAGGGCCTGTTCGGCGCGCTGCTCCAGCCCGCCGCGCTCGGCCTGCTGCGCGGCGCGTTCCCGGCCGACAAGCTCAACATGGCGATCGGCATCTGGGCCGGCGTGATCGGTGCCTCCACCGCCGCCGGTCCGATCGTCGGCGGGCTGCTGGTCGAGCACGTCAGCTGGCAGTCGGTCTTCTTCATCAACATCCCGGTCGGCATCGCGGCCGTGGCACTCGGGATCTGGATCCTCAAGGACGTCCGGGCCGAGAACGCCGCCAAGTCCTTCGACGTGCCCGGCATCCTGCTGCTCTCGGTGGCGATGTTCGCCCTGGTCTGGGGCATCATCAAGGCCCCGACCTGGGGCTGGAGCGACAGCAGCACGCTGCTCTTCCTCGGCGGTGCGGTGCTCGCGCTGGTGCTGTTCGCGTTCTGGCAGACCAAGGCCGAGGAGCCGCTGATCCCGCTCAGCCTGTTCCGCTCGGTGCCGCTCTCGGCCGGCGCCCTGCTGATGGTGCTGATGGCGTTCGCGTTCTTCGGCGCGATCTTCTTCGTCACCTTCTACCTGCAGAACGTGCACGCCATGACGCCCGTTCAGGCGGGCGTCCACCTGCTGCCGATGACCGGCATGATGATCGTCGGCGCCCCGGCGGCCGGGGCCGCGATCGGCAAGGTCGGCCCGCGGATCCCGATCGTGGTCGGCATGGTGCTCACCACCGTGGCGATGTACGGGATGTCCACGCTGACCACCGACTCCGGCACCGGCGTGATGTCGCTCTGGTTCGTCCTGATGGGCCTGGGCATCAGCCCGGTCATGGTCGGCGCCACCGAAGTCATCGTCGGCAACGCCCCGTTGGAGCTCTCCGGCGTCGCGGGCGGTCTCCAGCAGGCCGCCATGCAGGTCGGCGGCTCGCTCGGCACCGCCGTCCTCGGAGCGGTGATGGCCGCCAAGGTCACCGACGTGCTGCCCGGCAACTGGGCCGGCGCCGGCCTCCCGCCGGTCGACCCGGCCCAGCAGGCCGGTCTCGACCAGGCCGCCCAGCTCGGCATCGCCCCGCCCGCCCCGGCCGGCGCCCCCGAGCAGGTGGTGCAGGGCATGGCCACCGCCGTCCACGAGTCCTTCGTCAGCGGCATGTCGCTGGCCTTCGCGGTAGCGGCCGCCGTCGCCTTCGCGGCTGCCCTGCTCGGCCTGCTCACCAAGCGGGGTGCGACGGACGCCGGTCCGGCCGTGCACATCTGAGTCACTGTCATGGGGAAGGGGGCGTGGTCCGGCGCTCTTTTCCCCATGTCCGGTTCAGCGCAGCAGGCCGATCAGCGGCCGGTACGGATCGGTGCCGCCGAGCTCGTTGGCGATCACGTAACGGTTCGGCGCCTCGCCGAGCCAGGCCGTCCCGCCGCTCCGGGCTTCGCTCGCCAGGGTCCGTGACCGGACCTCCCCGGTGCGCGGGTCCAGCCGGAGCAACTGGTCATGGAAGCTGTGGCCGTAGGCGGTCAGCGCCACCACCGCGCCCTGCCCCGCGGCGAGGGCGTACACGTCGCGGTCCGCGTCGGTGAGCCAGCGCCGGGAGCCGTCGGCAAGGGAGAAGGACACGATCGCCGCGCCGCCGCCGACCCGCTTCACCCGGGTGACGAGTTGATCCTCCGTCACCACCACGGGCCGTACCGGGGCGGCGCCGAAGGCCTGGGCGTCGAGGTCCAGGTCGTACTCGGGCGAAGTGAACGGCACCGTGGCCCGCAGCCGGCCGTCGTCGGTGAAGGAGAGCACCCCGTTCACCCCGCTGCGGAGGCTCTCGGCCAGCCGGAGCACCAGCGGCTGGACGGAGAGCACGGCCGCCTGACCGAGGAAGGTCTCGGTGGGCAGTTCGGTCCGCGAGCTCAGCTGCCCACTGGTCAGGTCGTACTGCAGCAGTGCTGCCTTGCCCTGGGGGTGCTGCACCGAGCAGTACTCGACCAGCACGGCCCGGGTGCCGGCCGCGGCCAGTCGGTCCGTGGTGCAGCTCTTGGCGAACGGTGTCTGCCACTGTTCGCCGCCGTCCCTGACCCGCAGTGACTGGAGCCGGTCCCCGTAGGACACCAGGACCTGGTCCGCTGCGACGGCGATCCGTCCGGAGACGACCTGCCCCCGGCTCACGGCCGCGACCGCCCGATCGCCGCGATCCCGCCCGCCGGAGTGGCGCTCGTGGTCGCGCATCGGCAGGGTCCACACCTGCCCGCCGTCGGCCGCCCGATGGGCGTACAGCCCGTCGGGGCGGACCCGGACCACGGTCTCCCCCTGCTGCCAGACGGCCAGAGTGACCGTGTTGGCAGGCCGGTCGAGTGGTGCGGTCCAGGCCACCGCCGTCGTCGGGAGGCCACTGTCCCCGGACGGAAGCATCAGCCAGTGGGCGCCGAGGCCGACCGGGACCACCGCCACCAGGGCGCCGGCCGTCGCGGCCAGCCAGGACCGGCGTCGGCGAACCGGCGCCGCGATGCCCAGCAGGAAGGTGACCCAGGCCAGCACCAGCGAACCGAGGCCCGAGAGCGCGACCAGGCCGACGTGTTCGCTCAACCGGTTGGTGGAGACGACCATGAGCGGGAGCAGCGCGCTGCTGACGGCGAAGACACCAGCTGCTGCGGCCCAGCAGAGCTGCCGGGTCGTGGGTATGGACAAGGAAGGATCCCAACGATCGAGTGCGCGAACCAGCGCACCCTATCCGGGCCGTCCCTGCCCGAACCGATCGGCCGTCAGCTCGACCAGCGGAGCCGGGTAGTCGGGCCGCTCCGCCAGCAGCCAGGGCCGGTGCACGGCGCCGCCCGGCACGTGCGCCAGCTCCGGGACCCAGCGGCGGACGTACGTGCCGTCGGGGTCGAAGCGTTCGGCCTGGCGGAGCGGGTTGAGTACCCGGTTGGGCCGGGTGTCGGTGCCGGTGCCTGCCACCCACTGCCAGTTGAGTTGGTTGTTGGCCACGTCGCCGTCGACCAGCAGGGCGAGGAAGTGTTCGGCCCCCTCCCGCCAGTCGTGGTAGAGCGTCTTGGCCAGGAAGCTCGCCGTCACCAGCCGGGCGCGGTTGTGCATCCAGCCCTGGGCGGTCAGTTGCCGCATCCCGGCGTCCACGATCGGATAGCCGGTCAACCCGGCCTGCCAGGCGGTGAGTTCGTCCTCGTCCCGGTGCCAGCGGTCGCCGCGCGGACGGTAGTCCGCCCGCGATGCCGAGGGCCGGGCCGCCAGCACCTGGTGGTGGAAGTCCCGCCAGACCAGCTGCCGGACGAAGTCCTCGTCCGGCGTCCCGGCGGCCAGCTCGGTCGCCGACAGGCAGCCGAAGTGCAGGTAGGGGGAGAGATGTGACGTCCCGTCGGCCGCGAGCACGTCCCGGGAGCCCGGTGTCCAGCGCTTCCAACGGGCCCGCCCGGCTCGTTCGCCGCCCGGCGGCAGCTCGGGGGAGTCGGGGCGTACGACGGGAACGGGCAGGCTCGCGACGCCGTCCGGCACCGGGACGGCCCGGGGCGCAGCGAGCGGCTTCCGTCGTGGGGCGGCCGACCAGGCTCGCAGGTAGGGCGTGAAGACCGCGTAGTGGTCCTTGCCCGCCGGGGTCACGGCGCCCGGCGCCAGCGCCGTCAGCACGGCGTCGTGCACCACCAGCCGGTCGCCGAACTCCGCCCGCAGACGGCCCTCCCGCCGCTGGGCGAAGGCGGTGACCCCAGCCGCGACGTGCACCGCCCCGGCGCCGGTCTCGGCCGCCACCCGGGCGGTCTCGGCGACCACGTCACCGCGCCGCAGCACCAGGTGCCCGCCGCGCGAGCGCAGCCCGGTGTCCAGGTCACGCAGGCAGTCGGCGAGGAAGGCGGCCCGGTTGGGGACCGCGAAGCCGGTGGCGGCCAGGCCGTCGTCGAGCACGAACAGCGGCACCACCCGGTCGGCGGCGAGCGCGGCGTGCAGCACGGGGTTGTCGTGCAGCCGGAGGTCCTGGGTGAAGAGCGCGATGGCGACGGGCACCCGTCATGGTCCCGCCCCACCGCCGGGGAGCGCAGCCGACGCGCCGTCAGGAAAGGCCGAAGGGCCGCCCCCAGCGGGAGCGGCCCTTCGGTTCAACCGGTGATCAGGCGTCGCCGCCCGCGGCACCCGGGTCGGCGGCGGCCACGTCCAGCAGCTGGTAGCGGTCGATCGCCTCCTTGAGCGCGGAGCGGTCGATCTTGCCCTGCTTGGCCAGCTCGGTCAGCACGGCCAGCACGATCGACTGCACGTCGATGTGGAAGAACCGGCGCGCCGCACCACGGGTGTCGGCGAAGCCGAACCCGTCGGCACCGAGCGACTGGTACTGGCCCGGCACCCAGCGCGAGATCTGGTCCGGCACCGCACGCATCCAGTCGGAGACCGCGACGAACGGGCCCTCCGAGCCGGACAGCTTGGTGGTGACGTACGGGACGCGCTGCGCCTCCTCCGGGTGCAGCAGGTTGAACTCCTCGACCTCCACCGCGTCGCGACGGAGCTCGTTCCAGGAGGTCGCCGACCAGACGTCCGCCTTGACGTTCCACTGCTCGGCGAGGATCTGCTGGGCCTGCAGCGCCCACGGCACCGCCACGCCCGAGGCGAGGATCTGCGCCGGGATCGAACCCGCCGTGCCCGGGGCGTACTTGTGGATGCCCTTGAGGATGCCCTCGACGTCCACGTTCTCCGGCTCGGCCGGCATCTTGATCGGCTCGTTGTAGACCGTCATGTAGTAGAAGACGTCCTCGCCGTGCGGGAACTTCTCCGACGAGCCGTACATCCGGTTGATGCCGTCCTGCATGATGTGCGCGATCTCGAAGCCGTACGCCGGGTCGTACGCGACGACGCCGGGGTTGGTCGAGGCGAGCAGCTGCGAGTGGCCGTCCGCGTGCTGCAGACCCTCACCGGTCAGCGTGGTGCGGCCCGCCGTGGCGCCGATCACGAAACCGCGGGCCAGCTGGTCGGCCATCTGCCAGAACTGGTCACCCGTGCGCTGGAACCCGAACATCGAGTAGAAGACGTAGACCGGGATCAGCGGCTCGCCGTGCGTCGCGTACGACGAACCGGCGGCGATCA
This sequence comes from Kitasatospora sp. P5_F3, assembly GCF_054049135.1. Classification (NCBI taxonomy): domain Bacteria; kingdom Bacillati; phylum Actinomycetota; class Actinomycetes; order Kitasatosporales; family Streptomycetaceae; genus Kitasatospora; species Kitasatospora sp. P5_F3. The sequence continues at coordinate 44,539 of NZ_JBFUMY010000012.1, read as the reverse complement.
GCGAGGCGGTGCAGCCCGCCTCGGAGATGCCGTCGTGCAGCATCTGGCCGGTCTTGGACTCCTTGTACGCCAGCAGCAGCTCGCGGTCGACCGACTCGTAGGTCTGGCCGAGCGGGTTGTAGATCTTGGCGGACGGGAAGAGCGAGTCCATACCGAAGGTGCGGTACTCGTCCGGCGCGATCGGCACGAAGCGGTTGCCGATGCCCTTGTCCCGCATCAGGTCCTTGAGGACGCGGACGAAGGCCATCGTGGTCGCGATGGTCTGGTTGCCCGAACCCTTCTTGACCGCCTTGTAGGCGTCGTCGCCCGGGAGCTCCAGCTTGCGCGGGCGCACCTTGCGGGTGGGCATGTAGCCGCCCAGCTCGCTGCGCCGGTCGTGCATGTACTGGATCTCTTCGGAGTCCTTGCCCGGGTGGTAGTAGGGCGGGTAGCCCTCGTCGAGCTGCTTGTCCGTGATCGGCAGGTGCAGCCGGTCGCGGAAGCGCTTGAGGTCCTCGGTGGTGAGCTTCTTCATCTGGTGGGTCGCGTTGCGGCCCTCGAAGTTCGGCCCGAGGGTCCAGCCCTTGACGGTCTGGGCCAGGATCACGGTCGGCTGGCCCTTGTGCTCGCGGGCCGCCTTGTACGCCGCGTAGACCTTGGCGTGGTCGTGGCCGCCGCGACCCAGGTGCTGGATCTGCTGGTCGGTCATGCTCTCGACCATCTTGCGCAGCCGCAGGTCACCGCCGAAGAAGTTCTCGCGGATGTACGCGCCGGTCTCGGTCGCGTAGGTCTGGAACTGGCCGTCCACCGTGGTGTTCAGCTTGTTCACCAGCACGCCGTCGCGGTCCTGGGCGAGCAGCGGGTCCCAGCTGCGGTCCCAGACCAGCTTGATGACGTTCCAGCCGGCGCCGCGGAACTGCGACTCCAGCTCCTGGATGATCTTGCCGTTGCCGCGGACCGGGCCGTCCAGGCGCTGCAGGTTGCAGTTCACCACGAAGGTCAGGTTGTCCAGGCCCTCACGGGCGGCCAGCGAGAGCTGGCCGAGCGACTCGGGCTCGTCCATCTCGCCGTCGCCGAGGAAGGCGTAGACGTGCGAGGACGAGGTGTCCTTGATGCCCCGGTGCTCCAGGTAGCGGTTCATCCGGGCCTGGTAGATCGCACCGAGCGGGCCGAGGCCCATCGAGACGGTGGGGAACTCCCAGAAGTCCGGCATCAGCCGCGGGTGCGGGTAGCTGGACAGGCCGTACGGCGCCTTGGACTTCTCCTGGCGGAACGCGTCGAGCTGGGTCTCGCTCAGGCGGTCCAGCAGGAAGGCCCGGGCGTAGATGCCGGGGGAGGCGTGACCCTGGAAGAAGATCTGGTCGCCGGACTCGCCCTCGGCGTCCTTGCCGCGGAAGAAGTAGTTGAAGCCCACGTCGTACAGCGACGCGGAAGAGGCGAAGGTGGCGATGTGGCCACCGACTCCGATGCCCGGGCGCTGGGCCCGGGAGACCATCACGGCCGCGTTCCAGCGGGTCGCGTTGAGGACCTTGCGCTCGATCTCCTCGTTACCGGGGAAGAACGGCTCGTCCTTGGTGGCGATCGTGTTGACGTAGTCCGTGCTGCGCATCTCGGGCACGGCGACACGCTTCTCGCGGGCGCGCTCGATCAGACGGAGCATCAGGTAGCGGGCGCGCTCGCGGCCCCGCTCGTCGATGGCCGCGTCAAGCGACTCGAGCCATTCCGCGGTCTCCTCGGGATCGAAGTCCGGGACCTGACTCGGAAGGCCGCCAATGATGATCGGGTTGCGATCTGCTCCGGAAGCCACGCTGTTCCTTCACTGTCGGTCGAAACTGAGGTGTGTCGCGCCGCCTCCATCGTGTACCGCAACTCGGAGATCCGTCATATCTACCGATGGGTAACCGTTCCGCCTGGTGAGCGGTCCGATCGGATGGTGCGCTGAGCGTCGCTGCCCGTAACGCGCCATCGGGTGGTACGAAGAGGTGGACCGACCTTGGACCTGGAATCTCTTCCAGGCTTCCCGGGGGTCCGATGGCGGACATCCGGGACGAGGGCCAACAGGAGACTTTACGCCCGCATGGGTGCGTAACCCGAATGCCGTTCGTATCTCGGTCATCCTGGCGGTTCGGTACCAGTGGCCCCGGCAGCATCAAGGGTCCGTACAGAAAAGGGCAAATCGGTGTGATTCCTGACACGCCAATCGGGCGTGTCCCCGCCCGAACCGTCAACCTTTGGGTGGGATCGGGGTGCGGGTACTTGCGCGAACCGCCGGTCCCGTGTGGACTACGGCCAAGCCTCGGCAAGGATGTCGAGCCGAATACTGGAGGTTATTCCCGTGAGCGCGACCGCGGACCCCGCGGACAAGTCCAACCCGGCGCACCGTCTCGGCTTCGAGTCGAGCCAGATCGTCCAGGAGCTCGGGTACGACGAAGACACTGACCAGGATCTCCGCGAGGGCATCGAGGAGATCACCGGTACTGAACTCGTCGACGAGGACTACGACGACGTCGCCGACGCCGTCCTGCTGTGGCACCGCGAGGAGGACGGGGACCTGACCGATGCCCTCGTCGACGCCCTGGAGTACCTCGCAGAGGGCGGCCTGGTCTGGCTGCTGACGCCCAAGACCGGCCGGGACGGGCACGTGGAGGCGCACGAGATCGCCGACGCCGCCAAGACCGCCGGACTCTCCCAGACCAGCTCGGTGGCCCTCGCCAAGGACTGGATGGGCACCCGGCTGGCCACCCCGAAGGCGGCGAAGACCGGCAAGCGCTGACTCGGAACATCTCGGAACGGGCCCCGCTGGAGTTTTCTCCAGCGGGGCCCGTTCGTTTCCGAGGATGGCCTGTAGTTGCTGCCGGTGACCTTGTTCACCCAGGGCGAAATCGGGGACGGATCGGGCAACTGCCCTCACTCGTTCGGCGGAACGGCCTCAAACGGATGCAAGGATGCCTGAGGCACCCGACCAGAGGCATTCACGCAGGAGGACCAGCATGGCGATCGAGGTAGGCACCGAGGCTCCGGACTTCGAGCTGAAGAACCAGCACGGCGAGCTGGTCAAGCTCTCCGACTTCCGGGGCGAGAAGAACGTCGTCCTGGTCTTCTACCCGTTCGCGTTCACCGGTGTCTGCACCGGCGAGGTCTGCGCGATCCAGAAGGAGCTGCCGCGCCTGCAGAACGACTCTGTCCAGGTGCTCGCGGTCTCCAACGACTCGCCGTTCACCCTCCGGGTCTTCGCCGACCAGGAGGGCCTGGACTACCCGCTGCTCTCGGACTTCTGGCCGCACGGCGAGGTCTCCAAGGCGTACGGCGTGTTCGAGGAGGAGAAGGGCTGCGCGGTGCGCGGCACCTTCGTCATCGACAAGGCCGGCGTGGTCCGCTGGTCGATCGTCAACGGCCTCCCGGACGCCCGGGACGAGCAGGCCTACCTGGCCGCCGTCGACGCGCTCTGAGACCCTTCCGMGGCCCTCCGGCGATCGTGCCGGAGGGCCTCGGCGTGCGTTGGTGGACATTCGTACGGTCGACCGGGCCGGGTCACTGCCCACGGTGGGGAACCCGGCACTACGATCGGGCCGTTGGGCAGAGTGAAACACCATCAGCGCTTTTGGAGGACCAAGTGGGTGTCAGCCTCAGCAAGGGCGGCAACGTCTCGCTCACCAAGGAGGCCCCGGGCCTGACCGCGGTCATCATCGGCCTCGGTTGGGACGTCCGGACCACCACGGGCTCGGACTTCGACCTGGATGCCAGCGCGCTGCTCCTGAACGCCGAGGGCAAGACCGGTTCGGACGGCAACTTCGTCTTCTTCAACAACCTGAAGAGCGCGGACGGCTCGGTCGAGCACACCGGTGACAACACCACCGGTGAGGGCGAGGGCGACGACGAGCAGATCAAGGTCAACCTGGCCGCCGTGCCGGCCGACGTGCTGCGGATCAACTTCCCGGTGTCGATCTACGACGCCGAGAACCGCCAGCAGAACTTCGGCCAGGTCCGGAACGCGTTCATCCGGGTGGTGAACCAGGCGGGCGGCGCCGAGATCGCACGGTACGACCTCTCCGAGGACGCCTCGACCGAGACCGCGATGGTCTTCGGCGAGCTGTACCGCAACGGCGAGGAGTGGAAGTTCCGGGCCGTCGGCCAGGGCTACGCCTCCGGTCTGCGCGGCATCGCGCAGGACTTCGGGGTCAATGTCTGACCTGAGTGCCTCGCCCGAATCCGGGTGAATAGGCTTGAGGCCGGGGTCGGCCGGAGCGTACGCGCTTCGATCGGCCCCGGCCTTCGCCGTGCCGTGCGGCGCGGGTGGGTGAGTTCAGCAAGTTCAGCGGGCCGGTAAGGGCCCGGAGAGCGTCGCGGGGGCGTACACCTGGGAGGTCGATCGCCCGGGGGAGGGCCGAACCCGCGGCACCGTACGGCCCCCGTGGACCGGGTGCGGTACGGACGGGAGCCCCGGCGACGGGGGGAGCTGGAGGAAGCATCATGAGTGTCACGCTCGCCAAGGGCGGCAACGTCTCGCTGACCAAGGCCGCGCCGAATCTGACGCAGGTGCAGATCGGTCTGGGCTGGGACGCCCGTTCCACCACGGGGGCGGCCTTCGACCTGGACGCCAGCGCGCTGCTGTGCAGCGGCGGCCGGGTGCCGGACGACGCCCACTTCGTGTTCTACAACAACCTGCGCAGCCCGGAGGGTTCGGTCGAGCACCAGGGCGACAACCTGACCGGTGACGGCGACGGTGACGACGAGACCGTGGTGGTCAACCTCGAACTGGTGCCGGCCACCATCGACAAGGTCGTCTTCGCGGTCTCGATCTACGACGCCGAGACCCGGCTGCAGAACTTCGGCCAGGTCAGCAACGCGTACATCCGGGTGGTGAACCTGGCGGACGGTCAGGAGATCGCCCGCTACGACCTCTCCGAGGACGCCTCCACCGAGACTGCGATGATCTTCGGTGAGCTCTACCGGTACCAGGGCGAGTGGAAGTTCCGCGCGGTCGGCCAGGGCTACGCCTCCGGCCTGCGCGGCATCGCCCTGGACTTCGGCGTCAACGTCCAGTAACCCCTGTCTCCCCAGCTCCTCCTGCCACCTGAAAGGTAAACAACTCCCGTGGTCCTCCGTACATTCGGCTGGTCGTTCGGCATCACCGCCGCCGGCCTGGTCGCCGCCGGCCTGCTCTGGGGGTGGGAGGGCTTCGGCGTCGTGCTGATCCTCTCGATCCTGGAGATCTCGCTCTCCTTCGACAACGCGGTGGTCAACGCCACCGTGTTGAAGCGGATGAACCCGTTCTGGCAGAAGATCTTCCTGACCGTCGGTGTCCTGATCGCCGTCTTCGGTATGCGGCTGATCTTCCCGCTGCTGGTGGTCGGCCTCACGGCGCACCTGAGCCCCTCGACCGTGATCGACCTGGCCCTCAACGAGGGCAAGGAGTACGCCGGGTACACCTACGGCGAGTATCTCGAGATGGCCAACCCGGCGATCGCGGCCTTCGGCGGCATCTTCCTGTTGATGATCTTCCTGGACTTCATCCTGGAGGAGAAGGACTTCAACTGGCTCTCCTGGCTGGAGCGTCCGCTGGAGAAGGTCGGCAAGCTGGACGCCTTCTCCTCGGTGATCGCCCTGGTGACCATCGCCGTGGCGGCCAACGTGTTCGCCGGTGACAACGCCGAGACGGTGCTGCTGGCCGGTCTGCTCGGCCTGGCCACCTACCTCGCGGTGAACGGCCTCTCCAGTGTCTTCGAGCACCGCCTGGAGGAGGACGCCGAAGCCGAGGAGGAGGCCGAGAAGTCGGGCAAGACCCTGATCCAGGTCGGCGGCCGGGCGGCCTTCTTCCTGTTCCTCTACCTCGAAGTCCTCGACGCCTCGTTCTCGTTCGACGGCGTGGTGGGCGCGTTCGCGATCACCCAGAACATCTTCATGATCATGCTGGGCCTCGGCATCGGCGCGATGTACATCCGCTCGCTGACGGTCTACCTGGTCCGCAAGGGCACCCTGGACGACTACGTCTACCTGGAGCACGGCGCGCACTACGCGATCGGCGTGCTGGCGGTGATCCTGTTGGTCGGGATCGAGTACCACGTGCCGGAGCTGGTCACCGGTCTGGTGGGCGTCGGCTTCATCGCCGCCGCCTTCGCCTCCTCGGTGCTGGCCCCCGACCTGAGGTCGGGGGCCCTTCGTGTGTCCTCGGGTGTCAGCCGAGGCGCTGCTCGATCGCCCGGAGCTTGCGCTCCAGGGTGTCCAGCGAGTCCAGCTTGGGCATCGACTGGGTGTCGTCGTCGACCGTCAGGTCGATCGTCGAGCCACCGCCGACGGCGGCCCGCGGGCGGCGGCCCGCGGTCAGTGCGGCCGGCTCCAGCGCGGACGGGCCGACCTTGGCCATCGGGTCATCCGATAGCGCAGGCTCCGAAGCGGACTGGCCGTCGCCGGAGCCCGCGGTCAGGGCTGCCACCTGGCGGCCACCCCGGCTGCGGCCGAGCACGCCGCCACTGGAGCGGGAGATCGCCTTCAGCTCGGCCCGCTCGCGCCGGTCCGCACTGCGGGCCCGGGTCTTGGCGTCCATCTTCGCCTGACGCTCCTCGCGGACCTCGTCGACCGCCTCGTCCAGGCTGCGGACGTTCTCCAGCAGCATCAACGACCAGGCCGCGTAGGTCTCGCGCGGGGCGCGCATCCAGCGGACGATCCGGATCTGCGGCAGCGGGCGGGGCACCAGGCCCTGCTCGCGCAGCGCGGCCTTGCGGGTCTGCTTCAGCGCCCGGTCGAACAGGATCGCGGCCGAGATGGACATCCCGGAGAAGAACTCGGGAGCGCCGTCGTGGCCGCCACCGCGCGGCGCGTGCACCCAGTTGAACCAGGCCGAGGCGATCGCGAAGACCCAGACCAGCAGGCGGGAGCCGAGCGCGGCGTCACCGTGGCTGGCCTCGCGGACGGCGAGCACCGAGCAGAACATCGCGGCGCCGTCCAGGCCGAACGGGACCAGGTACTCCCAGCCGCCGGTCAGGCCGAGGTTCTCCGTACCGAAGCCGACCAGGCCGTGGAAGGAGAGCGCGGCGGCCACGCCCGCGCAGCAGAACAGCAGCACGTACGAGGAGATGCCGTAGACCAGCTCCTTGCGGCGGCGGCGCTCCTCACTGCGCTCCCAGGAGTCTTCGGTGGATTCGGCCTTGTCGTTCTTGAACCGCAGGGCGGCCACAAGCAAGGCGGTGAACAACAGGGCTGAGCCACCTACTACGGTCCAGACCAGCTGTATGGAGGAGAGGTTCATCGCGGCGTGGGCCTCGGCTTTCCGCAGTTCGGGGCAGCGGCGGGTGCGCCGGACCGGGCGGCGCGTCGACGGCGCCGCGGCAGGAGGTCCGAGCGTACCCGTACGTGACGGCAGGTACACATGTGCGGCTAGACGATATCGCGTCCAGGGGGCGTGCATGCTACGGGAGGTGACTATCCATCTGCCAGCGTGACGCGCCCGGTATCTGACGGTGACTCGGGCCCCCGGTTGGGTAGGGGTCCGGTACGGTGGGCTGGCTGATCTGGGGAGGGAAGCGATGGTCTCGTTCTGGGATTACCTGCGCAGGGATCGTGACAGCTTCGACACCGGGAGCCAGTACAAGATCACCCTGACCAAGTCCCAGCCGCAGCACGCCCTGACCGGCCCGGCGGCCACCACCGGCTACCTGTACGTCAACCTGCACTGGACCACCCGCACCGCCGAGTCCGCCGCCCCCGGCGCCTCGCTGAAGCGGCTGCTCAGCCCGCGGATCCTGCGGCCGATGGAGCCGGACAGCTACTCCCGCCCGCAGGTCAACGTCGACCTCGACCTGGCCTGCATGTACGAACTCACCGACGGCACCCGGGGGGTGGTGCAGCCGCTCGGCAAGTACTTCGGCGACCTGCAGCGCCCGCCGTACATCAAGCTCAGCGGGGACGACGTCTACGGGGCGCCGTCCGGCGAGACGATGTACATCAACCTGGAGAAGAAGGACCAGTTCCGGCGGCTGCTGATCTTCGTCTACATCTACGACGACACCCCGGCGTTCGACCGGACGCACGCCACCGTGACGATCGTGCCGCAGACCGGCCCCCGGCTGGAGATCGCGCTGGACCAGCGGGCGGCGGCGGCCCGTTCGTGTGCGGTGGTGCTGATCGAGAACACCGGGGACGGGCAGTTGACGGTCCGTCGGGAGGTTCGGTACGTGCACGGATTCCAGTCCGACCTGGACCGGCTGTACGGCTTCGGGATGCAGTGGCAGCGCGGCTACAAGGCGAGCACGCCGGAGAGCTGACCTGCTGTCGTCAGCGCGGCTGGAACTGCGGGCCCTGCGGCGGCAGCGCGAACGGGGGCTGGGCCGCCGGGGGTTGGTAGGCGGGCGGCTGGGGCGGGTAGCCGTACGCGGGCTGCGGTTGCGGCTGTGCCTGGGGCTGCGGTGCCTGCTGCGGCTGGTAGGGCGGGGGCGGCGGGATCGGGCGGGGCGCGGCCGGGGTCAGGGCGTAGCTCTCCGGCTCCGGGGCGGCCGGGCTAACCGGGGTGACCGGGACGACGGTCGGCGGTGCCGAGGGCGCGTGCGCGGCGTCGTCCTCGACCGTGATGCCGTAGTCGGTGGCCAGTGCGCCCAGGCCCTCCGCGTACCCCTGGCCGATCGCGCGGAACTTCCAGCCGCCGCCCCGGCGGTACAGCTCCGCCACCACGAGGGCGGTGACCTGGCCGGCGTCGGTGCAGGAGAACTCGGCGATCGGTGCCGCACCGTTCGGCGACGCGGCGTCGTGCAGCACCACCCGCAGGTCGGTCACCGCCGGGAAGGCGCCGCCCTCGGCCGAGCCCGCCAGCACCACCCGGTCCACGTCCGGCGGCAGCTTGCCCAGCTCCACCTCGACGGTGTCGGCGACCTCGGCGCCGCTGCGCTGCTTCGGCAGGTGGCGGACCAGCCCGGACGGATGGCGGGGCTGGTTGTAGAAGACGAAGTCGGCGTCCGTGCGGACCCTGCCGTCGGCGCCGACCAGCAGCGCCGAGGCGTCCACGTCGGGCGCACCCGGTGCCGTCGTCCAGCGCAGCACGGCACGGACGGCGGCGGCCGTCAGCGAGATGTTGGCGCCCTTGGCCATCACGTGCGTCATAGCGGACCATCCTGCCGGTTCCCGAGCACTGTGGACAACGCGACGGCTTGCTCCACCCACCTGCCCTCGGTCCACACCCTTCCTCCGCGCCCAGTCCACCCGGTGCTGGACAGCGGACGCCTGCTTTGTGACGCGGACGGTAATCTTCCGAGAAATCGACGTTTCGGGTGTTCGGCATGGCCGAAATCGACCGTACGATGGCCGCTTGTGGGCGCCGGTCACCAACTCACCCGGCCCCGAAGGTCCTTCCTACCCCGCCGAGCCGTCCCGCGAACCATCGGGACGGCCCATCCGTCTATCCAGAGTCAGCCACTCCGACATCCCGGGAGAGCACCATGCGCCACTTCGGCCATCTCGCTGCAGCCGACCGCAGCCGCCTCTTCCTGGAACAGCCGGGTGAGTTCCACCGGGACAGCCCCGCCGAGCTGCTGTCCACCGCACTGGGTGCCACCCTCTACAGCCCCGCCACCCGGAGCACGCTGCTGGCGGACGTCCGCAAGCAGGCCGCCCGTGGCGTGGTGTCGATGGTGCTCTGCCTGGAGGACGCGATAGCCGACCACGAGGTCCCGGCCGCCGAGGCCAACCTGGTTGCCCAGCTCACCGAGCTGCACGCGGCCGGCCCCGGTGACGACCTCCCGCTGCTCTTCGTCCGGGTCCGCACGCCCGAGCAGATCACCGAGCTGACCGACCGGCTCGGCCCGGCGGTCGCCCTGCTCACCGGGTACGTCCTGCCGAAGTTCACCGAGGAGAGCGGCGGCCCCTTCCTGGAGGCGCTGACCGCCGCCGAGACCGCCTCCGGGCACCGGCTGTTCGCCATGCCGGTGCTGGAGTCGCCCGAGCTGGCCCACCTGGAGACCCGGCGCGAGCAGCTGTTCGGCATCGCCCGGCTGCTGGAGAAGTACCGCGAGCGGGTGCTCGCCGTCCGGCTCGGGGTGACCGACCTGTGCTCCGCGTACGGGCTGCGCCGCTCGCCCGACCTGACCGCCTACGACGTGGCCCTGGTCGCGGGGGTGATCGGTGACGTGGTGAACGTGCTCGGCCGGGCCGACGGTACCGGGCACACGGTGACCGGGCCGGTCTGGGAGTACTTCCCGGTCCAGGAGCGGATGTTCAAGCCCCAGCTGCGCCGGACCCCGTTCGCCGAGGCGCACCCGCCGGCCGAGGGGCTGCGCCAGCGGATCATCGAGCACGACCTGGACGGCCTGATCCGCGAGATCGAACTCGACCGCGCCAACGGCTTGTTGGGCAAGACCTGCATCCACCCCAGCCACGTCCCGGCGGTGCACGCGCTCTCCGTGGTCACCCACGAGGAGTACTCGGACGCCCGGGACATCCTGCAGCAGCACCAGGGCGGCGGCGGGGTGCTGCGCTCGGCGTACACCAACAAGATGAACGAGGCGAAGCCGCACCGGGCCTGGGCCGAGCGGATCATGCTGCGCGCCCAGGTGTTCGGGGTGGCCCGCGAGGAGGTCAGCTTCGCCGAGCTGCTCGGCGTCTGCCTCTGCACCTGAGTTACCGTCGACACTCACTGTCGACCGAGTCCGTTTGTACCGAGAAAGCAGGAGTTTTGGCAGTTCAGGACGCATCAGGGACGTGGACCGGCGGTTGGGTCACCGAGCGGCTCGGTCTCCGGCTCACCGGCTCGCCCGAACTGCCGGAGCTGATCGGGCTCGCGCTGCGGGAGAACAAGAAGCGGGCCCACCTGCTGGTCTCCCAGGTGCTCGGCAAGCACGTGCCGCAGCGGCCCGCCGTGGTGCACGGCACCGGGGTGGAGCTGGGCCGCCGGGTCCGCGAGCTGCTCGGCCCGGACGCCGCCGCCGAGGCGGTGGTGCTCGGGTACGCCGAGACCGCCACCGCGCTCGGCCACAGCGTCGCCGACGGCCTCGGTGCGCCCTACCTGCACTCCACCCGACGGCCGGTGGCCGGGGTCGCCCCGGTCGGCGGCTTCGAGGAGGAGCACTCGCACGCCACCTCGCACCTGCTGCTGCCCGCCGACCCGGCCTTCCTGGCCGGGAACGGGCCGCTGGTACTGGTGGACGACGAGTTCTCCACCGGCACCACCGTGCTCAACACCATCCGGGCGCTGCACGCCAGGCACCCGCGCTCGCACTACGTGGTGGTCGCCCTGGTCGATCTGCGCACCCCGGCCGACCAGGCCAGGCTGACCGAGGCCGCCGCCGAGCTCGGCGCCCGCCTCGACCTGCTGGCCACCGCCACCGGGGGTGTCGAGCTGCCCGCCGACGTACTGGACCGAGCAGCCGAGCTGATCGCCGCCGCCCCCGCCCAGACCCCGCCGGAGGGCCCGTCCGCGCCGGTCGAGCGGGTCGACCTGCCCTGGCCCGCCGGGCTGCCCGAGGGCGGCCGGCACGGCTTCTCCACCGTCGACGCGGACCGCCTGGACGCCGTGCTGCCGGAGCTTGCGGCTCCGCTGGCCGCTCTTCTGGCCGACCGGCGGAACGTGCTGGTGCTCGGCTTCGAGGAGCTGATGTACGCGCCGCTGCGGATCGCCGGCGCGCTGGGCGGGCTGATCGGCGAGGACCGGGTCCGGTTCTCCACCACCACCCGCTCGCCGGTGCTGGCGGTCGACCACCCCGGCTACGCGATCCGGACCCGGCTGGCCTTCCCCGCCCACGACGACCCGGCCGACGGCCCGGGGGAGCGGTACGCCTACAACGTCGCGCCCGGCAACGACGCCGGGCGCCGCTTCGACGCCGTGGTGCTGGTGGTCGACCAGCCCGGCGACACCCCGGCCCTGCACGAGGGCGAGCAGGCGCTGCTGCGCCAACTGAGCCGGGTCACCGACCTGGTGGTGCTCGCCGTACTGCCGTCCGTTCCTGTGAGCCAGCTACCGTCTGTGAGCCCGATGAGCACTCCCGCCCCGCTGCACGGTCCTGCCTTCTCCTCCTACCCTGCCGAGGACGTGAGCTGGCTGCTCACCGACCTCTCCGAGGTCGCCCTGGAGGCGCCCACCGAGGAGCGCGAGGAGGCGGTCCAGTCCGGGGGCGCGCACTACGCCGAGTCGCTGCCGGTCGAGTACCAGCCGAGCCCGGAGTACCAGGAGCTGTTCCAGCAGGCGCTGACCACCTCGGTGGACCGGATCGCCCTCGCCGTCGGCACCGTGGCGGAGACGCTGCACCGCGAACGCCTTGGCGCCGGTAGCGAGTTGGTGTTCGCCTCGCTGGCCAGGGCCGGTACGCCGGTCGGCATCCTGCTGCGCCGCTGGTTCGCCTTCGCGTACGGCCTGGACACCCCGCACTACGCGGTCTCGATCATCCGCGGCAAGGGCATCGACCCGGTCGCGCTGCGCTACCTGGCCGAGCAGCACGACTCCCGCCAGGTGGTCTTCGTGGACGGCTGGACCGGAAAGGGCGCGATCACCCGGGAGCTGGCCGCCGCGCTGGAGGGCATGCCGTTCGACCCCGAGCTCGCGGTGCTCTCCGACCCGGGCGGCTGCGTGCGCACCTTCGGCACCCGGGACGACTTCCTGATCCCGTCCGCCTGCCTCAACTCCACGGTCTCCGGCCTGATTTCGCGCACCGTGCTGCGGTCCGACCTGATCGGCCCGAACGACTTCCACGGCGCCAAGTACTACCGCGAGCTGGCCGGGGCCGACGTCTCCCGCAGCTTCGTCGAGGCGGTGGCCGGCCGATTCGCTGCTGTGCACGCCGACGCGGTCAAGGCCGCCGACGAGCTGGCCGGCACCGACCGCACCCCGGACTGGGCCGGCTGGGCCGCGATGGAGCGGATCAGCGCCGAGTACGGCATCGACAGCGTCAACCTGGTCAAGCCCGGTGTCGGCGAGACCACCCGGGTGCTGCTGCGCCGGGTGCCCTGGCGGATCCTGGCCAAGCGCGGCACCGGCGCGGACCTCGACCACGTACGTCTGCTCGCCGCCCAGCGCGGCGTGTTCGTCGAGGAGGTGGACGACCTGCCGTACTCCTGCGTCGGGCTGATCCACCCCCGTTTCAGCCGCGGCGCGACCGGCGCCGACGGCACGGCAGTCAAGGTGGAGCACTGATGGACCGTCAGTTCATAGTCGCCAGCGATCTGGACCGTACCCTCATCTACTCCAACCGGGCGCTTGCCCTGGACGTGCCCGACCGGCTGGCGCCCCGGCTGCTCTCGGTCGAGGTGCACGACGGCAAGGCGCTGTCCTTCATGACCGAGCAGGCCGCCGAGCTGCTGGTCGAGCTGGTCCAGCAGGTGGTCTTCGTGCCCGCCACCACCCGGACCAGGGCCCAGTACGAGCGGGTCAACCTGCCGGGCCCGACGCCCGGTTGGGTGCCGCCGTACGCGATCTGCGCCAACGGTGGACAGCTGCTGGTCGGCGGCGTGCCGGACAAGGACTGGCAGGGCGAGGTCAAGTCCCGCCTCAAGGAGGGCAGTTCGCCGCTGGCCGAGGTGGTCGAGCACCTGGCGATGGCCGCCGACCCGGAGTGGACCCACAAGCGCCGGGTGGCCGACAACCTGTTCGCGTACCTGGTGGTCGAGCGGGCCATGCTGCCGGCCGGCTGGATCGAGGAGCTCACCGGCTGGTGCGCCGAGCGCGGCTGGTCGGTCTCGCTGCAGGGCCGCAAGGTCTACGCGGTGCCCACGCCGCTCAGCAAGAGCTCGGCGCTGGCCGAGGTGGAGCGCCGGGTCGGTGCGGCCACCGTACTCTCGGCCGGTGACTCGCTGCTGGACGCTGACCTGCTGCTGGCCGCCGACCACGGCTGGCGCCCGGGCCACGGCGAGCTCGCGGACGCGGGCTGGACCGCGCCCGGGGTGACCGCGCTGACCCAGATCGGGGTGGCGGCGGGCGAGGAGATCGTCCGGCAGTTCCTGGCCACGGTGGGTGCGGCCCGGCCGGCGGGGGTTGTCCAAGCGGGGTCGTGAGGTCGGGGCGCGGGGGCCTGATTGGTCTCCGCGCCCCTTTCTTCTGCTACCCGCAGCACCCTCCGCCGCAGCAGCCGCCGCCCGAGGGCTGCTGCGGGGCGCTGCTGCCGGCGCCTGTCACTGCGACGGCGGAGAGCAGCTTGACGGTGTCGGTGTGCCCCTGCGGGCAGAGGGCCGGGTCGCCGGCCTGGGCCATGGCGCGGCGGAGTTCGAACGTGGCTCCGCAGGTGCGGCAGCGGAAGTCGTAGCGAGGCATGCCCGCAGCGTACCCAGTGTCGGCCGGACTTGGCGTCAGTCGTTGGCGTCAGTCGGACTTGCGCTTCTCCCGGATGTACACCTGCTTGCGCAGCCGGGCGACCACCGAGCCGTCCGCCGCCAGCACCTCGGTGTGGAACCAGACCAGCGCCTTCTTGCCGTCCGCCGTGAGCTCGCGGATCTCGGTCAGCCGGTCCTCGGTGAGCACGAACTCGGCGAAGACGTCGCCGCGCCCGGGGGCGACGAAGTCGATCTCGGCGGCCGCGTCCCAGACCACGTAGCCCGGGCCGAGGTTCTGCATCACCAGCAGCATCCAGAACGGGTCGGTCATTGCGAAGATCGAGCCGCCGAAGTGGGTGCCGACCCAGTTCCGGTTGAACCAGCGCAGCCGCAGTCGGACCTTCGCGGAGCGGAAGTCCGGTGAGACCGCGAGGACCCGGATGCCCGCGAACAGGAACGGCGGCCAGAGGTTGATGCCGCGCCGGAAGGTGGTGGCGCTCAGGGTGCGCTTGCGTGCCATGGGGCGACTCTAGCAAGGAAGTTACCGGCGGGTAATGTGACTGGCGTCACTCAGCCGTGAGTGCCCCGGATCAGCGTGACCACCTCGGCGGCGCTGTCCCGGACAGCCGTCAGCTCGGTCAGGAAGTGCCAGTAGTCGGGGTGCCGGCCGGCCTCCTCCAGCGTCGCCACCGCCCGGTCCAGCCGGGCCACCGCGGCGTCCAGCGGGGCCGCGTGCCGAGGGTCCGGCGTCTGCCGCCCGGCCATCGCCAGCCGCTGGGCGTCCCGGATCGCGAACCTGGCCCGCTCGATCTCCTTGTGCGGGTCGTGCGCCACTTCGTTGAGCTGCCGGAGCCGCGCGTGCACCGCCGCGATCGAGCCGTCCGCGCTGTCCAGCAGCGCCCGTACCGTCCCGATCGCCCCGGTCGCGTCCGGCCAGCGCTGCTCGTCCCGGGCCCGGACCGCCTCGGTCAGCTTGGCCCGGGCGGCGACAGCGGCCTCGTGGGCCTGCTCCGGCACGTGCTGGAGGTCCTGCCAGCAGGCCAGACTGAACCGGCGGCGCAGCTCGCTCAGCGCGGGCTCGATGCTCTCGCTCTTCGTCTCCAGCGCCTGGATCCGGGTGCGCAGGCTGCCCACCCTGCGGTCGATCTCCCGGGCCTTCTCCGGCCGCTGCTCGGCCGAGGTCCGGATCGCCTCGGCGCGCAGCGCCACGTCCTCGGCCCGCTTGAGCGTCGGCGCCACGCCGTGCCGGCCCGCACCCTCGTTCAGCCTGGTCAACTCCGGTGCCAGCTCGGCGAGTCGGGCCGCCAGGTCGTCCGCCTTCAGCCCCGCAGAGCGGACCGCCTCCAGTGCGGTGGTGGCACCCAGCAGCGCCCGCTTGGCCCGCTCCACCGCCGGGGTGACCCGGATCAGCTGAGCCTCGGCGTGCTGCAGTATCGGCTGCAGCCGGGCCAGGAAGCCGGTCAGCTCGGTCTGGGTGCCCGTCAGCTTCTGCTTGGCCTGATCCAGCTGCCGGCGGGCCTGGTTCGCGGTGGCCGCGTCCAGCTCCGCGTCCTCCAGATCGTGCGCGTCCAGCGCGGCCAGGTACTCGACGCTCACCTCGTTGACCCGGCCCGAGAGCTGCTGGAAGTCGGTGAGCGCCTGACGGGCCGTCCGGTCGTCCTCGGCCGCGCGGATCGTCTCGACCGCGAGCTCGACCTCCCGCTGAGCGGAGTCCAGCTCGTAGAACGCCTGCTGCGCCGCGTCCCTGGCGGCCTGGGCCTCCGCCCGCTGCGTATCGGCCCGCCGCCACCAGCCACCCCGCCCGCCGCCGCCACCGGCCACCCTCACGCCCACACTCCCAGTCCGGTCCGCACGCCTCCGCCCCATTCTCGCCGATCACCCCACGATCCCGGCACCCTTCCGGCCCCCCGGCCCGAAAGCCTGCGGCGGACCACTCCCCGGACCAGGTACTCTTGGCTCTCGTCGTACGCCGCCGGACCCTCGGCGCGCCACGATGGGGGCGCATAGCTCAGCGGTAGAGCGCCGCCCTTACAAGGCGGATGTCGGCGGTTCGAAACCGTCTGCGCCCACAACGAACCCGCAGGTCAGAGACCTGCGGGTTGCTGTTTTAAGGGCTCGGATCGGGGCCCCATACACATTCAGTACACATCAGGCTCCGTGGGTGTCCGCCTCGGCCTCCAGTGCGGCCAGCTCGGCAGCGAGCTTCTCCGCCTTCCGCTTGGCCTTCTCGGCCTTCTTCTGCGCCTGCTTCAGGACCTTCGTGCGCTGGGTGTCGAGACGGTCCGAGACCTCGTCAAGCCGGTCCGGCCACAGGTGACCGTACGTGTCGAGGGTCAGGGTCGCGGTCTTGTGGCCGAGCATGGTCTGAACGACTTTGACATCGGCCCCGCTGGCGATGGCCAGTGAAGCAGCAGTGTGCCGCAGCTTGTGCGGCGTGATCCCGCGAAGTGCGAGCCCGGCCGCATCCAGGGCCTGCTTGAATCGGCGCCGGGTGAAGTTGTTGAGATGGAGCATGCCGCCCTCGGGTGCCCTGAAGAGGAGATCGTCCGGGGCTTGGCCGGCCATGAGGGCCTTGAGTTCCTTGACCAGGAAGGCCGGGATGGGGACCGACCGCCGTTCGTGGTTCTTCGGGGCGTCGAGGTAGGGCCCGGATTTGTCGCGGCTCCAGGTCTCGGAGATGCGAACCCGACGTGCCGTGAGGTCAACTCGGCTGACCCTGATGGCTGTTGCCTCGCCCCAGCGAACACCTGTGTAGGCGAGAAAGAGGACCAACGTGCGGTACTCGGCAGACGAGTCCGCGAGCGTTTCCACTTGGAGGTTGTCCAGGTAGACGTGCTCGGCAGGAACGTATCGGGGGAGCGGGACTCCCACTGCTGGATTGAACGCGATCCGTCGGGACCGCACCGCGTAGTCGAGAATTCCCTTGAGGACGACATGAATTTTCTTGATTGTGCTGGCCGAGAGCGCCTTTCCGCTGGCGACAGAGTCTTTCAGGACATCGCCCAGCCACGTCGCGATGCTGTCGAACTGAATGCGAGCGACTGGAGTCGTTCCCCACTTGGGGAGAATGTGTGTGTCCAGGATGCCCCGGTACCGAGCATGAGTTGACCGCCTCACGTTGAGCTTCGCCGAGAACCACTCCTCCGCGACTTCGGTGAGCTTGGTACGTCCTGCCGACGGGTCTCGGTAAGTTCCGTTGCCCAGCCTCTCGTTGAGCTCCGCACGTGCCGTCTCTGCCTCGATCTTGAGGTGAACGGTCTTCGCCCGGGACTGGCCGTCCGGGTCATACCACCGGACGCGGTACCGGCCGGGAGGTGTGCGCCCGGAGGCCTTGGCCTTTTTCACGGCCGCCTTGAAGGCGGCATGGTTAATCCGGTCTTCTATCCACACGCGGGACATAAATCACCTTGATTTGCTTCGCAGTTTCCACGGTCATATCGATTCCTTCTTTCTGCCCGTTCTCATGATCGGCTTCTGCCGCATTTCGGGTTGCATGATTTGCCAAGGGGGCTGCACGCAGACATCGGAGTGGAGATTGCTCTGTGCAGGGGAGCGGGGGCAGGGGCCGGTTGCTGCAGGGCGGATCAGGCTGGCCGGGGAATCGGCCGAATGCCGAAGGCAGGGTTGCTGGGGAGGTGTCTGCCACTGACGCCAAACTGCAAGGCGCGCTTGAGCGTTGAGAGGATGCCGTTGATCGTGGCGATGCTCAGGTGGCCTTCGGCGTGAAGCGCTGACATCAAGCGCTCGATGTCTGCTCCGGTGATCGTGATGGCGAGCTTGGCCCCGAGGCGTGGCAGTGCGTGCAAGTCGAGTGGTCTGCGGTTGGGCAGCTGCTGCGGCACGAGCGTCCGGGAGGGTCCCACTGGCATCGCGGACCAGAGCTCAACGAGATGGTTCAGCGTCAACGGAGGCCAGCCGTAGGCGAGATCGGCCTGCAGGGCTCTCGCGAGATCCCTAGTCGCCACGCTCATACTGCGGAGGACGAGCTCTTCGTCGCGCCAGCGGATGCGGTAGCGGTCCGGCGGTGTTCGGCCGGCCGCGCGAGCGCGTGCGACGGCCGTCAGGTAGTCCGCGTTTTTACCGCGGTCCTCGATCCGAGCGTGGTGCATGTCGTTCTGCCAATCGCTGATTCATCCATGTCATGAGGCTTCCTCTTCTCTGCCCGTACGGATGCGGAGCCGGACGGCTCCGCAAGCGGGTTCGTTGAACTGGCGTCGCGGCCGTGCCGGACGCCGGTGTGGTGCAGGGTCTACTTCGAGCCGGACTCGTCGGACTTGAGCAGTGCGGCAAGTTCCTCCGGGCTCGCACCCGACTGAACTGCGGCGTTGATCTTCTCCAGAGTCGCGGCCAGCTCCGAGTTGAAGGACTCGACTACTGCTGCGGCCCGGTCTTGGAGCACCGAGCGGGTGAGGTCGGCGATGGCCTGCTGACCGTCGGCGGCCGGCATCCGCTGGAGAGTCGCCGAGTAGAACTGCCGAGAGTCGGTCTGGGGCAACGGTCGCTGCCCGCAGAGCCACTCCAGCAGCAACTCGCCGTCACTCACTGCGAGTTCAGGAGTCAACTGGATCTTCGTTCCCGGCTCGGCACTGTCGGGCAAGCCCAACAGATGGAGCGGGGCGACATCCAGCACGACCGCCAGGACCACGAGTTCGTCGATCGACAACTCGCGACGCCGAACACCGTCCGAGTCTCTCCGGCCGGTTTCGATGTTGGCCAGCACGGCGGCTGTCAGCTTGGTCGCGCCAGCCGCGCCGCAGGCGTCCGCCAGCTGCTTGGTGGTCCACCCGCGTCGAGTACGAGCCTCCCGCAGTCGGACCGCTGCCGCGTCGCTCACCGACAGCGTCGGTGGAGCTGAGCCGCTGGACATCTGGCCTCCTTGCTTGTCGTATCGGCGACTCTACCTACCGTCTCTCGATTGTGCAATCGACAGAGAGCCGGCTGCCACTGGTGTCGTTTCGACGGGTCGCCAGCCTTGGTGGCTGCAGTTCGCGGCCTTCTTGTCGATATGACAAATGAATGAGTCGTATTGACAAGCTGGCTAGGCCTGGCTGATGCTCATCTCGGTTGTTCAAACGACAGCTCAGGTTGTCGAAATGACGAACGAGATGAATGTGAGTACTCATGAGTACGGACAGGTTGTGGTCCTTGCAGGAGCTCGCGGAGTTCCTGGGGCTGCCGACGCAGTCGATCTACCAGATGAACTGGAAGGGCACCGGGCCGCGGAGCTTCAAGGTGGGCCGACACAGGCGCTACGACCCTGCCGACGTGCGGCAGTGGCTGGAAGCCCGCTCCTCCGACACGGGGAGCGCGCGATGAAGCGGTCGAGCAACGCAGCCCGCCGCCACTCCTGGTGGTCCGTGGACGACGCGGCCTTCCATCTCGGCATCACGACCTCGGACCTGCGGGAGTTGACTGTCGCAGGCATCGGGCCCAAGTACACCGAGGGCTCAGATGCGGCTCGGCACTACCGGCCGGCGGATGTCCGACTGTGGGCCTCGACGGGGTTGGTGCGCGACGGCCGCAGTTGGAACCGGGCAGCGCGGTGACCGGGGGACGGGAGGCGCTCCCCACGCGTCGACCGGCCCGGCTGGGCGCAGTCTCGCAGCCGCCCCGCCCACCTTGAGGGCTGCTGATTGCCCACAGCGCCGCTCGGACACCCAAAACCAGCATCCGCAGGAGATCACCATGCAGAACTTCACCCACAACCGCTACGCCGAGCAGCCCCCCGCCACCTGGGTCGGTCGGCACTGGCTCTCGACCTCCCGGGACGGCACCGGCCGGTACCTCCGCGGCCTGATCCTCGATGTTCGACCCGGAGGCGTTCATGTCGAGTGGCCACCCTCGGAAGGGAGGGTGGCTTCCACAGGATGGACCGCCATAGATAGAGGGACACTCACTAGGGAGTGAGCAGACAGAAGGCTGGGGACCTCACCGCGAACGGCGAGGTCCCCAGCCTTCAATCGTGAGAGGGGGTACCGGTTCCTTTCCGGTCACAGCCGCCGGAACCGGGGGGAGAGGTCAGGCACAGGGACGAGGTCGTGCGACACCGATCGCTCCCACCAGTCCCCGGAGTTCCCCACGCACTCAAGGTTCAGGACGATCCGGCCCTCGGACGGGGCATCCCAGTCCAGATCAAACGTGATCGTCTCGCTTCCGCCAGCAGCTATCGGACCGAACTGCGCGCGGGTGTCCTGAGTATTGGTCATGACCGGTCCGCTTGCGATGACCACGATGGAGCTCAGCGATGGACCGGAGGTCTGCCGCAGCGTCACCACCGCCCGGACGTAGTTGTTATCCGTCACCCGGTCGACGACCCCGGAGGTGACGGTGAACTCCGGGCCGCGAGCCTGTCGGCGCTCAGTGTCTTCGGCGTCGAGCTGACGGCGCATCAGTGCGACTTGTTCCTGGGCAGCAACAGCCCCAACCTCGGCGGCGGCAGCCTGTCGCTGGGCGAACGAAGCTGCATCCTTGGCAGTCGTCGCTTGGCGCCTCGCGATGACGGCCTGCCAGATCGCGATCCCGGCGGCGCTCACGCTGACACCCGCAGTCGTGATTGCGATGACCAACTCCCCGCTCACAGCGTCCTCCGTCTGATGATCCACGCCCGGTCGTACTTGAGGCGTCAGCGTATCGAGGGGGAACCGTCCGTTCGAGTCGTCACCAACTTCTCTGCACTAAGCCCGGCGGGGATAGATGCCAAGCTAAGTCAAGCGAGGTGCTCGGGGTGAGGTCGGTCCCCTATTCGCATCAGGCTTGGAGCCATACTCTGACGCCATGTCAACGGAACCTGAGCCTCTTGGCGAGGAGACGGCCGACCATGGCGACCATGAGGCGCCTCGTCAGCCGATTGATGAGGGCGGGTCTGGGCCCGGCGCCACCAGATCGGATGGGGCGGTCGCCATCGGCGAATCAGCGCAGAGGGGCCATGTCTATGCCGTCCAAGGCGGCAATCTCAGCATCGCGGACATCACGGGGTTGTTGACGGGGCTGGGTGCCGCGACGACAGCGGTGAGTGTGGTCGCGAAAGCGAAGATCGACGCCCCAGTTGGCTCCTGAGCCAACTGCCGAAACCTAGCCACCTCGCTCTGGTGCGCTTGCGGTTGCCGCGCCAGGCTGGCCCTGGCCGGGCAACCCCGGCCGCTCGTCGGTGTTCGAACGAGCGGCCAGGGCAAATTCACCTGCCCGAGGGCCTGGTGGTAATACACCGAGAACCTGGTGACGACTCGATCGGAATCTGATCGGTCCAACCGGCATCTACAACGGGACGATGCGGCGGAAGGCCACCGCTTCCTTGTCCCAGTAACCGCCGGCGAACGTGGTGATCTGGATGTTCTTTCCAGTTCGGGGGGCGTCGAGGACCAGGTTCGAGCCGAGGTACATCCCGATGTGTCCGGGTGCGCTCGGGGTGCCGTCGGAGCCGGCCAGGAAGATCAGGTCGCCCGGCTTGAGCTGGGAGGCGTTGTAGACGGGCGTCCCGTCGTAGACCTGCTCGAAGGTCGTCCGACTGATATGGATCCCAGCCGCTTCGTAGGCGCGCATGAGCAGGCCCGAGCAGTCGTAGCTCGGGTTCCCCGTACCGCCCCACTGGTAGGGCATGCCCAGCTTGGAGACGCCGAAGGTGATCGCCGTGACGACCTGGACCGGGGTGCCGGCCGGGAGGGAGAAGCCTGCTGGCAGGACTGTCTCGGTTGCCGTTCCTCCGCCCCCGTCGCCGTTGCCGGTCGAGCAGTTGGTGGCAGAGCCGCCGAAGGTGGCCACCAGATGCTGGGACGTCCCCTCCCACTTCGCGTAGGCGTCGGGGAAGGCGCTCCGCTGTACGCGCTGAGCCGCCACGGTGACCGGGAGGACTTCCCACAGTGGCACCTTCACGAGCTGGGCGTAGAACGCTTTCGAGGAGTAGACGGGGTCCATGATCTGGGCCGCGGTTCCCCATCCCTGGCTCGGCCGCTGCTGGAACAGGCCCAGCGAGTCACGGTCCCCCCACGCCAGGTTCGTCAACGTGCTCTCCTGCATCGCGGTGGCGAGGGCGACAACTGCGGCGCGCGCGGGAAGCTGGAGCTGGACGGACACCTGGTAGATGATCTGAGCGTTGTTGATCTGCTCGGTGGTCAGTTGCTGCCCGTCGGCGACGGCCTCTTCGGGGCCGACCGGCTTGAAACAGCCGATCCCCCCGATGCCGCTACCCACTGCGGCCAGTGGTGTTGTCGCCGACGCGCTACCGCCGGAGAGCGCGACGCCGAGGACGACGCCGAACGGCGCGAGGACTGCCACGACTGCTATCTGGGCTGCCTGCTTCACGAGCACCTCAGGTGGCCAGCGCGCAACGGGCGCCAGGCACTTCATTTCAGCTAATGGAATGGGCTCAAACCATAGGCTGAAGTGAGGTAGTCAGGTCAACCAAAGTGAACGTGATGAGGCCAACAAATTAGCCAGGATGAAGGAGTCCCGTTCGGCGTCTCGTGGGGCACGGCCCTGGTCGGCATCATCCGGAACGGGTTCACCGGAGGAGGCTCAGGGTCCGCCGAGCATGTGCTGGAGTGCGGCCGGCAGAAGGTCGGGAAATAGGGCCGCCAGTGCTGATGGGACAGGCTGGCCAGTCGGGGTCGAGTCGGCGCCAGCAGTGCGATCCGGGGCGGCGGCGCCCAGGCGGAGCGTCGACGCCACCAGTGGTTTCGCGGCGTGGGTCGGTGGAACCGCAGGTGTGCCCGGGTCTGCCTGTGGCGGTGCGTGCCGACGGCCAGGCCGCCAGGCACCGCAGAAGATCGCGCTCATGAAAATGCCTCCCAATCGGGAGGCACTTGCTACGAGGTGACGTGGTCAGTCGGTCACTCGCCCCCGGACTTGCAGAAGCGTATGCGAACGGTTGCCCAGAGCGTGAGGGGTGTATGAAGTTGTGATGATCCGGTGCAGTGGTGCGCGTCACTCGCCCGTCTGGTCGGAGGTGGTGAGGCCCTCGATCTTCCGTGCCGACTGGATCATGGCCTCGATTGCCCGAAGGGTCTCGTTGGAGAGGCCGTTCGCAGAGAGTGCCAGCTGCCGGATCAGCGGATCAGACAGGGCGGCCGCGAGGCTGAGTTGCTCGTTGGTCCGGCGGGCGGCGTCGTCTTCGTAGAAGTAGGCGACGTCGACCCCGAAGAAATCGGCGATCGCCTTGATGCGACTGTGAGTTGGGTCAGAACGCTTGCCTGTCCTCAGCTGCCACAGGTAGGTGGCACTCAGGACTTGGTCGCCTGCCTTCTCGTTGATCGCTTTCGCGACTTCCGGGTTGCTGTACGGCCCTCGGTCGGCGGGGTGGATGGTGCTGAAGAGGTGGGTGAGCCGCGCAGCGACCATTCCACCCTCGGGGGGCATCTCGTCTGACATGACGCGCGTAGCACTCCTCTCGGCTGACTGGGCCTCATCGTTGCGCACAGTGACGCTTATTAGCCACTGAAAACAGAGAGTGTTGTGGTGAGGCTCCTCACATTCACTTTGGTTGACGGGGTCTGTTCACGTACGTCTATCGTTTGCCTACAGCCCGTTAGCCAGAGTGAATCGCACCTATTGGCGTGCCGACTCCGAAGCCAGGGCTTCCTGCCTCCCCGCGCCGATCGAGCAGGGGCGGCTCCTTGTAGCCAACCGGCCTTGCAGGCCGCTGGCACATCCGCACTTCCGGGAGCCTCTATGTCCACCACCCTGCATGTCGTCCAGTACCTCGCCGACATCCAGAATCCGGCTCCGGCCGACCCCACGAATGGGTCCAAGGGCGCCGAACTCCTCTTGTCGTACGCCAAGTGGGGCGCCTTGATCGCGTGTGCCGTGGCGGCCGTGGTCTCCGGCGGTCTCATGGGCATCGGCCACCTGAGCAACCGGCCTGACTCGGCAGAGAAGGGCAAGCGCTCGCTCGTCTGGAGCCTCGGCGGCGTGATCGTCACCGCCTGTGCCATCCCCCTCGTGAACACCGTCTTCGGTGCCGCGGCCTAGGGAATCGCCATGAACGAGTTCCTCGACCGTCGTCCGCGTCGCCGAGTTCTTCCGCTCCTTCTCGTCGCCGTGATTGTCTTCCTGGGCTTCATCGCTGTTGGCGTCGCCATCCAGTCGGAGAGCGGTCCCAGCAGCCCCAAGGTGTACACACCGCCAGCCGCCATCCCGGCGCCGGGTTCGGTCACCGGCGTGCAGCCCAGCGGGTCACCCTCAACCGGACTGACTGGCCCGCTCCAGCTCGTGCGCGGGGCGCGCCTGGTCAACGGTGTCGCGGTGGGCTACCCGCATTCCAGCGTAGGCGCGGTGTCGGCGGCAGTCGAGTACTGGCGGCAGCTCGGCAGCACGCTGGAGGCCGATCGGGCCGCGGCCGTCGGCCGGATCGTTGCTGACGACGCCTGGTCCGATGCGGCGGATGCCCTGGCCAAGGGGCCGGCTGCGACGCGCAAGGCCCTCGGGCTGTCCGTGAGCGGCCAGTTGGATCCGGGGTCCTCGGTCGTGCTGTCGCCAGTGGAGTACCAGGTGCGGGCCGTCCGTGCGGACAGCATCGAGGTGCTGTTGCTGGCGACCTACACCACCAGCGTGCCGGGCAGCGGTATGCAGACCCGCATGGGCGTCTACCCGCTCGACCTCATCTGGTCCGGGGGCGACTGGCGCATCCCATCCCCGTCGGGCAAGTCCACTACCGACTACACCAGCCTTATCGCCGAGCCGGGCAGTCCCCAGGCATCGGCGAAGGGCTGGCAGGAATTGAAGCGATAACCATGAGCACCATGAACGGGGGGACGGCATGCCCTGCGGCCTGACCGATCCGATCGGCTGCGTCAGCGACACCGTGCTCGGTGGCCTGACAGGCGACGCCGTCGGCAAACTGGCGACCTCCGCCTGGGAGTCGATCTGCAAGTCCTTCGCCGACGCTCTGACGCAGTTGCTCAAAGTCTTCGCCGACGCCTTCGTCAAGATCCCGCCCGTCGACCTCGCTGCCCATGGCATACGCAGTGTCTACGCGATGTCTCTGGGGGTGGCGGCGCTCGTGGCGTGCCTGCTGGTCATCGGTCAGGTGATCCGTTCCGCCGTGACGCACGACGGTCGGCCCCTGGCCACCGCTGCGGTGGGACTCGGGCGAGCGGTCCTCGCCTTCGCACTCACGTTGACCATCGCCTCCACGGCTCTGGTGGCCAGCGACGAGCTGACCAAGTACATCGTGGACAACAGCCTGGGCGGGCAACAGGCGTTCAGCGACAAGATCTCCAAGCTGGTGTCCATGCCACCGGGCAACTCGGTCGCACTGGTGCTGATCCTGTCGATCATCGGCATCCTGCTGACGTTGGTGCTGTGGTTCGAGATGTTGCTGCGCGGCGCGGCCATCGCGGTGCTTGTCGCGACGTCGCCGATCAGTGCGGCTGGACAGGTGTCGGAGTCCACCAAGTCCTGGTGGTCGAAGCTCGTCGCGATGACTGTCCAGCTGATCATCCTCAAGCCGATCGTGGCGCTCGTCTTCGCGCTCGGCTTCGCCATGGCCGGGGACAGCCAGGACCTGACGACCACCCTCTCCGGGATGCTCGTCCTGCTGCTCGCGGCGCTCGCCTGGCCCGCGATCGCGCGGTTCTTCACTTTCGCATCCGTCCAGGTCGGAGGGGGCGCCGGTCTCGCTGCGCTGCTCGGTTTCGCTGGAGGCCGCCTCAGCACGGCCGGTGGGCCGACGTCCGGCCCCTCCCCTGACTCCTTCGGTCAGGAGAGTGCCAGCCGCACCATGAGCAGCTTCGCCAGCAAGGGCGGAAGCGCTGCCGGTGGTGCAGCTTCTGGCGGCGCCGGAGGTGCGGCGGCCGGTGGTGGTGCCGCAGCCGGTCCGATCGGCATGGTTGCGGCTGCCGGGGTGCGGCTTGCGCAGCAAGCTGCCAACAGCTTGGCCGGTGGTATGGAGAAGATGGCTGGGCATGCCGGGGCGCCCGGGGCGAATCCCTACGCCGCGACACCGGCCGGGTACGTCAACCGCAACGCGGGCGCGCCGTTGCCCACCGCTGGCGGACTGCTGCCGGACCAGCCGGAGCCGGACTGGTCGGGACAGCAGGACTCTCCGGTCGAACCGGTCGGCCAGCAGACGGACCATCAGCAGGCGCTCCAAGGCGCAACTCCGGATCTGCGGGTGGCTAGTACCCCGCGCAGTGACCCGCCCACGATCGAGATGCTTGCGGTCCCCGCCAGTGCCGCAGCGGCCGGTGGCACCTCAGCAGGGCCCGCACCGCAGAGCGGTCCCGGGCCGGGCTCTCCGCCCAGGGTGCCCCAACCGGGTAGCTCGGGCAACGCACCCTCCGCGTCCGGCGCGGCGGTGCCTGCAGCGACGCAGGCCCCGGGCACTACTTCTCGGTCGGCTACCAGTGCGGCCCCGCTCAACACGACAGGGCCAGCCCCTGGCCCGCAGCGGGCTGTACCCCAGGAACAGGCACCCACTCCCGTTCCGGCCCCGGTGAACCGTCCCCATGTGCCCCGGCCGGAGGCCGTCCGGGGCGACAGCCCGAGCGCGCCGCCCGCCACGACCACTGACCCTGACCAACCCGAAGGAGGCGACCAGTCGTGAGCACCGACAGGGCCGCTACCCGCACTTACTTCGGGTGGCAGCAGGAGAAGGTCAACTTCCTGTTCGGCCTGTCTGCCCAGCGGGCGGCGATGCTCGGGGCGGCAGTCCTCCTGACCATCTGGCCGTTCGCCATCTCCCACGTCCGGGCCGGCCTCGTGACCTGGCCTCTGTCCTTTGTTCTCTTCCTTCTCGCGTTCGTCCGGATCGCCGGACGAACAGTTGACGAATGGGCGGTCGCCTTCGTGTCCTTCGAAATCCTCCGATTCCGCGGGCAGAACCGCTTCCTCTCCGGTGCCTTCGCACCGCGCAGGGGCGGCACGGCCGAGCCGAAGATGGACCTGCCCGGCATCCTCGCCCCGCTGACGATCCTCGAAGCCGACGGGGGCGGCGGTGCCCCGATCGCCGTGGTCCACCACCAGCTCGACCGCACCCACACGGCAGTCGCCCGTGTGCGGTTTCCTGGCATCGGTCTGGTCGACTCCCACCGGCGCGACCAGCGCGTGGCCAGCTGGGGTCAGCTGCTCAACGGGATGTGCACCGAGGGCAACCCGATCATCCGTATCCAGGCGCTTCAGCGCCTGGTCCCGGAGTCCGGCGCCGCGCTCCAGCGCTGGCACGCCGACCACGTTGCGGACGAGGCGCCCACCGTCGCGGTCGATATCACCAAGTCACTGTTGTCCAGCGCCACCCTCGCCACCAGCCAGCGAGAGGCGTACCTCGCGATCACGATGGACGCAGCCCGCGCCGCCGGTCCCATCAAGGCAGCTGGCGGCGGCACGGCCGGAGCCGCCGCCGTCCTGGTCCGCCACCTGCGGGCCCTGACATCCTCGATCGCCTCCGCGGACCTCCAGGTCGAGAGTTGGCTCAACCCCCGTGAGCTCGCCGAGGTCATGCGGACGGCCTTCGACCCGGACTCCAGCCGGATGCTCGCCGAGCGGAAGGCGGCAGCCACCGCAGCCGTCTTCCGCGGGCACGAGGTCCCCTTCGAAGCAGGAGTGGATCCGGCAGCGGCCGGCCCATCCGCCGCTTGGAACCGGCGCGGCCGGTACGAGCACGACGGCGCCGTTTCCGTCACCTACAACGTCCTCAACTGGCCCAAGAACCAGGTGCATTCGACCGCTCTGGCTCCGCTGCTGGGCGAGGGCATGTACCGCCGGACGTTCAACCTGCACATCGAGCCGCGCGGCCCCCGCGCTGCCGAACGCGAGGTCATGCAGGAACGCACCGCCCGCGAGGTCGCCGTCAGCATGCGGCAGAAGACCGGCCAGATCATCCCGGAGCACGAGAAGCAGGCTCTCCGCCACGCCGAGGCGCAGGACCAGGAGCGCGCGGCTGGCCACGGCCTGGTCCGCTACACCGCCTACTGCACCGTCACCGTCACCGACCCGGCCGACCTCGAAGACGCCTGCGCTGCGCTGGAGGCCGACGCCAACCAGGGCCGGATCGAACTTCAGCGGATGTGGATGGCCCAGGACATCGGGTTCGCCATCGGCGCGCTGCCGGTCGGCATGGGTCTGCCCAAGAAGCGGGTGGCGTGATGTTCCGTCGATCCGCTCCAGACCTCCCCATTCTCGACCTGACCAATGTCCTTGGCCGCCCGGCCCCGGTGGCCGCGATCTCCGGCAAGCAGAAGGCACCGAAGCAGCGCTGTGTGCCAGTTGCGCCCCGGCGTGGCTACGCCCGCCCGTACGCCGGCAGGGCACCGAGGATGCCGCAGACCGCAGTCTTCCGAGGCAGCACGGGTCAGGTCCAGGGGCTGTACCCCTGGCTGTACGGGGCGTCCATGCCCCCGGCGGGCGCCTACATCGGTGTGGACTGCCTGGCTGGCGGGGCCTTCTCCTGCCATCCGATCGAGTGGCTGCATCGCGGGCTCATCACGAACCCGAACCTGCTGATCACCGGAGTCCCGGGCACCGGCAAGAGCGCGACCATCAAGGCACTGGTGACCCGTCTGGCCGCCTACGGTGTCCGATCCTTCATCCTCGGGGACATCAAGAACGAGTACGCCGCGCTGGCAAGGGCGTTCGGCGTCGAACCGGTGGAACTCGGACCGGGGTTGCGGAACCGGCTCAACCCGCTGGACTCCGGCCCACTCGGCAGCCATCTGCCCACCGATCCGGAGGAACTGCGCGAGCGTTTGGACGAAGTCCACCGTCGACGCATCACCCTGCTCTCCTCCCTGCTGGTCATGCGACTTGGCCGCAACCTGACGCCCACCGAGGAAGCCGCCCTCTCCCTCGCCATCCAGCACGCCTCCGGCCAAGCCACCGGCGCCAGCCACCTCACTGACCCGACGATCCCGCAAGTCTGGGCCCTGCTGCGCGACCCACTGCCCGAGATGGCCGAGGACCTGCGCGTCCGCGGCGACGACGTGAGCGAACTGCGCGAGATGATCCGGCCCGCCGCCGACGCACTCGGCAACATGGTCCGTGGCTCCCTCAGTGGGCTGTTCGACGGCCCCACCACCGTCAGGCCGGACTTCGGAGCGCCGATCCAGACCGTCGACCTGTCCCGGATTGACGGCCGCGGCGACGAGACCGTGGCCATGACCCTGGCCTGCGTGTCGAGTTGGGGTCAGGCAGCGATCGACGAGCCCGGTGGGCCCGTGCGCCTGGTCGTGCGCGACGAGCTGTGGAGAGCGATGCGCGTGCCGGCGATGATCCGCAAGCTCGACTCCGACCTCCGGCTCTCCCGCGCACAGGGCACCATCCAGGTGCTCAGCACCCACCGCCTCTCGGACTTCGAGGCCGTCGGCGCCCAGGGCAGCGAAGAAGTCAGCATCGCCCGCAACCTGATCGCGTCCTGCGACGTACGGATCTGCCTGCGTCAGGACACCGCGCCCCTGGCGATGACGCGCGACGCGATCGGCCTGACCGACACTGAGTGCGCGCACATCGCCTCGTGGAGCGGTGAACAGATCGGCCGCGCGATCTGGAAGATCGGCAGGAACTCCAGCCACGTCGTCCAGACCATCCTCAGTCCGATCGAGCGTCAGTTGTACTACACGAACGAGCGAATGGCCGTTTGATGGTGGCTGCCTCGAACTCCACCGTCGCCCGGCGGCCGGTACTGGACGGACCAGCGGACTACCTGATCGTTCTGCTGATCATCGTGGTGGTCACTGTCACCGTGGGGACCTGGGCCACCGGCCAGGTCGCCGGACTGATCACGCACTCCGCCTGGCCCGCCGTTCCGTTCGGCGACGCCTTCGCCGTCGCCAAGCAGATTCCGCACCACCTGGACGACCCGAAGGTTGCCTGGCCCGAGCCCGTCCGCGCAGACCTGCCCGGTCCCGTCGGCTTCGCCGTCGCCGCCGGGTTCGTCGCCTCAACGATGATCACGGCGTGCGCCTTCGCCCTGCGCCGTCTGCGTCGTGGCCGATCCGTACGTGGGTTCGCCTCTACGAGGCAGCTGTCGAAGACGCTATCCGCCAACGCGGTCGTGAAGCGCGGGCTCATCGTCCGGCCCTCCCTCAAGGGCAGCCGGTTCACCCCCGAAGACGTTGCGGTGCAGCTCGGCCGGACCATGGCGGGGATGCTGTTGTGGGTCTGCATCGAGAACTCCGTGCTGATGCTCGCAGCCCCCCGACAGGGCAAGACCAGCCAGGTGATCATCCCCTGGATCAAGGCGTGGCACGGCCCGATGCTGGTCACCAGCGTCCGCGGCGACGTGCTCGACGCGACCGCGCTGATCCGACGCCACCTCGGCCCGACCCTGGCAATGGCGCCGACTGGCATGGTCGAGTGGCCGGACCAGGTGCAGTGGTCGCCCGCCAGCGGCTGCGCCGATTTCGGCAAGGCGATGAAACGCTCGGACCTGATGGTCAAGATCGGCAAGAGCGAGACCTCCGACTCCAGCGGTGCGGGGTTCTTCGGCGCTACCGCGACATCCCTGCTGGCCGCGTGGCTGCACGCCGCAGAGATCACCGGCCGCAGCATGGAGGATGTGCTCCGCTGGGCGTTCAATCCCCAGGTCGAGGAGCCGATCCGGCTGCTCGCCGAATCCCACCGTGCCGAGCCCGGCGTAGCCGAGATGCTGGACGCCCTGTACCGGCAACCCGGTGAGACCCGGGCGAACCTGTTCAGCACGGTGCAGACCGCGCTGACGCCCCTCTTCTCGC
Organism: Kitasatospora sp. P5_F3; assembly: GCF_054049135.1. Classification (NCBI taxonomy): domain Bacteria; kingdom Bacillati; phylum Actinomycetota; class Actinomycetes; order Kitasatosporales; family Streptomycetaceae; genus Kitasatospora; species Kitasatospora sp. P5_F3. The sequence continues at coordinate 13,682 of NZ_JBFUMY010000012.1, read as the reverse complement.
CCCGGGCCCGCGTCACCTTCGTCCCCAAGGCCGGCAACGGCATCGACATCGAGCACTGGCTGCGGAGCAACGGCACCATCTACCTGCTGGTGGACAAGGAGGAGGCCACCGCGCTCGCCCCGCTGATCTCCGCCTTCGTCTCCGAGGTGTTCGCCACCGCCAAACGCCTCGCCGACCGCTCACCCGGCGGCCGACTCGACCCGCCACTGGGCGCCCTGCTGGACGAGGTCGCCAACGTTTCGCCGTTGCCCAACCTGCCCGACCTGATGAGCTTTGCCGGCGGTTCGGGCATCTACGTCGTCGCCGTGCTCCAGAACATGGCCCAGGCCCGCAAGGTCTGGGGGCGCGACGGGGCGGAGATGCTCTGGGGCAGCTCCACCGTCAAGGTCGCCCTCGGCGGCCTCGGCGGCGACGAACTCGAAGAGTTCAGCAAGCTGGCCGGCATCTACCGCGAGTCCCTGACGACCTACCAGAGCGGCAGCCACGGCACCACGATGCAGACCACCCTCCAGGACCGCAAGACCGTCACGCCGGACGAGATTCGCACCCTGGACGAGGAGAAGCGCGAAGCCCTGGTCATCCACGCCACCACCCCCATCACCAAGATCCGTATGCAGCGCCACTACGAAGGCCCCGACCGCAAGGCATACGAAGAGAGCATCGAGTGGTCCCGGCGCTACCGCGCGGGCGAGCTCGACCCAGCCGAGGTGGTGGCCGCGTGACCCCGCGACCCGCATGGAGCGGGTACCACGCCGAGCCGCACACGGACGCCGACCTGTGCCCGGGCTTCCCCGAAGCCACCCGCACCCTGCCCGCCCAGCTCCAGGACCAGAGATGACCGAGCACGCGATCACGCCGATCGGCCGAGTCAAGCATCGCCCGCACGCCCGGATTCGACCCCTCCGACAGCGCCGCGCCGACAGCCCACCAGCTGCCGACACAGGCTCAACCACCGCCGTGGCGAACCCTCGGATCCAGCTGGTCGAGTGGCACACCATGACCGGCCCCGAACGCGTCGCAGCCTGGGCCACTCTCTGCGACTGGGTGATCTGGCTCCACGACCGCTACGAGCTGGCCGTGGAATCGAGGTTGCCCCAGTGCTGGGCGGAGCACCCCGGGCTGATCGAGGAGCTGTGGGCACTCAAGGTCTGGCGCGAGGAGATCTACGGAGCCGCCCCGGACCAGCAGGTGGGCCAAGCCGCCCGCTACTGGCACGCCGAACTGCGCGCGGTAGTGGCGAACGCGACCGGTGTCTATGCCACGGCTTGCCGAACTGGGCACCGCAGAGCGGAAGTTCGGGCCGCTGAATCCCCCGAACTCCAGAAACGCTGGACCGAAGCCGACGCTTGGGCCGGGATTCCCAGCCGACTGCTGGCCGCCCACGCGGACACTGCCGAATCCGGCAGCCCCGACCGTCTCACCGCCGCCCAGATGGACGACGCGCGCACCCGCGGCCTCGCCACGCCGATCAGCCCCGGCATCCCCGAGTACATGAAGTTCGCCGATGCCTGGTGGGCTGTCGAGGTGGGCGGCGACTGGCTGCGTGTCGCCAACGAGGACCTCCTGGAGAGGCTCGAAGAGGCAGCTGCCCGGATGGCCGCCGCCGATGACGCCGCCCACCGATACAGGGAAGCCACCACCGGATCGAAGTCGAGGACGAACAGATGACCAACCCCGATCTCGCGCTCCGTGCCGAGCAAGCCGTGATCGGTGCCGCACTGCGCGAGCCCCAACGGCTCGACCAGATCGCCTACTTGACCCCGGACCGGATGGCCCACCCCACCAACCGCGCCCTGCTGACCGCCCTGATCGAGTCGCGAACCAGCGACCCGACCGCATCCGCCACCCGGATGCCGGACCTGATCGCCCAGAGGGCCGCCGTCCGGGGCGTCGGTGCCGACTACCTCCGACGGCTTGCCGACGCTGCGCCGCAGCCCCGCCACATCGCCAGTTACGCCCGACTCGTCCAAGAAGCCGCCGTCCGGCGGGACCTCGCACTTCACGTCGACCGGCTCCGGACGACCGCCACAGGCCAGCGTGGGCCCGACCCGCTGCTCGACCGTCTGGCACAGCGAGCCGAACAAACTCTGCCGTCCGCCAAGTTCAACGAGCCTGCCCCCGAGCTGTACGAGCCGCGAGCACGGCCGACGAGCGGACAGGAGGCCCAGGTCGACTTCCGGCTTGAGCGTCAGGACACCGTGCTCGCCGATCTCCTTCAACACCCCGAGCACGTCCGGGAAGTGAGTGCCTGGCTCTACCCCGAGGCATTCGAGGCAGGGGCCCGCAGAGAGGTCTACGAGGCAATCGTCGTCGTCGCCGAGCGCGGTGAGCCGGTCGACCAGCTGACCGTCGAGTGGGAGGTGTACCGGCAGGACCCGGAGCGCTATGAGGACAAGGTCGAGGTGAGCGTCGAAGAGCGCCCCGACTACCTCGCCCGACTCGCCACCACAGCCGTCGTCGTCGGTGCCGCCGTCGAACTCGGCGGGGAGATCATGGCCGAGGACATCCGGGCGAAGCTCGCGAGCGACTTCGGCAGTATCGACGTGACCTCCCGCGGCCCCGGTTCGGAGCCCAAGCCGAGCCTGGACGTTAGGGCGACCGCGCCGGCCCCCCAGGTGGAGTCGGCGCCGCTCTTGCAACCGCCACCGGCGCAGCAAGCCCCCACCATCCAGCCGACCATCCGGCCGTGAGGGGGAGCAAGGTGATCAATGACCCGAGCATGTCGGCCGACCTCAGCCACGCTGCCATGGACGCTGCCTTCGCGGACGGCACCGCTTGGTACATGAGCGAGACGATCCGCGACTTCACCAGGTACAGGGAGTCCTGGTGGATGTACGACCGGGCAGGCTGGTGGGAAGTGACCAGGTCGGACGTTGCGGCCAAGCTCGACCTGATGGCCGCGACCATGCGCCTCGCGGACCAAGCCGTCCGGCAAGCGGCCCCTGAGCGACGCTAAGGAGCGCGCCTGATGCAGCGGCAGGGCCCACAGAGCCCTGGGGAGCGACCAGCCGTCTATCGGCGGTGTGGTTGTACGGACGGGCACGGGATGCAGTTGAGTCCGTGGTCCGTGCGGTTGCTGGAGGAGGCGGGCTACCGGTCGTGGCCGTACTGCGTCGACCTGGCCTGGGAGGAGGGCAAGGGCCGTACGCGTCGACGTGGCGGCTTCGCCAGCCGTGCGGGGGCCGCCCGGGAGATGAAGGCTGTACTCGACGGCGAGCTGGGGGGCTACGAGAACCGCCGCACCACCGTCGCGAGCTACCTGCGCGAGTGGCTCGCCACGAAGGAGCCGCACCTGACGCCGAACACATACGTTGGCCAGGCCGCGTGCGTCGAGCGCGACCTCATCCCCGCCTTCGGCCACCTCCGGCTCCTCGATCTGTGAGCCACACCGGTATCCCCGCCCAGCTCGAAGCGGTACCCGGTGATCCCCGGCGAGCACGGCTCAAGGGCGGCGCCCTCCAGCTCGGTGCTGAGGAGCCCGGACTGCCCGGCCCGTCCGGCGCCCTGGCCACAGCCGCGTGGCGCGCGCCGAGTAGCGGGGTGGGCGCGTTTCGGGACGAGACGGCTGCGGCCTTCGCGTGCGTGGCGCGAGTCAGGTGGTGGGAGCAGGTCCGGGCGGAAGGTGAACCGTCATGATCAGGTGGCAGGTATCGGTGCCCGAGCCGCGGTAGGTGTGTGGGGCATCGCCGTCGAAGGTGGCGGTCTGCCCGGCTTCGAGGGCGTGTTCGGTGCCGTCGACGACCAGGATCATCCGGCCGGCGGTGACGCTGACAGTCTCCACGACTCCGGCCTGGTGGGGGTGGCTGGGGTACTCCTCGTCCGGCTCGAGTTGCCAGCGCCAGACCTCGACGGGGGCCGGACCCGAGGTGGTCAGCATGAGGCGGGCCTCGCTGCCCCGTTCTCCGGTCCACAGGGGTGCCACGGCGTCGGCGGTCACGACGCGGACGCGGCCTTCGGGCGGTCCCTGCATCAGGGCGGACACCGAGACGCCGAGGGTGTCGGCCAGCCGGACGAGGGTGGCCAGGTTGGGGTTGCCTTGGGCCTTCTCCAGTCCCACCAGGGCGCCCTTGCTGACCTGCGCGCGCCGGCTGAGCTCCTCCAGGGACAGGCCCGCGCGGACACGGGCCGCCCTGACGTTGTTCGCGACCGTCCGCAGGGCTGCGGCCGTTTCGGCCATCTGAGCACCATCCTTCCACTGGACCATTTGAATGCACTACACGGTCGGTCTGTTGGCATCCGCCGGTCGATCCGATGTACCGTTTGGTCGTTCCAGTGAATAGTAAGGGATGTAACCGTGATCGCTCTGCTGCTGGCCCTGGGCAGCTCACTCGCCTACGGATGCGCCGACTTCCTCGGCGGCCTCGGCTCCCGCAAGGCCCATGTGCTGCGCACCGTGATGATCGCTGCCCCGGCCTCTCTCGCGGCCGAACTCCTGCTGTGGCCGGTGCTCGGCGCCTCGTTCAGCGCCAGCGCCCTCGGTTGGGGCGCCGCATCAGGCCTAGCCTCGGCCGTCGCCTTCGTCCTGCTGTACCGCACCCTGGCGATCGGGCCGATGAACGTGCTCTCGCCCGTGACCGCGCTGGTGTCCGCCGCGCTGCCCGTCGGCGTGGGCCTGCTGCAGGGCGAGCACCTGGGCCTTGCCGGACTGGTCGGTCTGCCGCTCGCGCTGATGGCGGTGGTGCTGGCCAGCGCCGGACCCGGGACGGGATCGGCGCGCCCCTCGCGTACCGCATTGCTGCTGGCCCTCGGTGCGGGCGCCGCCATCGCCCTCCAGTTGATCTTCCTGCACCAGGCGCCGTCCGACAGCGGGGTCGCCCCGCTGATCATCGGCCGGGCCGTCTCCTCGGCCGTCACCCTGGCCGCCGCCGCCCTGATGCGCCACAGGCTCGGCTCCGAACGGCCCGCGTACGCGATGTCGGCCGCCGCGGGCGTGCTGGACTCCGTGGCGAACCTGCTGTTCCTGTTCGCCGCCCGCAGTGGAGACCTCGCCGTCGTCGCCGTGATCACCGCCCTCTACCCGGCCGGCACTGTCCTGCTCGCCCGTTCCGTGCTCGGCGAACGCATCCACCGCAGCCAACTCGTCGGCCTGGGCACCGCAGCCATCGCCGTCAGCCTCCTCGCCCTGACCTGAACCCGCCCGAGCCCACCACACCGCCGAACGCAAGGAGACCCCTCATGCTCGTCCACCCCTGGGACGCCGGCCTGGACGACGCCGAATGGCAGACCTGGATCGCCGAAGGCCACGACTTCGGCCTGCTGAGCGCCAACGGCCCGCCCGGCCACCCGCCCATCGCAGTCCCCATCCACTTCGCCCCCAACGGACAGGACCTGCTGATCCACCTCGCCCGGCCCAATCCGGCCTGGAAGGCGATCGAGCACGACCCGAACGTCCTGTTCACCGTCTTCGGCGACTACGCCTTCATCCCCGGCCCCTGGCGCGCCGAACCCGGCGCCCCGGCCCACGACGGCGTCCCCACCAGCTACTACACCGCAGTGCAGTTCACCTGCCGAGCCCGCATCGTCGACGACCCCGACGCCAAGGCCGAACTGCTGCGCCACCAGCTCGCCCACTTCCAGCCGGACGGCGACTACGCGCTCGTCGCCGTCGGCCGGCCCCCGTACGGCCGGATGCTGTCCGGTATCCGCGGCCTGCGCCTGGAAGTCACCGACGTGCAGGCCAAGTTCAAGTACGACGACGAGGAGCCCGTCGAGCACCGCACTGCCGTCGCCGACCACCTCACCGAACGCGGCCTGGGCCTCGACGCACCCGCCGCACGCCAGCAGCTCCGTCGCCTGGACCGCATCGGCACCTGGAAGCCCTGACCCCCACCCACCCACCCGGACGAACGGAACTACGCCCATGACCGCTTTCCACCTCGACTCCGCCGTCACCGAGGCCTTCCCCGACACACTCATCGCCTTGGTCACCGCCACCGGCGTGCGCGGCCACAAACCCTGGCCCGACACCGCCGCTGCCCTGGACGAACTGGAGCGCAAGCTCGCCGACGGCACCTGGCACCCCGCCGACGAGACCGACCCCCGCATCGAGGCCTGGCACACCGCCTACCGCTCCTTCGGCACCAACCCCCGCCGCATCCGCCCCAGCGTCGACGCCCTCGGCCGTCGCCTCACCAAGAAGGGAACCCTGCCGCGCATCAACCCGGCTGTCGACTCCTACAACGCGATCTCCGTCCGCCACGCCCTGCCTGCCGGCGCCTTCGACCTCGACCAGGTCACTGACGACGTCCTCATCCGCCACGCGGACGGCACCGAGACCTTCACCCCGCTCGGCGAACCCGACACCATCGAACACCCGAAGCCCGGCGAGATCATCTACACCGACACCACCGATGTCCTGACCCGCCACTGGAACCACCGCGACGCCCACCGCACCCGCGTCACCGAGAACTCCACCCACGTCGCCTTCGTCCTCGAAACCCTCCACGCCACACGAGACGGCCACCTCCTCAAGACCGCGGCAGAGGAACTGCAGGGTCTGCTCGCCCCGCACGCCGACCAGACCTCCGTGCGCTACCTCAGCCCGGCCGAGCCCCAAGTCACGGCCTGAAATCGCCTCGGCGCATGCGACGCGGGTCGATCCGACAGCGCTCGTACAGCCGCACGCATTCCTGAGCCCGTTCGGCACAGGGCCCGGGGAGGAGGGTCAGTCCTCGGTGGGTTCGTTGTCGCCCGAGTCCGTGGCCGGGTTGCGCAGGGCCGCAGCTCCCCGCCGGCCGGGCTGGAGGCCCGGAAGCTGTATCGGCCCAGCACGTTGAGGTTCGCGTGGCGGAGCGGGGACAGCCGGGCAACGTCCTGGTCCAGGCCGGCGTGCTCGCGCTGCTCGGCGGGCAGCTCACGCAGCGCGGCGACGGCGGCGTCCAAGTAGCGGGTCGTCCACAGCACGGCGGCGTTCAACACCAGGCCGAGCGAGCCGAGTTGATTCTCCTGGCTATCGTGGTACGCCTGCATGATCTGCCCGCGCCTGCCGTGGCAGATGTCGCGGGCGAGCTTGCGGTGGGACTCCTGGACGGTGAGCTGGCGGCTCATCTGCCTCCGGTAGGCGCCATCCACCGGGTCGACCACTCGCAACAGGTGCAGGGTCTTGGCGATCCGCCCGTACTCCATGAACACCTGCCTGAGCTGGGTCAGGCGGCCCTCGCGGCCGAGCGTCCGCAGCAGGTCGTAGGCGCGGACCTGACCCGTCACCAGGGAGCCGGCGGCCCCGCGATCCGGGGGCGAAGGGCCTGGTCGAGCGCGCCAATGGTTACCTGACGACCAGCTTCCTGCCCGGGCAGAAATGCGGACCCCCAGATCCCGGCCCTCGTGCAGGGGACGGTCAATGCCTGGTCCCCGGCATGGCGGCGACTCGACACGCTCATCCGTGCACAACTCGGTGCGTGACTCGACGTTGGGGACGCACGGTCACGGCTGACGTGCAGAAACTACCCATGGCAGGCTGCGAACCGCAGGGCAAACGTGGCTCAGGTGGCACTATGACACTGATCACGGCTCAGGGCGGCTCGTACCCTCACGTCACCCCTGAAGGATTTCCGGGGCCGACCACTAGGAATCGAGTTTCATGCGTGCTTGAGTTCGCCAGCCTCGTGGCGTCTCATCGATCTGCAGGTCATGAGTAACAGCCGCGACGATGGCCAGCCCGCGGCCGTGCTCGTCGGGGTCAGTGGGCGCGGTGGCCGTTTTGGGCTGCCCGTGATCGGTAACTGTTATCTCCAGCGTCGGGCCGGTGCGAGCGATCGCGAGCGTCATCACGTCGTGTCCGTGCAGCACCGCGTTGGTCAAGAGCTCGCTGATCACCAGTTTCGCGGTGGCCTGGGCGTCGGCGCTCATTGCCCAGGCGGCGAAGAGAGCGGAGGCACGTTCTCTGAGAAGGCCGACGGATCCGGCCTGTGCTGGTGCTGTTACGCGGACGCTGTGCACCTGGGAAGCCAGGGCAAGGGGTCGACGCGGCGCAGTGCAGGAGGTGTTGATGAGGCGCATGGTGCTTCCCGGAGGTCGGGGCATGTCTACTCGTCACCGAGGCAAGCTGCCCGTTTGCCCGCAACCTGGGCGGTTCCGGGTCTGGGGTTCCCCCACTGGCTGCTGCCGGTGCTGCCGCCCCAGCTTCGTGGCCGGGGCGGCGGTCTCACGACCGGCGACAGGTTTCAAGGACGGGTGGTGGTGCGCGTTAGGTAAGCGTGGGACGGACACTCTCTTGTGCTTGGTGCGGCGCCAAAGGGGTCCACTTTCCGGTGTCGGTGGAGGCGTACGCGGCTGGTCTGATCCGCCGCGCCATCCGCTTCGCCGTGTGCGAGCTGATGGACTCGCTTCCCTCCGTCGACTTCTCCGCAGCCGGCCCTGGAGGCAGGGCAAAGGCAGCTCGGAGGGCGTACGGCCGGGTGATGGCGTCGCGACACCGCACGACGAGCCCGAGTGAGGGAGGGGAGCTACGTGGTGACTCTGTCCGCGGCCGGGATGTCGTCGTCGAAGGTCATCTCCGGTGCGGGCCGGCGGAAGCCCTTGGTCAGGACGGCCAGGTAGACGACGCCGATCGCCAGCCATACGCCGCCGATCTGGAGTGCGACGTCACCGAGCTTCGTGAGCAGGTAGATGGAGACGCCGGCGCCGATGGCCGGCATCACCAGGTACGAGAAGAGGTTGGGGGTGCGGCCGTGTCGGCGCTCTCGGACCAGGTGGGCGATCACGCAGACGTTCACCAGGGCGAAGCCGAGGAAGGCGCCGAAGTTGATGAACGAGGTGGCTGTGGTCAGGTCGAGTCTGATGGCGATGACACCGGCGGCCGCGGTCAGCAGCAGGTTCAGGACGGGCGTGCCGGTCTTTCCCGACAGTTTTCCGAAGACGGCCTTGGGCAGTGCGCCGTCGCGTCCCATGACGTACATGAGGCGGGCGGCGGAGGCTTGCAGGGCGATACAGGAGGCGATGGATCCGGCGATCGTGACGAAGTTGATCATCTCGGCGTACGTCTTGCCGCCGACCTGGACCTTCAGGTGGTAGGCGGCCGCGTCGACGTCGGCGAACTTCGCGCCGGGGTGGACCAGTTGCATCACGAAGGACAGCACGATGAAGATCACTCCGGCGGCGATGACGCAGCCGATGATGGCGCGGCCGATCGTCCTGGCCCCGCCCCTGGCTTCCTCGCCCAGGGTGGAGACGGCGTCGAAGCCGAGGAAGGAGTATGCGGCGATGGCGGCGGCTGCGGTGACCGCGCCGATCGAGGTGCCGGAGTTCCACAGGGCGTCCGTGGCGGGGGCGGAGGAGCCGTGCTTGCCGAGGAAGACGACACACAGGGTGGCGAAGAGGGTCAGCGACCCCAGAGCGACAAACATGAGGACCTTGTTGACGCGGTCCGCGAGTTTCATGCCGAAGACGTTGATGCCGGTGGTGAGGCCCACCGAGACGATCAGCCAGACCCACTTGGGTACTGCGGGGAACTGGGCGTGGAAGTAGATCGCCGTGATCAGCCAGCCGACCATCGGGATGAAGAAGTAGTCGAGCAGCATCGCCCAGCCGGACAGGAAGCCGATGCGGCTGTCGAGCATCTTGCGGGCGTAGGTGTAGACCGACCCCGCGCCGGGCACGGCGCGCGCCATCTTCGCGTAACTCAGTCCGGTGAGCAGCATCGCGAGGGTGGCTACGGCGAACGCGGTGGGGGCCACGCCGTCGCTGGTGGCGGCGACCACGCCGAAGATCGTGACGACGATGCCGGGGGAGATGTAGGCCAGGCCGAAGAGGACGACCGAGAAGAGGCTCAGGTCGCCCTTCAGTCTCATGCTGTTACCGGTCTCGCTGTTCATCGCGGGGGCTCCTCGGTGGTGTGGGCGGGGGTCCAGGTGGCGGGGTCGATGCGGCCTCCGTAGAGCGGGAGCTCGAGGGCCGGGTCGCCGGGGCGGAATTGGTCCCAGATCCGGTTGAGGCCGGCGGTGCCGTGGCGGCGGACGTTGCTGACCTCGTCGAGGTCGATCACGTCGGTGAGGGTGGTGTCGCTGGCGTCGACGGTTTCGGCGCGCACCGTGCCCTGCGGGTCGATGACGAGGCTGCGGCCGGTCCCGGATGGGGCGGCGGAGTTGACGCTGGCGACGAAGACCTGGTTGGTGATGGCGTTGGCGCGGTTGAGGACGAGTTCCTGCGCGCGGTCGCTCGTCGGGGTGCGGACCACGTTGACGATCAGCTCTGCGCCCATCCAGGCCAGATGGCGGGAGATCTCCGGGAACCAGGTGTCGTAGCAGATGGACAGTCCGATGCGGCCGACCCCGGCGAGGTCGACGACCTCGAACCGGTTGCCGGGTGTGGTCGTCTCGTAGGGGCGCCACGGGCAGATCTTGCGGTACGCGGCGATGCGCTCACCCTGTGGTGAATAGACCGGTGTCGTGTTGTGGACGTGGTCGCTGGTGCCTTGCTCGTAGACGCTGCCGGGTACCAGCCAGATGCCCAGATCCCCCGCGAGCTCGGCGAAGACCGCATCGCGTTTGCCGTCGAGCGGCTCGGCGGCCTGCTCCGGGGCGGCCGGGATGCCGGGGGCGCTCTCGCCGAGGTGCAGTTCGGGGTAGACGACGAGGGCGCCGGGGGCGTGGAATTTCACGCGCCGCTCCACGTCGGCGGCAAAGCCTGCGAGGTCGTCGGCCGGGCGGCCGGGCGCCTGGGCGAGGATCAGGGGCAGGGGGCGGGCCATGGGGGACACCAGCCAATCGAAGGGAGGGTTCTACGAGGAGAAGTCGGCGAAGATTCGGGTGCCGGTAACCAGAAGTTCCGGTGAGATAAGAATGCGTCCAGTCAGCCATAGCCTCAAATACTTGGAAGGGTTTATTATCATGCCTTTGAGGCATGAAGGTGTCGTGCCTCCTCCGTCGCCCGAGGGACCACGCCATGGAAATTCGAGTGCTGCGCTACTTCCTGACCATCGTGGAGACCGGTTCCGTCACCAAGGCTGCCGAGGTGGTCCGCGTCGCCCAGCCTTCACTGTCGCGCCAACTGCGCGGCCTGGAAGGGTCCTTGGGGATGACGCTCTTCGATCGCGGCGGCAAGCAGATGGTCCTGACGGCGGGCGGGCGGCGCTTTCTTCCCCTGGCCCGCGACCTGGTCGCCCGGGCGGACGCCGCCGAGGCCGCAGTCGGTGCGCTGGCTGCCGGTCGTGCCATGCGGATCACCGTGGCGGCGCCGCTCACCACCATCACCGACGTGATCGCGCCGTTCCTGGCCACCTGGGGGCCGGAGGATCCGCTCGTCACCGTGCAGGCCGAGAGTCCGGCACGTGCCTACCAGGCCCTTGCGGGTGGCGCCGATGTAGCCATCTCCTCGGCACCTCCCAGGCACCGTTTCGCCGGGGCCCCGGTGGCCCGCCTGCCGCTGTGGGCCTACGTCCGTGCCGACCATCCCTGGGCGGACCGCGATGACGTCACCATCAGGGAACTTGCCGCGAAGCCCCTCATCGTCCTCACCCCGGCACATGGCACCCGCCGCATCCTGGACCACGCCGTGCAGGATGCGGACGCCTCGTACGACATCGTGCTCGAATGCGACACCCCGCACGTCGCACAGGCCATGGCGGCTTCGGGCCATGGTGTCGCGGTGGTCTCCGACGATCCCCGCTTCGACCTGCACCCGCTGCTGATCCTCGACAGCACGGGCGAACCGCTGCAGATCCACCTGCACGCGGCGTGGGACGCCGGGCACTACGCGCTGCGCAGCATCGAGGCATTCGCGGCCGGGTTGTCACGTTTTTGTGTCGAGCGGTACGGGCCGCAGGTCGCCGCCCGTCTGTGAACTGCAGCGACGGCTACAGAGCACGGTCCTCAACTGGAGGTCGTCGGCGTGGGCCAGGCCCTTGATGCACATCCCGGTACAGCACCCGGCACAGCCGACCATCGCGCAACGCGCCTCGTCTCACGTACCGGCAGGTAACGGCTCGATTGCAGATGGAATTGATAACGATCTCGGTGCACACCTTGCGTCACGGCTCGTCACCTCTAGCCTCCGTGCATGGCCTTTCTCTCAAGTCGCCGCAGGCGGGCACGTGTTGTCCTGGAGTTCGACGACGCTGCCCTCGGCCGGCTGCTGAAGTCCCTCCAGGCGACGGCAAGTACGGGCACAATCGGGACGATGGACCTGTTCATGGCCCAGGTATCGCGCCTCCTGGACCAGAGCCGGGCCGACTGGGACCGCCGCACGCACCAGCTCTCCGTGCTGGCCTACCACCTGTCCGAATCGCACGGGCCCCGTGCCTGGGCCGCTCGTGAGCCGCGCAACGCGAGCGCGCTCGTTCTGTCCGCATGGGCGCAGCTCGAACGCGGACGCTCCCGGGGGTCTCTGGAGGACGCGGCCGGCATTGCCGACAGCTGTCTACGCGCCGCCGAACTGGCGCCGGAGGACCCCACTCCCTGGGTGGTCCTGCTGGGCCTGTCACGGCTGGAGCGCCGCAGCCAGCCGGAGGTGTTCGGTCTGTTGAACGAGGTAGTGGCCCGCGACCGCTGGAACCGCGAGGCGCACCTGGGCATGCTGCGTTATCTGGGGCGGGAGGAGATGGGATCGCGCATCCAGGTACTGGACTTCGTCGAAGCGGTCCGCGCCCGCACTCCCGCGAACGCGCCCTGCGCGGCCACCGAGCTCACCGCCCAGGTTCTGCAGTACCAATCCGTCCTCACCCGGGGCGGAGTCGAGGCGCTGCTGGCACGCCACCACTGGTCGCGCGGATCGGCCGCCCAGGCCCTCGACCGTGCGGCACACATCTGGGCCCAGCCCGGGTTCTTCCACCACGCGGCGGCCCTCGCGGACCTGAATCTGCTGGCCTACGCGCTGGTGGCCGCCGAGCGGCGAGGCGAGGCCCGTCCGGTCTTCGAGGCGATCAACGGCATAGTCGCGGCCTGGCCCTGGAGCGTCGGAGGCGACCCGGTGTCCGAATTCGAGAAGGCGCGGCTCAGGAGCGGGACCGGCGTGTGAGTTGCGGGTACCCTCACCCCTCGGCAAGGCGGGCGGGCAGCTCTTGACTGCAGAGAAACGTGGGAGGGGACGTCAACCGCGGATGATGTTCCCGGCCTTGGGGTCCTTCTGGCCGTGGGTGACGTCGAACGTGACGTCACGGTTCCGCTGGCCGTCCTGCGTCCTTCGATCTCTCCGGGGTGCCGGCAGGAGTTGAGTAGCGGGATCTTCCGTTGCTGGGAGACAGCTAACGCCGTTCTCCCTTGCATCGGCCGCTACCGCGGTCCTGCCCCGGTGTGTCACGACCAGACCAAGGTCGGCAACTACTACGAGGGAATCCGCTTCCCCGAGCCCGTGTCCCAGCGTCTCGACGCCCGCCGAACCAAGACACTCCAGCTCTTCGAAAAGCGCTAGGTGCTCCGTCCCGGGAGGTTGTGGACGGTCGGCCATGCCGTCGACATCTCAGTCTCCAAGATCCCCGACCTCGTCACCCGCGATCAGCTCTGCGTCTCCTCGCGGCGTCCGATAGCGGCCGCATCGGGTATGACGAGCAGCTTGCCGGTGGTACGCCGAGCCTCCAGATCGCTGTGGGCCTGGGCGGCTTCGGACAATGCGTAGCGGCCCGTTACGGTGACCTCAAGCGCCTTGGAGCGCACCCACTCGAACACATCGGCGGCCCGTCGGAGCAGTTCGGACCGATCGGCGATGAAGTCCCCGAGGCTGGGCCGGATCAGGGTCAGCGAACCGCCGTG